>JAGVYY010000009.1 GCA_018303005.1 Candidatus Woesearchaeota archaeon
AGCCGAGAACCTGTCGAGAGCTTCCTGCTGGTTTAATTCATTAAAAGATAAGTTCAGATTATTGATCTGTTTTGTATAATTCTTCTTTTCTTTTTGCTTTTCTTCAGGTTTCTTCACTTTTAGAGGTTTATTTTCCCCCATGACTTGTTCTGCTGCTTTTTGCTCTTTCTTCTCTTCAGCTTTTTCCTGATTACTGGAAAAGGTATCTTTGATGAATATTACTATAAAGATAAGAAGACATAAGGCTATAATAATCAATGGAAAGAACACTATCATTGAAACTTCTGTCCCGAGAACTTTTATTGTTTGCTGGGCGTCTACAGTTCCTAATGTTAGTAAAAAAAATAATACTAAAAGATAATTGAGTCTATTCATTGGACCTCTTTTTATTATTATGTATAATTTTGATATATTCATTGAGATTTACTGATATATAAATTTACCGTCGATAAAGAATTAATTAAGTCAGTCATATATCTGTATAAGTCAGTCTATATTTGACGCGTTTGACTTGTGGTTATGTGGTTTATATTCTTAATTAGATTATTAAATATGTTCTGTAATCATATAGAACATTATATTGAATTATTGAGTTACATACAATAATTGGATTTCGATTGAAATAATTGTTAATAAAAAAATAACCATTAGTTGTAATTATCAGTTCTAATCATTTTTGTATATATAACATGAGTTATATATGTATTTACCGGGATAACTTCCTATATTGGTATGATTATAAGCCATATTGGATAATAATTTTATTCCTGTGTTATCCTGATATTATTTCATTCCAAAAGATTTTTAAACCTATTTTATGCCTATTAAGATATAGTATTATAATTATGGAGGAATAAAATGGCTGAAGTTTCAAAAGAATTACAAGAAAAAGCTTATGAAGCTGTTGAAATTGCTAAGAAGACAGGAAAGATAAGAAAAGGCACTAATGAAGTCACTAAAGTTATAGAAAAGGGTATTGCCAAACTTGTTGTCATTGCAGAAAATGTCAACCCACCTGAGATAATAATGCACCTGCCTATTTTATGCGATGAAAAAAACATACTTTATGTGCATGTCCCTAGCAAAGAAGACCTTGGAGCTTCCTGTGGCCTTGATGTGCCGACTGCAAGCATTGCGATAATACAGGAAGGTGATGCTAAGGAGATCATAAGAGAGATAAGCATCAAACTTAAAAAATAATTGAATAAATTAGGCTAACATGATAGAAAAAGGCAAGAAAGGGAAAAATGAAAACCCTAGACAAGGAAATGTTAAGATGGTGTTCTCTCAACCATCAAGTACATTGTTTTCTATGAAAAACTGGAATGAGAGGAGAAGTAACCCAAGTGAGATGTAAGATACTTGAAGGGAGAGACTCTGGGAAAATATTAAGGCGAAATGTTAAAGGTCCAATAAGAGTTGAAGATGTCTTAATGCTTAGGGAAACTGAAATAGAATCAAGAAAATTAACCCAGGGAAGAAAATAAAATGAGTAATTGCAGTTTTTGCGGGAATCTGATAAAGCTTGGTTCAGGTGTCACATTGATTAGAAATGATTCCAGAATCCTAAGATTCTGCAAGAGCAAATGTGAAAAAAATATGCTGAAACTTAACAGGAAATCAAGAAATATTAAATGGACCAAATTTTATGAAAAAGGCACTAAGTAATTTATTTTTTTGTGAGAGGTAAGTTTTTTAAAAAAGAGATTTTAATGTATAGGTCATATTATAATCAAAAAAATTCAAAAGATTTTTCTTCTATAGTTTTAATTAATCTTCTAAGCGTGTAATACTTATAATCTAGATATCCCTGATTAGGAAAATAGATTCTAAGATTTCTACTTCTCCTTTTTAGGTCTCGAATGCTGATATCACTTTTAGGATGTATAACAACTGATTTTTTTGAGTGAATATCATAATTATAAGTATTACAACAAAAAAGTAATATTACCCGTCCAATACCATCTACTTCATCTATCCAGTCTTGAATGCTGAATTTTTGTTTATTATCTATAAACATCCATGAATCACAGTTTTCAGATGCGTGTGCATCAAACAGAATGTATCCTTCTAAACCTTGATTATGGCTATGGATTTTTAATAACTCCAAAAATGATTTTCTTTTTGTAAATAATCCTACCATTGTCTCAAGATGTTTCTCTAAATAGCTTAATGAACTATTTTTGTTGTAAAAATCCGATGAGATATAATAATGATTTTTTCCAAAAGTAAATATTTCCATAATTATTTGTTATCCTGTTTGTAAATATTTATTAATTTTTTGAATTCTATTTTATTAATGTTTATAAGCTTAGAATCTTTTCCTAACGAAGTATTTGTTATTTCTTTCCCAAACCATTTCAATGGCTTAAAGATTTTCGCCTCTTTAACAGATTTAAATTCCACCTCTGCTCTTATTAATCCTTTATAATCACCATGATATATCTTTACTGTTACGCTTGGATTTTTTGAGATTGTGTAACTTTCTCTTATTATTGACTTTGATGCACCTTTCTTTAATTTATCGAATTGCTCTTTTGAGATTTCTAATTTTTCTGTTTTTCTTGATAGTTTTGACAAATTGAATTTTTTCTCAAGCTCGTATACGCTTCCTTTTCTTTGAATCCTTTCTTCATAATCTGGGCTTACTTTCAGAAAATATCTTTCATAGTGAATTGATTTCTTTCTAGATAAATCTGGTAAATCCTTAACTAGGAACTTTCTTTCTATTTCACTATTCATTTTATTTAATAACCAAATTTTTATTAACTTTTGTTAGAATTTCTTTTTTGCTTTTTAATACATAAACTGAATCTTCTATCCTTACTCCGATTCTTCCCTTGTAGTAACCCGGTTCTATTGTATAAACTGTATTTTCTTTTAATTTATCCCTTGATAGCTCTTTTAAATTTGGGAATTCATGTATTTCAATTCCTATTCCATGGCCTAGACCATGTATAAAATATTTACCTAGTTTATTCTTAGCATTGATAAATAATTTAGAACAAGAAATTGTTTTTGATTTTATTGATTCTTTATTTACATCTAGAACTTTATTATAAATTTCAATCTCTTTTTTATCTGATTTTCCTATATAAATTGTTCTTGTAATGTCTGAGCAATAATTTTTGTATTTAACACCTAAATCAATAACTGTAAATCCATTTAGTTTTTTATTTGTTGAAAGATGATGTGGATTAGAGGAGTTTATTCCGGAAGCTACAATGGGAGGAAATGAAGGTTCTAAATTCAATTTTTTAATTTCATCTTCAATAAATTTTTTTACTTGAAGTTCTGTTTTATTTTTATTGCAATAATTAATCGTTTTTTTCATTATTAAAGAAGAGAAAGAACAAGACTTTTTAAGTAGTTTAATTTCTTCTTCTGTTTTTACAGATCTTAGCTTTAACAGAGACCTAGAAATATCAACAAATTTTGCTTTCAATTCTTTTTTTAATAATCTATATTGGTTTAGAGTTATGTTATTCTTGTTTATTGCAATTTTCTTTCCTTTTACCAATGATTTTAATTGTTTTAACGGTTCTTTATTAATCTTGAATATTCTTTTAATTCTTGAATATTTTTTAGCTATTGAATATTCTAAATTTGAGACCTGTAAGAATGGTTTTTTAGTTCCGGGGATTATTAGCAGAGAATAAACTGCCATTGATTCAGGGATTTGTGTAAAATAAGTAAAATTGTGGTCTATGGACTTTTCTGAATTTAATAATAAGCAGTAATCTATTTTTTTGTTTTTTAAATAACTCTGAAACTCTTTTATTCTCATATTAAAAATTTTCCATCTTTCATTATTATATTATGTTCTGTTTTTATCGTTGGTTTAAACAGGATACAATCCAAATGCACGGTTGAATACACTTCTCCACCCATAGCAGCTGCATTTCCATAAGCTATATGTACAGTTCCCTTGCATTTCTCATCTTCAAGTATATTCCCAATTACCTTTGCTTTATAGTTTGTTCCTATTCCTAACTCTGCAATATTAGTGGCATTCTTTACTGTGTTAAAAATTTTTGATAATCTTGACTTTTTGTCTGAGATGTAAACAACTGTATTGCTTTTGACTATTAATCTTGTCTTAGGCTTACAATAAACAGCATCATCATCCTTAAAGGAATCAATTATGATAATCCCATTAGTTTTATTCTCATCTGGCGCTATATAAATTTCTCCTGCCGGTAAATTGCTTTCTTCCTTGTTTTTATGCACTATTCCGAGGTCTGGTTCCCATTTTCTTTTTGTTGTTGAGAATGTTATGTCAGCTCCAGATGGAGTAGTTATATGAATTTTTTTAGATTTGTCCAGTATGTGCTTTAACTTTAATGTTAATGCATTCATCTTTTTATAATCAATATCTATAATCTGCATAACTTCTTCTGTTATTCCGGGAAGTGTAACTGCCCTTGCCCCTTTTTTACAAGCATTTACCCTTGCTTTAGTATGCGTCAGAGACATTGTTGTAGGGCATATAAGAATATTATAATGCAACATTTCCCCAGCAACTTCTTTTGGCGGCTCTTCTCCATGAATTTTGCCAACAGGGATAATTATTAATTTTACCTTATCGGTTATTTTCTTTGCTTGTTTTTCTATCTCTCTTGCTATTGTTAATTTATTTTTATCTGTTATAATTAAAACTGATTCATTTTTCTTAACATTTAAGCAGGTTCTGACTAAGATTCTTGCTGGATTTTTTATATTTATTAATTTCATGTTTTATTGAATTATAGAGCTGTTTATATATTTTTTGAGAATGTTAGTAGTTGGGTAAGTAACCATTCTGGAAACCTAATCTCTCTTAAAATATAGAAGATATACCTGGATATGCTAAAAAGAATTTCTGTTTAATTAATTAAAAAAAGAAAAGACTTAGAAAATTTATTTTCTACATGTAATAACTGTCTTTTTTACACACTCAGTTATCAGATTGTAGCTCCCATTTTCCATTAGGAAATCGTGTAATTTCCCTGTAAAACTTCCTGGACCTGCCACAAGATTGTAGATTTCCTCTCCAGTCATTCCTCTTCGCAAATTATTTGCAATCCCCTCAAGAGTTGCGGCATACATGATTCTTGCATCTTCTCTACTCAATCCATCTAAAGAGTTTATTTTGTGCTCTATTGCTTTTGCTATTAAACCTGTATCACAAGCAATCCAAGTCCTATCTGCCAAAACACCTTCTTCTACCTCTCTTGCTGAAACTCCAAAAATGTATTTCACAGCAGTTTCATCTTCTCTAATTTTTTGAGAGCCAAATGTATATGCAGCCACTTCATCATATACAGAAATACCAGTTATTACTCTACAAACTCTTGAATCAGTAAGAATCTTCTCTATTTCTGCTATGCCCTTTGCTGCTGCAAGGGAGATTACCAACTTATCTTTAGTATGATATTTTATCTCATTACATACTTCGTCAATAAGATATGGCTTTACGCTAAGAACCACAACTTCAGAATTTTCAACAGCATAGCAATTGTCATTGGTAACTTCAATCTTATATTGCTGTTTTAGATATTCTAGCCTTTCTTGATCTCTTCTTGTTGCAATTACTTTTTGGTGTCTTTTTCTAATGAGAGAATCAACCACTGCAGTTCCTAACCTTCCTGCGCCTATTACAGAAATAGTTTTATCTCTCAGAAGGAATACAACCATCGGTATTCCCAAAAGCTTCTATGCTTCCTCCTTCAAATTCTTCCATTCTTTGGTCTAATCTCATTTTATTTCCTCCGTTATGTTCTTTAGAAAATATCCTGATACATCTTAAGAAGACAGGACAAAAAATGATGGAGGCACTATTGTGCCTGTGCGGGTTTGGGAGAATTGGATTTATTAAAATCAGAAGTTACAATTTCTAAATTTATTCTCTGAGCCATAATAATATACAAAACGATTATCTATTTAAAGTTTTCTGAAATTTTTTAAAAATGTCTTATTCCGAAATAAGGTAGAACATTTATAAGTTTTTTGAATTAAATAAAGTTATGGAACCTACTAACGTTAATATCTGGGAAGAAGATGCCTCTGTGAAGGATTTCTTTACTGTTTGCTGCGAGTTAAGGTTTGTTAGACATGATTATTGTGGCAAGTTCGGCATCGAATCTATTGATAATGAGGATATATCTTATAAGCTAGCCCATATTGCTATGGGCCAAGAAGGTTACCAAAATTATGAGCAGGGATGGTTAAGCTTTAGTATTGATAATAAAAACCTTGAAGAGTTAGTATTTTTTTCAGTAAAAGAAAAAAACGGAAAAATTGCTTATAGAACAAATGTAATTGTAGAAAACAAAAGAGGATACATCCGAGACCTGAACTATTATCTCACAAAAAATAGGCTATGTGATTTTGATTCAACATATTCAAAAATTTTTAAATTAACATTTACTGTAACGAGGTTTTCTTAACATTATAATCCTTTAAGAAATTATTTTTAAAGCTCTTGAAATTATCTTCTTTTATTGCTGTTCTTGCTTCCTTTAACAGATTATTAATAAAATAAACATTATGCAGCGTCATTAACCTTTTCCATGACAGCTCATTTATTTTTATCAGATAATGTATATATGCCTTTGTATAGTGTTTACATGTAAAACACCTGCAATTTTTGTCTATCGGATTAAAATCTTCTTCATATTTAACTTTTCCAAGCCTTATTTCGCCTTTGTAGGTAAATGCCATCTCATGCCTTGCATGCCTTGTTGCATAACAGCTGTCAAATATATCAATGCCTCTGCCTATTGATTCTATTATATCATTTAAAGTTCCTATGCCCATTAAATATTTTGGCCTATATTTTGGCATTTTTTTAACTGCCATATCAACTGTTCTCTTTAACAGATCATGACCTTCACCAATGCCTAAACCGCCTATAGCATAACCATCAAAATCTAAAGATGAGAGCAATGAAGCACTTTTTTCTCTTAATTCTTTATATGTACCCCCTTGGTTAATGCAGAACAATAACTGCTTTTTATTTTCATGCGAGGCCTTACATCTTTTGGCCCATTCAAATGTTATCTTTATTGATTCTTTTATTGATTCATAATTATTCTCAAAACGAGGCATATAATCAAGACACATTGCAACATCTGAATTTAACTCATTTTGAATTCTAATATCTTTTTCTGGTGTTATTTTATGAATCTGTCTGTTAAATGGAGACCTGAACCTTACTGCTTCTTCATTTATAGAAACTAATAGGTTATCTGATATCATCTGAAAACCGCCTGAATCTGTAAAGATTATACCATTATAATTTACAAAATTATGAATGCCCTTTGCTTTTTTTAGGAATTCCAGTCCAGGATTTAAATAAAGGATTAAGGCATTTGATATTACAGCTTTTATTCCAATATCTTTTAAATCCTGAGAGTTTAATAATTTTAAGCCCATTTTTGTAGCTACTGGCATAAAGAATGGTGTTTCTATTGTTCCATGCTGTGTTTTTAATCTTCCATATCTTGCGCTTCCAGATTCTGAGATCGTCTTAAACATACATAATAATAAAAAAAGAATGATTTTTAAAGTATACTAAACCAATATTTTTTATGGAGAAATGGAAAGGGGTTATAATATCTGAGAGCTTGAAAGAACCAAGCATTATAAACAAATTTCATGTCTATAAAGTTAAGGTTTCTAAAAACGAGCATGACATTGATAAATATGGAAATAAAGGTAGATGGCATTTGTATTGGGTTTATGCAACTAAAAAACAGATAGAAGATTTGAAGAGATGTATAAAACAAAAATGGTATGTACATTTTTGGCAAAAAAATAAAATTATTGCTGTTTTTTATGGTAAAAGTTTTGAATTCCTAACAGATAAGAAGCAAACCTGGAAAAGTGTTTTGAAATACGGCATATCTATCGGCATAAAAGAAGAACAACTAGACTTTCCTATAGAATAATAAGATTTATAAGATTACATAAAATTAATATTCTATGTTAAGCACAAGTATAAGAACACATTCATGTAATGAACTTAATGAAAAAGATGTTAAAAAAAAGGTTAAACTAGGAGGGTTTATTCATGCTCAGAGAGACCATGGTGGCTTGATCTTTATTGATTTACGAGACAGGTATGGCATTACCCAAATAGTATTTGATCCTAAAGATAAAAAATTATTTTCTGAAGCTGAGAAATTAAGGAGAGAGTATGTAATTGTTGTTTCCGGTGTTGTAAGGGTAAGGCCTAAAGATATGACCAATAATAAGATTAAAACCGGAGGAATAGAGGTCTTAGTTAATAAAATTGAAAGTTTAAACAGGGCTGAAGTTCCTCCTATAGAAATTGATGATAGAATAATAGCAAATGAAGATACAAGATTAAAATACAGATATTTAGATTTAAGAAGGCCGATTATGCAAAGAAATTTTATATTCAGGCATAATATCATAAGAACATTAAGGGAATTTCTAGATAAAGAAGATTTTTTAGAGATGGAAACACCTATGTTAGTTAAACCAACTCCTGAAGGTGCAAGAGATTATATTGTTCCATCAAGAGTGAATAGTGGAAAGTTTTATGCACTGCCTCAAAGCCCTCAGATTTACAAGCAAATATTAATGATTTCCGGGTTTGACCGTTATTATCAGATTGCCAAGTGCTTAAGGGATGAAGATTTAAGAGCAGATAGGCAACCTGAGCATACACAATTAGATTTGGAGATGTCTTTTGTCAATCCTGAGGATGTTTTCGAATTAACTGAAAGAATGATTATAGGTTTATTCAAAAAAGTTTTAAAGATTCAATTAAAAAATAAATTTCCAAGAATCCTTTATAGTGAAGCCATGGAAAAATATGGAACAGATAAACCTGATTTAAGATATGAGATGTTTCAATACACTATAACAGATTTAGTAAAAAATTCTGATTTCCAAGTTTTTAAAAATGCTATTAATAATGGTGCTATTGTAAAATGCTTATGTGTTGATAAAGCTAAAGATATAACAAGGAATCAGATAGATGCTATCACAGAATTTGCTAAATTAGAAGGGGCGTTAGGATTAGCCTGGGTTAAAATTGCCAATGAAAAATTTGAATCTAATATCAATAAATATTTTTCTGAAAAAATACAAAAAGATATAATCAGAAAAGTTAATGCAAAAGATAACGATTTATTATTGTTTACAGCTGAAACACCTAAGAAAGCAAATTCTATTTTAGACAAGGTAAGACAAAAATTGGCTAAAGATTTGAATAGGATTAGAAAAGATGAGTGGCAATTTTGTTTTGTAACTGATTTTCCTTTATTTGAGTTTAATGAGGAAACAGAATCATGGGACGCTACACACAATCCTTTCACACTACCAAAAGAAAAATACTGGGATAAACTAGAGGATGACCCCGGAAGTGTTTCTTCGTACCAATATGATTTTGTACTGAATGGATGTGAATTATTTTCTGGAAGCATACGTAATAACATACCTGAATTACAGGAAAAAGTCTTAAACGTTATTGGGATATCGAAAGATGATGCATGGAAAAAATTCGGGTTTCTAATGGAAGCTTATCGCTACGGCAGTCCCAGACATGCTGGCTTTGGCTTAGGCTTAGACAGGTTAATAGCATTAATGTTAGGGTATACTGATATCAGAGAGGTAATTGTATTCCCTAAAAACAAGAATGCCCAATGCCCTATGGATGGATCTCCAAGTGATGTTGATGACAAACAGCTAAAAGAGGTGAACATTAAGCTGGAGTTGGGTAGGAAATAAGACGTTCTTTTAATTTTTTTTCTCGTTTAATAGTTTCTTAATACTTAGCATATTTTCCTTCAAAGTGGGGATGTCTTCCTTAATCATTTTCCAGATTATATTTATATCGATTCCAAAATAATGATGTATTATTTTATCTCTAGCACCTGCTATTTTATTCCATTCAATATGTGAATATTTAACTGTAAACTCAAGAGGCAAATTTTTTACTGCTTCCCCTATAATTTCTATCTCTCTAAGAACTGCATTCTGTTTTTCTTTGTTTTTTAAAAAGGAAGATTTTGTAATATTCTTCATAAATGATTCAATATTGCCTATACTCTCAGTAATATGCTGAATAAAGAATATCGGTTCTTTTTTCATAAAATTTGTATTTCCTCTTTTAGTATTCTCTTTTTTAATAGATGGTTTATTCCTCTGTATGTTAATAAATCTACATTTCTTTTTAAAGATTTTTTTAGTTCAAGTTCTATACCCACTAATGTTAATAGGCTACCATTAAATTCTATTAATATATCAACATCACTTCTCTTGTTATAGTCTTCCCTTGCATAACTTCCAAAAATTCCAGCTTTTTTTATTCCGTGCCTTTTTAATATTTGGACTATTTTAGCTGTTAATTCCTTATTTATCTTGTGTCTTGCTCTTATCATTTTATTAATGATGTTACGTTATATGACTTTCTTTATATAATTAATGGTTCTAAATTTTACTTGCCTTATCCCAAAATAAGGTTACCTCAAAAAACAAGAATGCCCAATGCCCTATGGATGGATCTCCAAGTGATGTTGATGACAAACAGCTAAAAGAGCTGAACATTAAGCTGGAGTTGGCTGATAAATCTCGTTAATAGAAAACTATGCTAAGCAAAAGATATATCATCAAGAACGCTGTAAAAAACCTTCATACCTTTATATGTTTCAGGGATTTCAGTTGGTGAATCTCTATATAAAGATAAACGAAGGTAATAATCGCCAATAAGACTGGTTTCAGTTTCTTTTGATCTGTTTATACTTAACACTAAATAATCTAGGTCACTTAGAAATTCTCTTCTAAAGCTTTCCTTTATTTCATTGGCTTTTTCTTCTGATAATACCATGTAATAATTATATCAGTAATATTTAAATATCTTTTTATTGGCTGATAAAACTAATTTTATATGGCATATATCTTAAAACTGCACAAAATCTATCTGCTAGCCATTATGAAATGTAAAAATTAAAAATTGTTTTATTCTGCCTTGCCCGGCTGTATTCATTGGTTTATGAATAATTTTATATAATGAAACAACTTGTGGAATGTCTTATGGAAATAAACAGGGATATTTTACTGATGGTTGCAAAGAATGCAAGGATAAAATTAAGTGAGAGTGAGATTAAGGAATTGTTGCCGCAGCTTGAAGAAGTCTTGTCGTATTTTTCTGCATTAAACAGTATAAACACAGGATATACTGAACCTGCCTTTCAGCCAATTGATATAAAGAATATATTGAGAGAGGATAATGTTAAGAAATGCCTGAATCAAGAAGATGTTTTTAGAGATGTCAAGAACAAAAAAGATGGATTTTTCAAAGGGCCGAGAGTGATATAGATGGGTATACAAAATTACATAAAAGATGTGAAAGATGGAAAGATATCTGCTATCAAAACAACAAAAAATATCTTGAAAGAAGCTAAAAGAATAAACAAAGATTATAACTATTTTAATGTCATAAGCGAAGACCTGGCTTTGGAACTTTCTGAAAAGGCTGATAATGATCCAAAAGGTAGGTTAACTGGTTTGCCTGTCTCTATTAAAGACTGCATATGTGTAAAAGATGTTGAAAGCACTGCTGGAAGCAAAATACTAAGCAATTACAGGCCATTATTCAATGCAACTGCTGTCAAGCATCTGATAAATGAAGGTGCTGTAATCATAGGAAAAACTAACCAGGATGAGTTTGGTTTTGGAAGCTTTAATGTAAATGTCGGTATTGGTAAGAGAATTCCTAAAAATCCAATAGACAAGAAAAGAGTTACTGGAGGATCATCTGGCGGAGCTGCTGGATTTACAAGAATAACAAAAAACCCCCATGTTGCAATTGCTGAATCCACTGGAGGAAGTATAGCATGCCCTGCTTCTTTCTGCGGTGTTTCCGGGTTAACGCCCACATACGGATTAGTTTCAAGATATGGGTTAATAGATTATGCCAACAGCCTGGACAAGATAGGTGTAATAGGAAAAACAACAAATGATTGTAAGCTAGTCATGGATGTGATCTCCGGTTATGATGAAAAAGACTCTACTTCTTTAAGGCAGGAAATCAAGAAAGAAGACAAAGTTGGAAGAATAGGAATCATTGAGGAAAGCTTGGATGTTGATGATAAGATAAAGGACAAAATGTATGATTACCTGCATAAGAATGATCTTTATTACCAGAAAATTTCCCTTCCCTTGGTTAAAAAATATGGTATTGCCTGTTATTATATTCTTGCAATGTCTGAGGCAAGCACAAATTTAGCTAAGTATTGTGGTTTAAGATATGGAATTGAAGAACCTTTAAAAGGGAATTTCAATGAATACTTCAGTAAGATAAGAAGTGAAAATTTTGGAAAAGAAGCTAAGAGAAGAATTATTATTGGAACATTTGCAAGAATGGCCGGTTATAGAGAAGCTTATTATTTAAAAGCAATGAAGGTTAGAAGATTAATTATTGAGGAGTATAAGAGAGCATTCAAACATGTTGATTTATTAATCAGCCCGACAATGCCTGTTATTGCTCCTAAATTTAATGAAGTTGGGAAATTAACTCCCTTGCAGAATTATATGATGGATATCCTGACTGTCGGAGCGAACTTAGCTGGGTTACCTCATTTAAATGTAAATGGAGGATATGTTGATAAGATGCCTGTTGGAATTATGTTTACTGCTGATCACTTGAATGAAAATAAATTGTATGGTCTTGAGAGTTTAGAATAATAAATAAAATGCTAAAAATAGGAATCGAATGCCATGTCCAGCTGTTAACGAATAGTAAACTCTTTTGCTCTTGCCCAACTAGAGGAAATGAAGGTCCAAATACAAGAATTTGCCCAACATGCCTCGGGTATCCTGGAGCAAAACCAGTTTTAAATAAAGAATCTGTATATAAAGGAATAAAAATAGCTCTTGCGTTAAATTGTAAACTACCAAGGGAGTTTTATTTTTCAAGAAAAAATTATTTCTACAATGATTTAGTTAATAATTATCAAAGAACACAATATGAAATTTCCTTGGCGGGAGAAGGATATATGGATATTGAAGCAAGAAAGATTAGAATTAGAAGAATTAACCTTGAGGAAGATCCTGGAAGACTGGTGCATTCTGGTAAAGACATAAGTAAGGCAAGTTATGTTCTAATTGATTATAATAGAGCAGGGATTCCTTTATGTGAAATTGTCACAGAACCAGATTTTACTACAACAAGAGAAGTTAGGATATTTTTGCAGAGGATGAGTATTATCTTAGAGAATTACCTTAAAGTTTTTGATTCTGGGTTAGAAGGAAGCTTAAGAGTAGATGCAAACATTTCTACGCAAGGCGCTAGAGTTGAGATAAAGAATATTACAAGTTTTAAAGATGTGGAAGATGCTTTAAACTATGAGATTAAAAGACAAGGAAGTAATCCACCAGAAATTCAGGAAACCAGAGGGTGGGATTCTGAGAAGAAAGGAACATATTTGCTAAGAACTAAAGAAACCGAGGCTGATTATGGATTCATCATAGATACTGATTTAATAAAAACTGAAATAACTCAAGAAATGATAGATGAGATAAACAAAGAAATTCCAGAATTGGCTTTCAATAAAGTTAATAGATATATAATAGAGTATAAAATTAACAAGGATGATGCTGAAGTAATTGCATATGATCCCAAATTTGCTGAGCTATTTGAATATTGTGCTGCGAAAGTCGATCCTACTTTAGTTGCAAGATGGCTAAGAAGAGACTTGATGAGGCAGCTGAACCTAAGCAAAAAAACCATTGAAGAAATTAACCTTGATAAGAATCATGTTTTAGAGCTGATGATATTATTGCAAGATAAAAAAATTACTGATAACACTGCCAAGGAAATCTTAATCAAACTAATTGAAAAATCATTTTCGCCGAAAGAATATGTTGAAAAATCCAAATTAGCAATGACCAGCGATGTTGATATGGTTGAAGGTATTTGCCTGAAAGTTATAAAAGAGAACAAGAACGCTGTTGAAGACTATAGGAAAGGCCAAGAGAAGGCATTTAATTTCCTTGCTGGAAAAGTTATGTCATTGACTAGAAAAACAGCAGATCCTGAACTGGTCAGGGAATTATTGAAAAGATTAATCAAAAAATAATATTACTCTTTAAGGGTTATATTCCTTCTTTTAAGCTCTTCGATAAGTTTTTCAGTTATACTGCTTTTTATCTCTCTTTTTTTTGTAGCGTTTACCATATATCTCAGAGATAAAGCTATTGAGGATGCTGTTACATCATATCTTACTACTGGTGTATCTGATGCATCATTCCTGTTTATAGCTTCTTTTGATTTCAGGTCTGCAAGAACTTTCTTCATCTCTTTCCCTATTGTTTTATTTGCTACATCAAGCATTACCTTTTTCAGTTCATTGTAATCTGTTGACTGGCTTACTTTTATTTTTAGTTCATCCCAGATGTATCCTGAGCCTTTTGTCATGTTTATTATAGGCTGTGTGAAAATCTGCTCATTCGGTACATTAATTGATTTTCCAGCAGGTTCAAGATTCTCATCCAGTTCTGCTAGGCTGGTGTACATGGGTGTAATGTTATAAACAACGCCCTTCAATCCTGCTGCACTGGAATGGCCGATTGATATCCTGTCCCCTATCCTGAACGGCTTGCCTATTATTATTGAAATCCAGCCGACGAAGTTGATTATTGGTTTTTGCAATGATAAAGTCAGACCAAAACCGATTATGCTGACTGAAAGGATTATTGTACTGAACTTCCTGTACAATATTATCAGACCGATTGCTATAAGCAGTGATATCATAGCATACCTGTATACTGATAATATCAGCTTAAGCTCTGAACTGTCTAGTCTATGTTGTAAGTATCTCCTTATCATACCACTTGTTATCTCCATGAACAATACTGCCAGAGTTATTATTATTACTGTGTTTACCACTTTTTTCAATATCGTGTATTCCCTTGCAAAAGTTGAAGTGTATGGTAAATAAGAAAATATGTCCACACCTAATAAAAAAAAGATTATGAGTACTAACACAAACGATAAGAATATCGTCCAGTTTTTTGAGCTTTTCATTATGAAATAGATATATTTTTGATATAAAAGCCTTTTGCTATGACTTTCAAATTGTCATGTCTTGTGATAAATCTTATACTAAATCATGCTAAGTATATTATGTTAATTATATTGCCGAAGATTAGCATAATGTCTTAAATCCTTTAAAAAAAATAGTAATAGCTAATTTTTATAAATACCATGCCTTAACATACATTTATGGGCCTGTAGTATAACCTGGAAAGTACATCGGGCTTCGAATGCCTGTCCAGGAGACACCCGTTGATCTCGGTTCAAATCCGAGCAGGCTCATCTCTAAAGCTAAAATGGAAAAAGACAAATCAGAAATTTTAACAAAGGATGTATATTCGAGACAGGTAAAACGTGAATGGAAAAGGTTGGTTAAAGATTCCTTCCATAATCTGGAATTCCAGACAACTCTTTATTTTTTGAAGAAATATCTACAAAAGAAAGGAAGCATATTAGATGCCGGGGGTGGTCCTGGAAGATATGCAATAGAGCTTGCTAAATCAGGGTATAATGTTACACTACTAGACCTTGTCAAGAACAATACAGATTTTGCCAAAAAAAAGATTAAACTGGCTAAAGTTCAAAACAATATAAAAGGTGTTTTCAACGGTTCAGTAACTGATTTGTCCGTGTTTCCTGATGAATGTTTCGATTCTGTTATTTGTTTAGGAGGACCTCTGTCCCATATATCAGAAGAAGGTAAAAGAATAAAGGGTGTTAGTGAACTTGTCAGAGTTTCTAAGAAAAATTCATTTATTTTTATCTCTGTAATGAGCAAGATTGGAACATTATCACAAGCACCAACCAAATGGTCAAAAGAGATAAAAGTCAAACAGCATTTTCAAAGATTTATTTCTTTAGGAGAAGATTATAAATGGCATGGCAAATACTACTGTCACTTTTTCACATTGGAAGAAATGAAAAGTTTACTATCTAAATTCAAAAATGTAGAAATTTTAGAAGCTGTTGGCCTTGAAGGCTTGGGCAGTGCTTCACCGGAAGGCATAAACAAGCTTAGTCAAGATCGTAAAGCCTGGAAAAACTGGATTAATGCACATTACATGTTGTGCACTCATCCTTCTGTTGTTGATATGAGCTTGCATATGCTATTGATTTGCAGGAAAACCTAAGGGGTTGTGTTATAACTTGGTTATTATTCGAGCTTCGGGGGCTTGAGATCCAGGTTCAAATCCTGGCAACCTCAGATAATTATTTAAATCTATTATATAATTTATCTTTGCTTTTATATCTTTTAAAACCTAAAGTGACGTCCTCTCGTACCCTAAAGAGTGATCGTTCAGCAAAGCTGAGCTAGATTTCTGGCTATTTATCTTAAACCTTTTTTCTAGCCGAATCATTTCTTTGGCAATTTTTTTCTGTTCTTTATTTATTTTTATTTTTTTGTCTTTTATAGCTATTTTAATGATTAGCAATATTTAAATATAATATCATTGATTATTATTCAATGATTAAAGAAGAGAAGAAAGGAATAACAGTAAAGAAAGACCAGGATTTTAGTGAATGGTATACTCAAGTTGTACAAAAGGCTGAATTAGCTGATATAAGGTTTGGTATACAGGGTTTTATTGTACATAGACCATTTGGATTCTTTATTATTAAAAAGATTTATGAATATTTAGAAAAAGAAATAGAAAATAACGGACATGTAGCCTTTTTATTCCCTAGTGTTGTAAAGGAAGAGAATCTGAGAAAAGAAAAAGAACATGCTGGTTTTACTCCAGAGGTATTTTGGGTAAGCGAAGCTGGAGATAAAAAACTAGAAGAAAGATTTGCTTTAAGACCAACTGGAGAAGCTCAAATTTATCCTTTATACAGCATATGGTTCAGAAGCCATAAAGATTTACCTTTTAAAGGTTATCAGTCAAGAATATCTGTTTTCAGAAACGAAATGACTACTAGACCTTTTTTACGAGGTAGGGAATTTTTATTTTTTGAAACCCATGATGTTTTTAATACTCATGAAGAGGCATTAAAACAGATTGAAACAGATTTGATGATTTGTAAAAAAATTATTTATGATAAGCTGAAAGTACCATTTTTATATTTTAAAAGACCGCAATGGGATAAATTTAAAGGTGCTGATGATACATTTACGCCAGATACAATAATGCCGGATGGTAAGAGAAATCAATTAGCTTCCACACATGATCTTGGAAGGAATTTTGCTAAAGCATTTGATATTAAAGTTATGAAAGAGAATGAAGAGATGGAATATGCATGGCAAACCTGTTTTGGTCCAGGAATATGGAGAACTACAGCAGCTTTAATTGGAATACATGGTGATGATAAAGGTTTAATTTTACCATTTGATATAGCGCCAATACAGGTAGTTATAATCCCTATTCTCTTTTCTGACAAAGATAATAAATTAGTCATTAAGAGATGTGAAGAGATAAAAAATAGATTAAATAAATATCGAGTTAAATTCGATAATAGTGAAAATTCTGCCGGATATAAGTTTAATGAATGGGAGTTAAGGGGTGTTCCTATTAGGATAGAAATAGGACCAAAAGAGGTAAAAGAAGATAAAATTACCTTAGTCTTAAGGATTAATAAAAATAAAATAAATTTTAAACTAAAAGATTTAAAAAAAGAAATTGAAAAATACTCCAAATCAATAGATGAAGAAATAAAAGAAAATGCTGATTTATATTTTAAAAATAAAATGAAATCTGCTAATTCATATGTGGAATTAAAAAAAATAATTAAGGAATACAGAGGTTTTGTTAAAGTTCCTTTTTGTTCTATTAAAATGGATGGAGCGGAATGTGCTGAGAAATTAAAACAAGATACAACAGCAAATGTTTGTGGTGTTTTATATCCAAAAGAAGATAATGTTAAAGAAGGATTGAAATGTATAGTATGTGGGGAAAAAGCGAGCCATATTGTATATGTTGCTAAAAGTTATTAGTGTTACCCCTACATTTTTAATATTTCTTTATTTTTGTAGTGTAAATTATTTTAATCCTCAGTAGAATGATTTTCCCATTTCTGTTCTTCTTATTTGTAATATTAATTTCCGGAAAGTTTCAAACCTAATTTTTTAAATTCTCCCTTAAGCTCAATTAGATTATTCCTTCCAAAATTATTGTATTTTAATAATTTTCTTTGTCTCCTACTATTTCCTCAAGTTTCTGAATTGTAGTTATAACAATATCAGCTTTATCTGGACCAATATCTGATTCTTCTATATATTTTCTTAAATCATCAATTAAATTTGGTAAAACATAAGGCGCTTGGATATGTAGATATTTTAAACCTAAATATAACGAATCTGTTAAATTATTAACTCTAAATGATGTTGTTTCTTGTCTTAATTCTCCTTCTTTTGGACTAACTTCTATTTCTTCAATCGGAACTTGTTTTCCTGTTTTTTGAGAAAATCTATATTGGAAATATCTTAGTAAAGATTCTACATCTTTTCTTGTGATTGGAACCTCATATGTTACTTCTATTTCTAGTATATTATTTTCTAAAAATTCTATTTTTGATTCGTATTTTTTATCTGTCATTTTGTTTATTTAATTTTCTTAACAAACGCATTAATTTACTTAAAAATATCCTTTAATTTTTCTTTTTTTTCAGCTAGTATCTTTTTTAATCTCTTCTTGGTTTTTACATCCCATATAATTCTGTTTCCTTTTCCCCCAAGTATGTGGGCAATTTTTATGTCTTCTTTATCTTCTTGCACATCTAATATCCATTCAATTTTTGATAATGCAGATTCTACATTCTCAATCTTAGAATCAAATTTTTCATAATTCCAATCATCTGAATTAGATAAACTTGTCTCAACGTCACTGAAAATTTTTTTTATAGACTGAAACAAGCTTCTTTCATAGGGTTGATTAGGATATGGAAGACCAATGCATTTAGAGAATCTAACATACTCTCTTACAGCCCATATTTGTTCGTTTAATGCATAAAAACTATCTTCAAAGGGGTATTTGTCTGCAATAGAATCAATTCCATCTTCTATTCTTTTTTTTAATTTATCAATGATTTTCGAGTTTCCTGACAATCTTGATACTAAATTGCTTTCTAGATCTAGGAATTTTTCTATATCCTCCCTTTTATGTGATTTATCTAGAATAGCTAATGCAGATCTTGATACTAATTCCAATGGGATTTCTTTACTAAATTCTTTAGATAAAATCTCTGCTCTTGCAAGTGCCTTTGTCTTATCTTTTTCCTCGTAAAGCTTATTTACCAGACTATAGAAAAGCTGTTCTTTAAGCTCTTCTGACAGCAGGTCAATTATTCTCTGTCTTTTGGAAAATAATTCTTTAGCTTGTTTTATTTCATCTTCGAAATTCTTTTCATAGCGCTTATTTAAAACCCACCAATAGAAAGCATCGCCATATTTTCCTTCTGTCATAAAATATGCTTCCTTAGCACCCCCAATATCTCCTATTTTGCAGAAAGTTTCAAACGTGTTTAAACCAACTGGATTTAAATTAATCTGCAAATTTTCTTTTCTAGATGTCCTGTATTCAGTAAATTTCAACAGAGACTCTCTTAATAAATCGCTTCTTCCCTCAGATTTTGCAAGCTCTATTGCTTCCGTATATAAACCATGAGAAATCATAACATCTGATTTTTTTCTAGCAATATCTTCAGATACCTGCTCTAAAAGCGGAGTGAATTTATCATTTATTATTAAATCATCTTTTCCATTTATGATAATATCTGCTATTTTGACAAATTTATTTTTAAATTGGTCATGTGTATTCCTTTTTTCAAAAATAAGATTAATAGCTTCCAATAATCTATAATCTCTCCCAAGAACAATAAACTGCTCTCTTGCAGTCATTTTCCAAAATAATAAATTATGGGCAAGTGGTGTATCCTTTTCTCTAGTTCTAAACTCTTTTATAGATTCATTTAACAGATATCCTTCTATTTGTTGTGAATTTTCATTTCCCAATGAAATTCTAAGATCTTCTTCTAATCTATCTTTAATATGATTTGAATAATCAATTATATGATAGCCAAATTTAGAATCAATTTGACCAATTCCTTTTGACTTCTTTGCTTCAAAATATTCTGCTATATTCTTATTTAGTTCTCCTAACTGTCTCTTAAGATATATTCTTGCTGATCCTGGATTTTTTCTTTGCTTAAAAAAATATGTCCAATCAAAAGCATTTGGATCTCCAAATAATGTATAATCGCATGTTAATACCTCGTCTACTTCCGGATATAATGTTTTAGTTGCCCCAAGTCCTCGAGTATATTGTCTTCTGTACACAATAACCTCATACTTTTGTTGTTTTGCTTCTTTAGATACTGACCGAGCATCTTGTTCTAATTCAAATTCTTAAGGATTCCTCGCTAGGTTTTTGCTTACATAACCAATTTTTAGCAAGAGCTATGTATTCTCCTTTATCATAAATAGATTTAACATTTATTACATTTGCCATAAAAAACAAAGGAGAATAGTGTTTAAAATAAATTTCTGACAAAAATATTCTTATGGGAATATTTATAAGTATTAAGATTTTACAAATAACATGGTATTTGACATTACGCAACTAAAAAAAATAAGAAAACAGGTAAACTTAACACAGTTTCAGTTTGCACAAAAAGCTGGAGTAAGCCAGAGCATGATAGCTAAGATAGAATCTGGAAGGTTAGACCCAACATATACTAAAGTTAAAAAGATAGAAAATGCCCTTAATGATTTAACAAGAAGCCATGAAAAAGAAGCAAGGGATTTCATGAATAAGAATGTAATATCTATAAATGAAAATGAAAAGATTTCTGATATTATAAAGATAATGAACAAGCATAAGATATCACAATTGCCTGTTATCAACAATGGGCATGTTGTTGGCCTTGTTTCTGAATCATCTATATTAAGCAAAAATCTGAATGAGATAAAAAAATTAAGGGCAAGGGACTTGATGGATAATTCCCCACCATTAATATCAGTTGATACCAAAATTGAGGTTATAAGGCAATTATTAATGTATTATCCGATTGTACTGGTAAAAAATAAAGAAACCATTTCAGGTCTGATTACAAAGGCTGATTTAATAAAAAGCTTAGTTTAGCTGTTTAGCTTCTCTTAAATATATTAAAAAATTTTGCCATAACCCTATTGATAAATGGTACATCCTTAACATTAATATTTATTGGGCTTTCCAGATAATAGTCCTTGCCGTTTGTATCTTTATACAGGATTACAATCTTCGATTTTTTGTTGAAAAAATATGATCCCTCAAAAGGTATCCTGAACTCATGCTCGTCCTGGAAATCCTGAATGTTGAAGACATTTTTCTTATCAACACTTATTGTAATGTTGACCACCGCGGCATCTGTTTTGAGGCTGAACAAGATTTTATTGTTTTCCCTATACCTGACTGTTTCAGGATAGTTCATTTCTGTTATTATTAGATTTGGACTTTCAAAGACTTTAATAGGTACAAACGAATGCTTCAGTGTTTCACTGTTCTCTGCTGTTATCTTTAAATCCTTAGAGTTTACTATTGGAAAAACAAAATCAATGTTCTCCGATCTGCTTATTGGGATATTTATCTTTTTACAGTTATCTTCGAGACATACATTTATGTCTTCCAGATTTGTGTTGCCCTTATTTACTATTATGCATTTTAAATTTCCTGTATTTTCATATCTGTAGTATATTTCTTTTGGAGCTTTACAGTCTAAATCAACATCCCTCGAATAGATCTTCTTCTCTTCTTCTGTTAAGCTTTTTACCATTTCTTCAGCTTTATTTCTCGGATATATGTCATATCCTTTAGAAAACTCAACATCAGCTTCTGCTTTACTACCGAAATAATCAACCATTTCTATTGTTGATGTGTATACAAATCCGTCTTTTATATCTTCAGGGATATTTACAATAAGATACTCTTTTTTTGTCTGTAATGGCTTGAGCAACAACTCTATCTTATTGTCAAAAACCTGCGTCGGAGCTTTTGTTATGTGTAATGATACAGGAACATAAAAATCGTTTGCATTTTCCAGTATGATCTCTACAGGAACATAACTGCCACCAGATATTTTATTTTTTAGCAGATTTATCTTTATGTTCAGTAGTGGGGCTAATTTTTTTCCTTTTTCCAGAGTTGTTACATTTATCTTTAATTTCTCTGGTTTTATATCAACATTTTTGGAGCGCCATGCATAATTCACTGCACCTTCTTTTGCTGCACTTGATGATCTGAACTTGATGTGTGTAGCATCTACAAAGCCATATTGACCATAAGTGGGATCAAAAGGCAGCCAGCCATATTGTGGAAAATAAGATTCCAGCCATGCATGGTTCCCAAAATCACCTATTACATTTGTATATGAAGATCCTGAAACAAACCTTGTTGGAATGCCCATGGATCTTAGCATTGCTATTGTTAACACTGTCAATTCATCGCAGACACCTTTTTTGTTTTGCAGGACCCATGTAGAGCTTTGCTGCAGCTCTGCAGTAAGCGTTTCCAATGAATAATTTATGTTGTCATTGGTCCATTTTGACACCTTGAAGACTACATCGTAGAGATCATCAGAACCTTCAGCTATCTTATTTGCCAGCGCCACTATTTCTGGATCATCTGAATTTATGAATTCGTCTGATTTTATATACACTTTAATATCCTCAGGAAGAGTATCCTGCTTTATTGGAAACTGGACTTTTTCCTTAACTTTCGGGAATTTTATCCTGGAATCAACTTCTGCATTGTATGAATAGAGTAATTCTTTTTCTTTTGGTTTGCTCCATGTATATTCTACAGAAGACGAATCCTCTGATATGCTTGCTTTGGGTGATGATGATATTACTTTGTTTATATTTGTCTGATCATCTGATGCAGAGGTTCTTGGAAATATGCTAAGATTGGCAATGAAATTATCTATAACATAATCACTGGAAGAAGGAAGTATGATTACTTTTGATCCTATAGAAATATTTACTTTTATGCTGTCATAGTAATTAAGCTCCTGTCTTTCAAGAGATTTAACATTCTCTGAAAAGAGTATTGAAAACAGGAATAACAGAAACATCAAAAATACAAACGACATCGATAATTTTTTTTTGATCATGTCTTTTTTGTTATGTTTTTTCATTTTTATTTTTATATATGTAAAAGCAGTGTAGAAATATTTATAGATAGATGAATGATTTATTGTTAGAAATATATTTACTATGCTATTAGCACCTCTTTTTTCAATATTCATTCTTTTAATAAAATCTTAGTGTTTATTATCCTTATTCTTTTTCTGTATTATACTGATATATCTGGATATCATCATTAGTCAGTTTTTCGCCTTTCTTAATCTTTTCTTCTACAAGCTTGAGCTTATCCATGATTATGCTCTGATCTTTTAATCTCTTTTCTTTGTCTACGTTTTCCTTAATTGAGTTTAGTTCTCTGTTTATCTTTGATATTTCTATAACCTTTACCCTTATGCCCATCATATCTTTTGAGATCAGGTCTTTTATATTGCCTATCTTATTGTTTAACTCTTCTCTTTTCCTCTTGCTTTCTTCTATCTCTTTTGTTATATCTTTTAACTCGGTGTAATCTATGTTTTTTAGTATATCCTGCAGTTTTACCGTGCTTTCCTTATGTTTTTTCCTAGATTCATCAATTTCTTTTGAAAGTTTGTTGATAGATATGTAAATATTTAACAGCTCAGAGCCTTGCTTTAGTTTTTTCTTTATCTCTTTTATCTTTTTCATCAGTTCTTTCTCTTTGTCTACTTTAAGGGCTTCTGTTTCTATTTTTTGCTCTAGCCTCTCGGCAAGCAGTTTCAAACTTATTGGATCAAAGTCTTTGCCGTGTTTTTTTTGCAGCTCTTGTTTTATTAAGTTCTGCTCTTTTATCTTTGATATAAA
Source organism: Candidatus Woesearchaeota archaeon (assembly GCA_018303005.1). Classification (GTDB taxonomy): domain Archaea; phylum Nanobdellota; class Nanobdellia; order SCGC-AAA011-G17; family GW2011-AR20; genus JAGVYY01. Next base: position 23,928 of record JAGVYY010000009.1, read on the forward strand.
ATCCCTTATATTCTGATTGTATTCTGCTATCTCCTTCTTAATTTCGTGCAAAGAAATATTATCTTTATTTAATGAATCTTTAATTGCCTTAAAATTCCTTATTTGTTCTGCTATTAAATTATTTACTGAATTTTTTGCCTCATATTGCTCTTTTTTCTCCTTGTTCAACCTGTTTAGGTCTTGTTTTATCTTAGCAATATCATCTCTTAATTTTCTTATTTTTTCTATCAGGATATTGTTCTCCATTTTAATCTGAATATGATTTGAAACAAATATAAAAAAGTTTGGGAAAAAAGAAGTAAATCGGCTTAGCCGAATAATGATGCCAAGCCTGATACATTCTCCTCAGCTTTCTTTTCTTCCTTCCTTTCTTCTTTTTTATCTTCTTTTGCAGATGTTGCACTCTGCGCAACTGGTGCTGCAACTGGAACTGAGGCTTCTTTTATTACCTCTGTTATATTTACTCCTTCTATCGCAGACAGTAATGCTTTTATTCTGCCTTCATCAGGATGGGCTCCTGCTGCCTCTAAAACTTTCTTGATACTAGCTTCATTTATCTCCTTTCCGAGTTTGTTAAGCAATAGTACTGCATGTATGTATTCCATTTTAACCTCCTGTTATATAAGTTAGTCCCAAAAACCTTTCTTATCTCCCCTTATCTTCATTTTTTTAGCTTTCTCGTCTTGTAACCTTGACAATATGTCTTGAGCAGCCTTTACATTATCTTCAGTGTATCCTATCTGATCCCTGTTGACTTCTTTCTTTTGTTTTCTTTCCACTTCCTCTTGTTCAGTTTCATCTTCTCTTAAATGTGGCACTGTATGTAACACTGTATTCTCTACCTGTGTTTCTTTTACTTTTTCATTCGTCTGTTTTTTAATCTCTCTTTCAGCATGATGTACTTTTGTTGTCTTGATATCCTTTAATCCGGGAGCTTTTTCTTCCATAACTTTAAGTTCTATTTCTGCTCTCTGCAGCTCCTCTATTGCTGTGTCACTGGTGAATATGTTTTGTTTTTTTGAGAATATCTTTGCTTCTGCTGCACATTTTTTTATTAACAGCTTTATATTATCTTTTGTTACATAACCTAAGCTAATAGCCAAGCCGAATGCTTCCAGATAACTTAATTTAATGTTGTTGATATATGTCTCTTCATCAATGCTGAGTATATCCTTACTATACAGCACACCATCCTGGAATGAAGCAACTATGTTAAGGCCTATCTCAATTGGTTCTATTCCTAACTTTACCAAGACATCTGCAACCTTGTTATTTATTACATCTCCCTTCTTCACTAATTTTGTTTCCTTCTTTATTGTCACCTTTCCTGATTCCACTGCTGCAATTATTCCTGCCTGGCCTAGTTCCCCTATGATTGGCCCAGGGGGAAAATTGGTAGGACCTGCCTGTATTATTATATCTATAGGAGATACCTGTCCCGGCTTAGCAAAGGCGCTAGACTTATTTTTTATTATGAATTTATACAGCTTAAATGAATCTTCATCTGTAAATATCAACGCAGGAATGCAGTTATCCAGATAGGGCAACAACATTGTCAAACTCTTGTTCTTGGCTCCAGATATTGCCAGCTTTATCAATCTTTTTTTTGTTACTCTGATTAATGCTCTGTCTTTTATCTTTGATTTTAATGATTGTAGCTGAGCGCTTGGCAAGCCTGTTAAGTCTGCTATTAAAATGACCTTATGTTTATCAAGATTCTCCTTAATCAGATTAACCTCTACTGTCTTCTTTTTTGATATATGAGCTTGTGATTTCATTTTTTAGTTTCTTCTTTTTTCCCTGATGTTTTATCTTTCTTCGGTTTTTTTGTTTCTTTCTCAGATTTCTTTTTTTCTAAACCTGTATCCTTCATTTTTTTCTTCTTTAAATTTTTCTGGTCAAGCTCTTTTATTACATCTTCTTTTTTAGAACCTATCTTAACCGATGGTCCCATCGTAAGCTTCAAGCCTATATTTTTTATATTACGCTCTTCCTGGGGTAGAGCACCGATAAGACCTGAGTAGATTGCTGAAATATTCTCTATTAATTCTTCATCTTTCATAGACTCGACACCTACAGACGCCTTTATTATAGGTTCATTTCTTGTTCTTATCCTTATTATCTTCTGTAGCCTTCTTTTCAAATCTTCCAGATCTGATTCAGGAGTTATTACACAACCTATTTTTGGCGAAGGCATTTTTCCTAATGGGCCTAATATCTTACCAAAAGCAGATGCTACTGCAGGCATCATTGTAATCTGCGCTACAAAGAAGTTGTATAACTTTGATATTTCTTTAATCTCTTTTTTTGCTAGCTTCTGTAAATCTTCTTTTATAATGACCCTGTCAAATATTTTCGCTTTTTCTATGAGATTTTTGTCTATTAATGCACATATTCTGACTGTTTTTTTCCTATGTATTGGCAAAATTACAAATATGTCTACAGCATCTTCCTGTTTCTTTGGATTTATGTCTATTAGATTTAGAACTAAATCAACTGATTGGTCAAACTTTCTTTTCTTTGACAGCTCTCTTACAATATTTAATGTATCTGATATTTTTGCCTTGTCTAACATATTCCCTCCTACATATCTGTAGTGCATGTGGGTGAAGAATAGGTGATTAAAAATATTTATAAAGCTATTGCATCAAAGATATTTTTCAGAGATATATTTGTATGCGTCCTTATAATTTTGGCCAGTTTATTTTTTATAATGTTCTGTGCAAGCTTACCTATATCAGAGTTATGATAAATACCTAAGCAAGCATTTTTTGTATTGTGAATAATAATCTAGGGTAAAATTTATATAAAGAATTAATTTTTTATGAATATGTTATATTATCTATTGTGGATATTGAATATTATAGTAAACGGCATTATCTTTAGGCCAAAGATAATAGGAAAAGAAAACATCCCTAAGAAAGGAGCTGCGATTATTGCTGCTAATCACAGCGACGTCTCTGACCCTATTTTTTTGTGTATGACAACAAGAAGAAGGATTTATTATTTCTGTCTGCACGATGCATATTATTACGGCAAAAATGCTCCTGCCATGGTAAAATGGATCCTAAGATGGACTAACCAGATACCCGTGATACAAGGGCAAAAAAAATCAGGACCTGCTATAAGAAAAGCCATAAAACTATTAAAAGATGGAAGATTATTTGCTATCTTCCCTGAAGGTACTGTAAAGGGTGGTGAAAAAATAACAGAAGCGCATAGAGGAGTGGCGAGAATAGCATTAGAAAGCAGAACTCCTATAATTCCTGTTGGTTTAGTCAATACATATGGCATATTGCCAAAAGGGAAAAACATCTACCAAAAGATTCCGAGAATAAAAATCCATGTCGGCAAACCTGTGTATTATGAAAAGTATTATGACAAACAAAATAACCGAAGAATAACAAAATTTATAGCAGATGACGTAATGAACAGAATAGAAAAGCTATGTACAGAAATAAGAGATGTTTGATTTTCCATAAGACAAAGCAATAACTTATTTGTTTATGACAGTTTTGGCTTATAGAACATGAAAGTGATGATAATAAAAACATTTAAATATAGGCTTTGATGATAAGAAAGTGAGAGGTGCAATAATGAAAAAAATTTTCTTCTTTATGAGTTTGATTTTCTTAGTCTTACTGTTTTCTGGTCTTGTAAATGCCCAGATATCTGCATCAGTATCTCCTGTGAAAGATATTATACTGCCCGGACAGGGAGAGAAGGCTATTTTTGAGGTTAATATCACAAATAACGGCATCTCTTCGGATATGATTTCATATATTCCATCTGATCTTGGATGGGAATGGAATACAAAGAGCTTTGAGATACCTTCTAAAAACTCAAAGACAATCATGGTTGAGCTGACACCACCAAAAAATATAAAGCCCGGAATTTATACTGTTAACTTAAAGGTTTATTCTGTTATTGATCCAAAAATAAAAGATATTAATCCTGTTGTCATCAATGTTGTTGACCTGAACAATGTGATCACAACAAATTTTGTTTATAGCACAGAAGGCTTAATTCCCGGTAAACAAAATAATTTAAAATTAGAGGTTCAAAATAATGTCAAACTATCTTTGATAAATATACATATTAAACTTAACAGTAAAATATTTAGTTTAGATGGTTATGTTGATTTAGAGCCGAATGGAAAAAAGGCAATTGAATTTTTCCCAGATGTACAAAACGGCATAATTAAGGGTTCTTATGATGTAAATCTTATAGCAACATATGACAACAAGATTATAGCAAATGAAATAAAAAAGATGGATGTGGGGAGTGTGAAAAATGTACAAGAGCTCAAGAAAGAGACATCTGGTCTTCTGGTTAAACAACTGTCAATAACAAGAATCAACAATGGAAATGACGACAGCGAAGAAATGTACTTACATAAACTTTCATTAGTGCAAAAGCTATTTACCACGACTGATCCAGGACCATCTTTTATTGAAAAAAGCAGCGGAGTTTATACTTATAAATGGTATTTTCAGATAAAACCAACAGAAAGCTATACAATAAATGTGAGAACTAATTACACAAACCTAGTTGTTATAATAATCGCATTAATTGTTATTATTTTGTTAGTGATATATTTAAGAGGCTCTCTGACTGTAGGCAAGAGGGTCTTAAGTGTTAAAAAAGGGAATAGCATTGTCGAAACCAAAGTTTTGATAAGCCTGAAGAACAGAAGCAGAAGAAGGATAAAAGACATAAGAGTAATTGACAGACTGCCTAGATCAATGCAAGCACCATATGCATATGGATCTGTAATGCCTGTTTCGTCTAAGAAAGATGAAAAAGGCTATCTTCTGGTGTGGAATATAAAAACCATGGGACCTGCAGAAGAGAGAGTGATATCATATAGAGTCAAAGCCAATAAGCCTATACAAGGCATGATAATGTTCCCTAATGTTCTAGTAAGGTATAAAGCAAAGAATGACAGAATATCAACAGCAAACTCTGGTTCTGTCAGCATATCTTCTAAATTATAAATGACATGCTTAATAGAAAAAAAAGGGCAGTTCTGGTACCTTGACCTGCTTATTGCTTTATTTGTCATTCTGATAGTTGCTGTTCTTTTTGCCAGAAGTATTGTTGATATTGTTGATAGGGAAAAAGAGATAAAAGTCTTGCTGAGTGAAGGCATTGACATTTCAAATAGCTTAATGAGCAAAGGATTATGGGCAGAATTTCCTTCTAACCTAGAATGGTGCAAACAAAGTTATGGAAGAATTGGTTTTGTGCAGAACTCAAAGATAATAAATAATAATTTTAATGCTTTTAAGACTCTTGTGAACACACCTTTTGATCCTGGAAATCCGTCTTCAGGATGCCAAAACCCTGGAGGAGGCTCTAATGTAGATGGTTATAAAAAATCCAAGATATTGCTTGGAGCAAATGTTGATTACATTATTTATATGCAGGACAAGGATGGGAATATCATAGGAGAGGAATATTATGGAAAGCAACTCACCCCTCAGCCAATTCCAGTAACAATTGGCAATATACTTAGTGCAATTGATGCGGATAACAGAATTAATATTTTTAGATATGTGTATTACGATGAGGATGGTGATGGGAAAGGGGAAATTATCAGAATGGGGATAAGTGTGTGGAAAGCAAAATAAAATCTTTAAGAAAAAAGGAAGGTTTCTTCTTTTCTCTAGATAGTTTTATGGGGCTGATATTGTTTGTGCTGACCTTGGCCATGGTTTATGGCTTTTTTGTTTCAAGCCATTCGCTGCACCAGGAATTTTTTGTATCTGAGGATTTGCTGAACATATTCACCAATATTAAGATAGATGATCTTGACTTAACAAATAAATATCAAACTATTGATTCTCAAGTATGGGATGGAAAAATAAAGGATAGCAGCTTGTTGCTTATTGAAGGAATTTCTATTTTAAATGACCAGAACAATCAGGATGCGGTAGATTTTTTTAATGACCTGGTTTATAATAATCCTGTTGCAAAAACAGGACTTGTTCCTGTGCAATATGATATAGATGTAATTATTTCAGATTCTTCTTTGCTTGGAGCAGATAGCCAAAATGCAAGATCTATATTAGCAAGACAAAGATTAATCTCAAAGCCTGTAACAACAACAACAACTATATGATTTGGCAGTTATATGCTGTTCTACGAGGCTGATCTATCCTTACAGCATATGCTGTGTTTAAGCATACATCTTCTACTACAGGTATAGGATCTACATTCTGCAGATAATCAACCCAGATCTTTTTGCCTGTGCCCGGATTCCTTAATGTTTCTATTCCACAATATCCATCAATGTTATTGCATTTAAGCTGCCCATTATTATATCTATCTTGATTGAACCTCTCTATGAAAGAAGGAGGCAGATTTCCAGTCAGGCTGTTGCCATTAGCTATAGGATCATAAAACATTGAGTTATCTATAATCTTTTGTAAATCTGAGTCTGTTGCTGCTCCATTCCATTTTGAGATAGGTATTCTTTCTCCATCAGAGGCTGCATATAAGGGATCTTTTAATCCTATTATACTGATTGTTGAGTTAACCCGAAAATTATCAATCTGCCATTCTACAGTACTATCTGCGGTCTTTAGGTTAAAGCTTAAAGGCATGCTCACATTAACTATCCATGGGTCTGTTTGTGTCATTGTTATAGAATAAGAATCAGGCAAATTCTTATTTGGATCAGGATTAAAATCAAGAATCAAGCCGATGCTATCTGCTGCTTTAATCAAGTCTTTTAATGTGTTGGAAATAATAACAAGTTTTTCAGGATCATTTGGGTCATATATGCCGTTTTTAGACATTGCATTATGGATTACATTGTCACATTTGTTTGATTTTTTATCTTTATTTTTTGTTGCAGTGGTTAGATCTCCATTTATGATAATGCTTGTAAAAACTGTATTTGGTTCTTCAAAAAGCTTGTTCTTCTTTGATGGTTCATCACTTTGTATAATTATGCATTCTGTCATTGCATCAAAGGCCCTTCCAGAAGCTGCTTTCATTGCACTATTGAGATAGATATTCTCAATAGACTTAAGAAATGTGTTCACTGTTTCAACCTTGACACGGGCTTCTTCAGTCTTGGCCCTTGTTGTATTAGCAGCCTGTATGAAAAAAGCTATCAAGATTACGCTTACGAACAATATCGAGATGAATGTGAAGATAAAACCCTTTCTTCCCATATTATGTTATCAGCCATGTTTTAATCTTAACAGAAACCAAGTTTAGTAATATGCTTGGCTCTGGTTTTGGTGGTGGAGGTGTTGGACTATTCAATTTTATATCTGTATAATCATCTCCAGGCTTCCCTCTATTGTCTTCTGCCTTTGCAATTATTCTGTATTCTGTATTATCGCAGATTGTTATATCCCATGGGAATAATTTTTCAGGAGGTGAATTTGCAGAAGGAGTTATATCGATAGTTCCAATTAAATTGCAGCCTGATATTGCACATGGCAGACAATTTATACTTACCGGATTGGCTGGTTCATATGTTCCCTGAGCATTTTTTCTTTCCAGCAATGCATATATCTTTGTTATTCCAAGCCCGCTTGATGCAGTCACCGGTATGTTTATCTTCTGCTTTATATCTTGGTCATCTTGTATTAAATCTTGGCCCTGGCCGCCGAATTTCTTTAGTGGGTTTATCTTAACATAAGGCAGGGTCCTACCATTGCCGCTGACTATATCTGATGGTGCATTGTTGTTTACGAACTGAAACTGGAAAGGAGCTGGTGGTGTTGGATATACTGTTCCCCCTGTATTCGGCGCTTTACTTGTTAATGTAAATGTATACTCGCATATTAGAGAGAGTGATACCGGACATGTTGATGTATCAAGTATGGCATTATTGCTGTCCAACAATTTCAATACACCATTGCTCAAGATTCCTGAGCTTTTACCTGTAACAGTTGTTTTTATTATATAATTTGTATCTGGTTTTACATCATCCACATTTATGTTTAAATAACCTGATTTTGGGCAATCTAAATCAGGTGGATTGCAATAACCCCCATATGCATTGGAATTGCACGATGCCCAGTCACCATAATTTTCTGGACAAAACCCGTCATCAGCCAATGGGCTTCCAACTTTTGCATTGCAAGTTATATCATATGGCAGAATTGCATCATTAGGGGAATCTATAACTGCTTTTGCGCATGTCTGGGAAGATACAGGATTATTCAGCAACAATACAAATGCAGCAATCAAAGCTAATAAAAATTTTTTCATATTATGCTCTTCTTACAAAGCTCTTTTGTATTTTCATTTAGTATCTGTTCGCAGATTAATTTGTCTTTGTTCTTTATTGCCCTGTCAAATATGACATTTATCCTGCAATTTTCTCTCTTTACTGTATCATCTATGGCATCACAATATGAAGGATCCAGTTTTTCTGACGATAACTTCATGGCCAGACTATTAATGCATATCTTCTCAGAGTTCTTATCCTTTAAAGAACTACATTCCGTGAAATCTGCATTTCCTTTAGTCGTTATCCTGTTAACATCAAAGATTTTGCAGTTATCAATACATTCTTGGTTCTTGTTGCATTTTTCTTCACATGTCAACGGCCTTGATGTTATTGTTGTTGATGTTGATGAAATTCCTGCCTGTTGCTTTTGCGGCAACTGTGCAATAATTACCAGAACTGCAAATATCCCGACTATTATCAGTATTATTACAAATTTATTTGACTCCACTGGAATAACCCTCTTTTTCCGACTGATTCTACTTTTGATATTATCATTTATACTGGCTTCTCTTTTTAACTTTTTCCTTTCCAATTTGTTTCTATTAAGGAATTGATGTATTTAAATGTTGCTTATGCAAGGTACAACACTTAGTTATATATTACAATCTCTCATTAGTGGAGGAGCAACAAAATATTTTTATATCAGTGTTTAATGGTCAACTACATGAAAAACAAAGAAGAGGATTTTTATGTGAGAAAAGACATTAGAAAATTAATCCAGAGAAACCAAAATCCGATCTGGAGAAGGGTGTTTGCATATGTCATAGACATTCTTATATTACAGTTCATTGTCAATATTATTTTTTATAACAAAATCAAATACATTAAATATGATAACTTAAGCATTGCTGATTTATACAAAGCGATAGAACTGACTCCTGAATCAAAGCATGTGTTAATAATGATGGGCATTATGCTCACTATACTGTCACTTGTCTATTTTACGTTGTTAGAGTTTAAATATAGGCAAACCCTTGGAAAGATGTTATTCAAAATAAAAGTAAGATCATATTCCAAAAAAATAACATTATTGCAGGCATTTATAAGGAACATACCAAAATCATTGATGTTTATCAGTTATCTAAACACAATATTTATAATAGACCTATTCTTCCTGATATTCAGTGGAGCAAGATTGTTCGAAAGATTAAGCAGAACTTATGTATCAAAAACCTAAACCAAAAAGCAGAAAAAAGATTTTTCTTGTCATCTTGATAATTATAGGATTAATGTTCTTAATATATGCAGCGACCAAGGCAGCAACTAAAAACAAGGTAATAAACAGTACTATAGCTGTCATACCTGTGAAAGGTGTGATTTCATTTTCCAATTCAGGGTTATTGTTTCAGCAAAGTAATGCAAATGCGCAGTCAATATTAGATAACATAGAAAAGGCAAAGTCCAAGAATGTAAAAGCTGTTGTCTTTGAGATTGACAGCCCTGGAGGGACAGTAGTTGCTTCAAAAGAAATTGCTGAAGCCATAAGAAAACTGGATAAACCAACTGTTTCTGTGATAAGAGAAACAGGAGCTTCTGGTGCTTACTGGATTGCTGCATCTACAGACAAGATTGTTGCAGATGACCTGTCAATAACAGGGAGCATCGGAGTTATCAGTTCTTATCTGGAGTTCTATGAATTCCTTGATAAAAATGGTGTAAAATATAACAGATTAGTAGCTGGCAAATATAAGGATATGGGCTCTCCTTTTAAGGATCTAAGTGATGAAGAAAGAGATATACTACAGAAAAAGCTTGATCTTATACATGAAATTTTTATTGATTATGTAAAAGAGAGGAGAAATTTAACAGATGTAGAAGTAAACAAAATAAGAACTGGTGAATTTTTTCTGGGAAGAGAAGCCAAAGATATACATCTTATTGATTATATCGGAAACAAGGAATTTGCCATTGAACTTGCCAAAAATATGGGTGATGCTGAGAATGCTAGAATAACAGAATTCAGGGAAAAAAGAACATTGCTGGATATATTTTCCAGCTATGGCGCTGAAACATTCTATTACATGGGCCGAGGTATTGGTGCTGAATTAGCAGATGTTAACATAAATAAAGAATCGAGTGTCCAGTTAGTGACCTGATTTGTTCATTTCTATTTCTTCCCATAAAATCTGCATCGGTATACTGCATGTAGGACAGTAGATTATTGTATTATCATTATGTATAGCCCTTATTACAAATTCATATTTACATTTTTGGCATTGATATTTTACCATTTTACATAATAGGAAACATCAGTGTGGATGCTATATTCAGAATGCTGTTTTCTACTATAACATATAGATTTTAGAATATAAAAAACTTGCTATTTTTGGTTTTTAAAGCCTGTAGTGTACTTATAGGATATTTCTGAAAAAATCAATTATGCCGCTTATTTTTATCTTGCTCTCTTTTCCTTTTTTCATGTTTTTAATCTTAACCTCTTTTTTCTTAATTTCATCATCACCAACAATAATAACAAAAGGTATGCCTAAAGAATTTGCAAAATTCAGCTGTTTGTTCAAATCCCTACTGTTTAAGTCAAATTGTGATTTAATGTTATTTCTCCTTAAAATGGTGGCTATGTTCATTGAGTATTTCAGATTTTTTTCTGAAACATTTGCTATAAAAACATCTGTTAATGTCTTTTTATCCTGTAATAAATTAAGTTCGTTCAGCACATCTATCAGCCTGTCAAGTCCTAGTGAAAATCCTGTAGCAGGAATATCCTGATTATTTGATAATTTTCCTATCAGCTTGTCATATCTGCCTCCACCACCTAATGAACCTATCTTTGGTTCTTCTATGTAAATCTCAAATATGGGTCCTGTGTAATAATCAAGGCCCCTGGCCAGTGTCAAATTCACCAGGTATCTTGGTTTGATGTTCAATTTCTTTAGATTCTGCATCAGCTGTCTCAATTCCTGAATCCCTTCATTAATTCCTATTGTTTTTTCAAGCCTGTCAAGGATTAAAGTTGAGGCTCCTTTTATCTCTGTAATTTTTATTATCTTCTCAATTGATTTTTCTTCTATACCCCTTCCTTTCAGTTCATTAATCACACCTTGCTTTCCTATTTTTTCATACTTGTCGAGAGAAATGAAGACATCCTTTATCTTGTCTTCCGGGACATTTGCATAACGAGCGATCCCATCCAATATTTTTCTGTTGTTAATGTAGATATAATATTTTTTGAATTTTAAGCCTTCGAGTATTTCTGTAAATGCTGCTATCAGCTCAGCTTCTGCCAGCATTGATTTGCATCCTATTATGTCTATGTCACATTGCCATATCTCCCTATACCTGCCTTTCTGGACATTATCATATCTCCAGACTCTCGAGATCTGGTATCTTTTAAATGGCTTTGTCAAATCTGGCTTTGATGCAATTATCCTGGACAAGGGAACTGTCAAATCATATCTTAACGCCAGATTCCTTTCTGCCTTGTCTTTAAATTTGTATATTAGTTTTTCTTCTTCCCCATATTTGCCTTCAAGCAATTCTGCATACTCTACTGCCGGCGTTTCCAAAGGATCAAAGCCGTATTTCTCGAATATTCTTCTTATTGAGGAAATAACATATTCACGTTTTATCATGTCTTCTGGAAGAAAATCACGCATTCCTTTTACAGTCTGGAATTTCACCATGTTTTTGTTAGAATTAGTTTGTTTAAATAATTTATTGTTCTGATTATTAAAATCAAAATTCTTTTTGGTGTCGAGATTATTATTTTCCATTTTATCTGATAAACTGCTTAACTTCATTTCTTACTATTGCAGAAGCCTTGAAATCTCTTTTAAGTGTGGCAAGTATTAAAGGGAATCTTTCTCTTAAGATAAGAACATTAATAGCTGCATAATTTTCTCCTTGTGTAATTGTGGGCTCATCTGAGCACAATCTTTCCTCAATTAAGTATCTTCTCACTAATTTTAGATACTTATTTTGAACATTAAATTTGATATCAAAATATCTTTTTCCAGCAATCGCGCCATATAACTGTTCAAAAATTTCGATTGCTTTTTCTCTTTTCCATTCCGTACATGTTGGTCCAGCATAAAGACCAGCGCTAGATTCCATAATTTGCTCTAATTCTTTTAGATTATATTCGTTTTTTAATGTTTTTCCAGTTTGGGTGTTATCTACAATTATGCTTACTCCTTTTCTTATAAAACCTTCTGTAATACCATCTGAATTTATAATTTGAACAAGGTTATTTTCTCCATTAACCAATCCTCTAACCTGCACTAATGGTCTTTTATCACCAAAGATTCTCTGATAACCTTTATTTTCCATAAATTTTTGCCTTGTAAGATTTATGTATTCTGTAAAACAAAGAATTGGTTTTTTTCTATTGTATTGTACTCTATTACATTGTATTGTGAAAAAATCTGATAATGATTTATATTGAGCAGTACTTGGTACAGCTACAATTAATCTGGTCTTTCCATATTCTAAATCGCCAATTCTTATAACATTTGGACAATTTTCTTCTTTAACCCAGTCTTCTCCAATAATTGCTATATCTAACAATCCCTTGCTTAATTCAAGTGAGGTAGTTTGAGGTCTTGTGAGAAAGGGGAGAACTCTTGGGTCATTTAGTATGGATAATGATTTATCTGATTCATTTCCCGGTTCATATCCAATGATGTCGTAACCTGCATCAATAAAAATCTCATAGGTATTTGCTCTTCCCTTTGTGTTAAGACTTCCTTTTGGAAGACCAAATCTTATTACATTATTAGAGTTGAATTTATTAAAATCAGAATTCTCGTTTGTGAACTAAATCAGCTCTTGTCATTTTGGTTTATTTTGTAATTGGATACAGGTTTATAAATCTTTCTGTTGTTGCTACTTTTAGAAGGTTATTCTGAGGATTTAAAAAATATAGTGATTTTTTATTTATAATTAACAAAAACAGGTTTTTTATTAATCTGATATTTATTTAATATGGATAATATATCCCTTTTTAGTTTTTAAATGCGTTTCTAAATAAATCCCTGCAATTATTAATATTAAGCCACCAAAATGACAAGAGCTGATTTAGTTCACAAACGAGAATTCTGATTTTAATAAATTCAACTCTAATAATGT
>JAGVYY010000010.1 GCA_018303005.1 Candidatus Woesearchaeota archaeon
ATATTTCTTGTTTAAGTGCGGTATTCTCATTAATGAGTTTGTTTATTTCTGCTTGTTTATCATCTGTTCCTGTAAGAGATTGGAAAACTGGAACCATTGCAGAAATAAAAACGATAAGTATGAATATAGAAACAATACTTCCTATAATCGTCTGAATTTCTGCTTGACCATTCTTATTCATTTTCACACCTTAAACCCAATACTCCCCAAATTCTTCTTAATCTTTTCATCTAACTTGCGTCCTTCCTTCATCTGCTCGGATAGTTCAGCAGTCATTCTCTTCATTTTCTCTTCAAACTTTTCTGTATCTTGTTCCTCTTCTTCAGCTCCAACATATCTCCCAGGAGTTAAAATATACTCATGTTTTCTAATCTCTTCTAATTTAGCAGATTTACAAAATCCAGGAATATCTTTATATTCAACTTTCTTTTTATTAATTAATTCTCCTCTCCAAGAATGATATGTATTAGATATTCTCTTAATATCTTCAGAAGTTAATTCTCTGTGTCTTCTATCTATCATTCTCCCTAATTTTCTAGCATCTATAAATAAAATTTCTTCTTTTCTATTTCTAAACTTATTATCTTTTTTATCCCTAGAAATAAACCATAAACATGCAGGAATCATAGTATTATAAAATAATTGAGAAGGTAAAGCAATCATACAATCAACTAAATCAGATTCAATAATATTTTTCCTTATTTCTCCTTCATTTGAAGTATTAGAACTCATTGAGCCATTAGCTAAAACAAAACCTGCTATTCCATTTGGGGATAAATGATGAATAAAATGCTGAATCCAAGAAAAATTAGCATTTCCTACCGGAGGAATTCCATATTCCCATCTTACATCTTCTCTTAATAATTCTCCTTTCCAGTCTGAATCATTAAATGGTGGATTAGCTAAAATAAAATTAGCCTTCAAGTCTTTATGTGAATCATTAAGAAAACTATCTCCCCATTGTATATTAGCATCTATACCTCTAATAGCTAAATTCATCTTACATAATCTCCAAGTAGTTTGATTACTTTCCTGTCCATAAATAGAAATATCTCCAATTCTTCCACCATGCTCTTGAACAAATTTCTCACTTTGAACAAACATCCCACCAGAGCCACAACAAGGATCAAAAACTCTTCCTCTAAATGGTTCTATCATTGCAACAAGTAATTGAACAATACATCTTGGAGTATAGAATTGTCCACCTTTTTTACCTTCTGCATCTGCAAACTGTCCTATAAAATATTCATAAACTCTTCCTAGAATATCCTTACTTTTATTTTCTTTATCCCCTAACCCAATTGTTCCTATTAAATCAATTAATTCCCCTAATCTTTGTTTATCTAATGCAGGTCTAGCGTAATTTTTAGGAAGAACACCTTTTAAAGACTGATTATCTCTTTCAATAGCATCCATAGCATCATCTATCAATGTTCCAATTACAGGTTGTTTAGCATTTTTCTGCAAATAATCCCATCTTGCTTCAGGCGGAACCCAGAAAATATTTCTTGATTTATACTCATCAGTATCTTCAGGGTCAGAATCTTTATCATTTTTTAATTCTTCATAAATCTCTTTAAATACATCTGAAATATATTTCAAGAAAATTAAACCTAGAACAACATGCTTATATTCAGCAGCATCCATATTGCTTCTTAACTTATCAGCAGCTTTCCATAGTTTTTCTTCAAAACCTATATTTGCATTGTTTTTTTCTTTTACCATTCTTGTAATAGCAGATAGATTAAATTGCTTATAACATTTTCTATATCATTCGTTAACGTGATAAAATTCTATTAAATCTATTTCTCTCTCTACTTTGTAAAGCATATCGAAGGTGAAAATCGCACAAAATGTACATTTGTATGGACAACCTCTAACTATTTATTTTCACTTTACAAGCTCAGAACCATATTCTCTTCACTTAAGCTTTTAGTTAAATGTAAAATAGTCTTTAAACCAGAAGTTATCTCTCCAGTTATCATTGAATTATCATCGATATTAATTAATATTTCTTTTAATGCTTCAGAATCTAAATGCAGTTTAAGCAATCTTTCCTTATTAAAGTTATAAAATAATTCATAATCTCCTTTAATTAAATTATTTAAGTCCATAAAACAATCAAGAATATCTTTTTTCAAAGTAACAGGATTTTTTTCTGTAAATTAGTTAGCGACATAAGTAATTGGACACATTAAGCATAAAAGTATGCTTACTTAGGAAATTCTCAATTTCCTCCTGCATATTTTCCAGTGATGGAAAATATGTTGAGCTCGTTACGTTTTGTCGTATAATCTTCCAGCAAGTTTCTGTAGGATTTAATTCTGGGCTATATGGTGGTAAGAACTCAACTTTAATATTCCTGCTTAATAATCCTGGATATTCCTTTATTACAGATGACTTATGATAAGGTGCATTATCAAGTACTAAGACATATTTTTTATTCTTGGATAATTGTTTTACAAAACTATCCAGGAAAGCAATATAAGTAAGAGAGTTCAGAGAAGTGTAAAACTCATAGAACAGTTTCTTACCATCAATCAAAGCACCAAACATGTTTAGCTTCTTATTGCTCTAGAAGAAAATACCGGTTGGCTTATCCCCTTTCATAAACCAGACTTTTCTGTATACTGGAACAAGTCTGAAGCTTACTTCATCGAATGTAATTATTGTATATCCCAAGTACTCTTTGGAAAGTTTTTTTTAAACTTAGCTCTAAACTTATCTTGGGCTTTTTGATCTTTTCTTATATGGTTTACTCTTGGTGTTATTAATGAAAAACCCATCTTATGCAATAATCTTTCTCCATGTCTCATTGTATATTTCTTTTTTATTTTATCCTCTATCAACTCAAGAATTTCTTTAGTTGATATTCCTGCTTTTTTGCCTGGCTTAATAATCTGTGATTTTATTGCTCCTGCAATAAAATCCAAAACTTCTTTGGTTAATGGTGTTGGTCTTCCACTTCTTGACATATCTTCAAGGCTTTTGTTTTTCTTGTATCGAGAAATCCAAAAAGCAGCCTTAGATTTGCTTATATCAAGGTCAAATGCAATTTCTCTTGTTGATTTTCCTTTTTTATTTAATTCTATTATAAGCTCACGTTCTTTCTGTTTTGCAGTTTTCATGATATCACCTCATGAAAACTGAATACAATATAGTATTTAAGTTGTCCTATTATTTTAGTCGCTTACTATATAATAAATACATTAATAAATCTAAGTAGTATTACTGTTAATCTTCTTTAGATTCATAAGAATAATTTCCTCAATCAAGTATTGAAATGATTTGTCATCTCTTTTTGCTGATCTTTTTGTTAGATCCAAATATAAATCAAAATAACCCAAAGGAAGGTCTAAAGCTGGAATATCATAACTTCTTATTATATACAATAACAAAAGCCTTGATATTCTGCTGTTTCCATCTATAAATGGATGGATCCTTTGAAATTCATTGTGAAAAAACGAAGCAAATTCAATGATTTTGTTAATATCACTTTTTTTAGCTTTAAATTCACTATACTGCTTTAATAAGGCATTTAATTTTACCAGAATAAGGTGCCAGTCACTTGTTTTAAATTCAGGATTAAACTGAATTCTTACATTCTGCTTTCTTAGTTCTCCAGCGCCATGGATGTGATTCATTGCAATACTATGATATTGCAAAATTAAATCTAGATCTAAAAGAACTTTGTTTTTAGCATTTTCAATCATTAAATCAATTGATTTTTTGTAATTTATAACTTCCTGCACATGAAATAACTTATGATTTTCTGGAATAATATCTTTTTCTATAAGCTTTTGCGTTTCTGGCAATGTTAAAGGATTTCCTTCAAGATGCAAACTTGTATAAATAAAATTTATTTCTTCTTTATGCTCAATATTTTGAAGAACAGTATAGTGTATTTTTATATTTCTCCTGTATTTTTGGAGTTCTTTTTTAAGTTCTCTAATAAAGCTATGATGTTTTGGATTATAGAATGTTATTTTTCTATTAAAAAATACCAGTAAGTCAATTAAAAAATGATGCCTTAGCAATTTACATTTTAATGGCTTTCTTGAAGTTATTAATAAAAAACCATATTTAGACAGAAGGGTTGTATAAAACTGAAAAGTTTTTGGATGAATCTTTATATCTTTAATAGTGAAAAATTCTTTTTGAGAAGCTTCTTTGATAAAGTTAAGCATGGTTGCTTTAAATAATAGGTTATAGTTAATACTGTTTCTTATACAAAATGAAATTAACTGAAATAATTTTTTAGATCTTTCATTATTGACAATTTCAATGTAAGCATCTCTTTTTACATACCCAATCTTTTCTAATTCGATAATATTATTAAAAATATTCTGATATTCTTTCTTAGGTTTTTGTAATGTAATAACTATATCAATTGGCTTTACTCTGCCCTTTATGGCTATTACATAAAACACATCATATTGAGATACCATATAAAGCTTAGCGTAATACTAGTATATAAATGTTACTATAATTCACTTTTTATTTAAAAATACTAAACTTTTAGTGTTAAATAGGTGATATTTTAATCTTTGCTTTAGCTTTCTCTATCCTATTGCTTATATACCTTACAGTATACGGAATAAGACTTTCATCTATTCTTCCTTTTTCATCTTTTTCCGGAAATAACTGTTTCCATAAATATTTAATATCTCTAATAAAATCCTCTTTTGATTTCTTAGAAGGATAAACAGAATGCATAAAACTCATTATCTTCTCAATATCCTCTCTTTCACAACTAATTAAATCTTTATCTGTAACATATGTAATAATTTTTAATTGGGCTAGAACTCTTAATCTTCTGACATAGCTTAGATCTTTAGATTCAAACTTATTAAATAATATTTTATAATATTCTAGATTTACAATGTTCTTACAATAATACTTAGATATTGATCTATATTTGCCTTGTCTTTTATCAGGTGGGATTAATAATTTATCTAAATTATCTCTAAATCTTTCATATTTACTTTTCGAATTGTATATATCATTTTCTGCCATTTTAATTCTCCTCTTCCGACTGTTTTTAAGCTTTAACGATATAACGCATTCTTCAAGAATAAACATGCGGGAGCAAGGATTTGAACCTTGGAAGGCACTAAGCCATCAGGTCCTAAGCGAGGTCTTTTGTTTTATTACATGATGAATAAAACAAGATCTGACCCATTTGGCCGCTCTGGCACTCCCGCATAACGACATTAAGTTTAGAAACTTTAAAAAGATTGTGCATAATAAAAGTTAATGCTGTCTTTTCTTTTGCCAATTATATTTTCTCAACTTTTTGGATTTTCCATAACCACAAGATGCACATTTTTTATGCCTGACAAAATAAGCTCTTTTGCCACATCTTCTACATCTTATACAAAGACGGCTCATACCAGATTTCTTACCCATCGAGTGTGTGCCTTTTGTCATTTTGGCCTAGAACTACTGGGGTGACAGGAGTATTATTGTATCTCCTCTTATGAATGCTGTACCGATTTTTCTTTTTAGTTCCCCATTAATGTGCTCCTCTGTGTCATCCAGCACGATGTTTATATGGATGTCAAAAGCTTTCAGCTTTCCAACATACTGTTTGCCATTTTTCAATTCAACTATAACTCTTTTGTTCCTTGAATTATTTAATTCGTCTAATGGTCTAGAAGTTTCCATCTTAAAATTTTAAGAAATAATAAGATATTTAAAGGTTTGCTTATCTTTCTTATGCAATGGCAATATCACAAGGCAGAAGCAAAAGAAAGGTTTCAGGCTCAAGATACATAGGATTCAGAAAAAAGAGGCTTTATGAATCAGGAAGATTGCCGACATATACAAAGATCGGAAAAAGAATTCTCGTCTTTCTAAGAACAAAGGGTGGTGGAACTAAACTGGCATTGTTGAATGTTAATGAAGCAAATGTTTTTGACTCTAAAACAAAGAAGTATACAAAATCAAAAATAATAACTGTTGTTGAAAATAAAGCTAATCCAAATCTGGTCAGAAGAAATGTAATAACAAAAGGATGCATAATAAAAACAGAACTTGGAAATGCTAAAGTGACATCAAGACCAGGACAGGAAGGAACAATAAACGCTGTTCTTGTATAGTTTTGTTTCGAAAGTTTACCCTATTCTTTTATATATTCTAAAATAAATTATAGGAATATGCATGAAACAATAATAGCTGCAAACATAATTAAAGAAGCTAAAAAACTAGGTGACATAAAGTCTGTTAATGTTGAAGTCGGTGAACTAGGGCATTTGCCTGCTAAAGAACTTGAGATGACCCTTAGGACATTAACTAAATGGAACATTGTTGTTAAGGAGAAAAAAGCAACTGTTAGGTGTAAATGTGGTTATAATGGAAGGCCAAAGATTCTTGAGAGGGGGCATGATATGTGCTTGTTTGTATGCCCAAAGTGTGAAAAAGTTCCTGAAATTCTAGATGGTAATCAGATTAAAATCCTGTCTGTTGAAACCAAGTAAAAATTGAGCACTGGTGCAACCCTTTTGAGAATTTGAAGACAAGTTAAAATTCTACTTAATCTTTCTCCGTCGAGCTGATTTGAGGAACGCATCAACGTAAAAATCGAAACCAATATAAATATATGAAAGAGAATGTATTTTATGTGCATGGCTGTTCCCGGAAAAATAATAAGAATAAATAAGGATATGGCTATCGTAGATTATGGCAAAGAAAAAAGAGAAGCCAAGCTTGTGGAAAAAAAATTTAATGTAGGGGATTATGTAATTGTCCAAAATAAAATAGTAATTGAGAAAGTTCCTGAACAAGAAGTAAGAGAGTGGCTTTCCCTGTTTGAGAAATGAAACCCGAAGTGTTTTTTTTAAGATATGCTTTTCCATGCGCTTTCATAATATTCCAGAGAAAAGAGATTACAAAGAGAGAATTAACTGAACTAGAGAATGCTGCTGTTAATAATGTTGTACTGCCTAAAGAAAAACTTGAGAAAATATTCCATAGGGCATTTAACAGAATAAAACCCATTGCTGTTGAAATGAACAAGGACAGGTGGAATATAGAAGTTATAAAAGAATATTTCTTGAACAGACACACAGATCTAGCTGAACAGGGATTTGAAATGACAAAAAAAGTTCCAAGAACTTTAAAAGAGCTTTGTAAAATTCATAAAGCAGTGATTACAGACAAAAAAAGAAGTTTGTTTGTTGTAAAATTCAATAAAAGTACAAGAACGGTTCTTAATAGCCTTGTGCCGAATGCAAAAATTGGCGATTTGGTCAATATACATTATGGCTATGCTGTAGAAATTGTTACATAGCGCTTTTCAGAGTAATAGGCAATAGCTGCAACACTAATAATTATTAATATTACGCCTATAAACTGCTCTAGGCTTATTAGCTGACCTAAGAAAACAAAATTTAACAAAAATGTGATTGGGCTTCCGAGTGACAATATGCTTGTTGCGGTTGAAACATTTATTGTCTTTAATCCTTTATAATATGTCAAAACATATAACAAAAGCAATAAGGATGCTATTAAGATTATAAATAATTTGCTTAGATCAATGCTAGTTAACAAATGTGCTTTATTGGTTATTAATAAGAAGATTAAGATAAAAAGAGAACCAAATGCCATTCTACCTAGAACAACTATGTTGAATGAAATATCTTTTAATGCGTATTTGCTTATTATGTTTTCTATGGCCCAGAATAGCACAGCTATTAATATAAAAAGTTCACCTGTTTTAAATGAAAATACATTAAACTTCAACAGCAAAAAATTCCCTATAAGCAGGACGCATGCTGCTGATATGACCCTGTAGTTTATCTTTTCTTTTAAAAAAATTACGGCTAAAACAGTGGAAAAAATAAAAATTGTTTTATGAATTAATGCAGATGTTGGTCCAGTAGAGAGCTGCAAACCCTTAAAAAAGAGCAAGAATGGTATACTGCCTCCGACTAAACCAATTAGGATCAGATAAAACCAATTCTTAATGCTTAAGGATTTTAGTTCTTTAAATTTATTAAGCAACAAGATTATGCTAAATAAGAATATCGATACCAAGACATTTTTTGCAAATGTGAAAATACTTGGATTAATATTGATGATAAAAAGGCTATTAACAAAAATTGATATCCCAGAGATTACAGCTGTACCAAAAACCAATTTCACGCCCTTTTTCATTATATTTAGAAAATATTATTAATTTAAATATATTTGTATATATTGATGAAATACATTCTTTGTTTTGGGAATCCATATATCAAGGAAGATAGCCTGATAACCAGTATATCTACAAAATTGAAGATTCCGGGATATGAAATAAAAAAATGCTCTTCGCCAGAAGAGATACTATCTTATCTTGACAAGGAATTTATCATATTGGATGTGGCTAAAGGAATTGATGAACTATCGATAATAACTGATGCAGACCAGCTGAATTCAACAAAGCTTGTTACATTACATGATTTTGACCTGAACTTCTTTTTAAAGCTGCATAAAAAAATTGGAAACAAAATCAAAATCCTGGCTGTTCCTTGTGATTACGATGCAGACAAACTGATAATGAATATAAAAAAATTGATCAGATCCATCTGACATTGAGAAAATGCGTGCTGCAGCTGAAGCATGGGTCATAAGACCGAATTAGCTTTTCAGTTTCTAGGACTATCTTTTCTTTTTTTAATTTTATTACTGATGGCAGGAATGCACGAATATCATCTTCCATTGATCTTAGATTCTGTGCAGTAGGGGTAATAATGTTGCAATATACAATCTTTTTGTTCTTTATTATGTACTCGTGCCATAATGTTCCTCTAGGTACCTCTATGGCTGCAACTCCATGTCCATTTACTAATTTTGGTTTTTTGAATGATTCCTCTTTGATTTCCATGTTGTTTGTTATTGAAATGCATTCTTCGATTGCATGAAGGATTTCGATGGCCTGTGCAAGATTGTTCTTAAATGGATTGTGGTTTGGGAGCTTAATCAGTTTTGAGTATCTTTTTGCTTCTTTATGCAGCAGATGACAGCTTATGTTTATCCTGGGGAGAGCACCTACCCTATAACCTTTACTTTCTTTGACAACAAAATTCGATGTACTAGATTTTTCGTGATATTCTTTTAGATAGTTTTTGTAATCTTCTTTATTGTAATCCTTATTATGCGTCCTTATTCTACCATTGAACATGCCATATTCATCATCATTATAAACAGAAAAACAAGAGACATCTCTGCTAAATTCAGGATAGCTTAATCTTGAGAACAACTCTATTGTTTTGATGGCATACACTTTACATTCTTTCAACAGACTAGAAATTTCATTTAAATCCTGCTTGCCTGGATATTTCAAGAATCCTCCGATCTGGGCAGAAACAGGATGTAAATCACGACCTCCAATCAATGACACAATTCTGTTGCCTATTTTCATTAATTTCAGGGCTATTTCTATTTCTCTTCTATATTTAGGAACCATTGCCAAGGCAGATTCATAACCTAAGAAATCAGGAAGAGATAAAAAATAGAGGTGTGTGGCATGACTCCTTATTCTTTCACCCCAGTTCAACAATTTTCGTAGTTTAATTGTCTGATCCGAGACTTCCAAATTTAGGGCATTTTCCATTGCAAAAATACTGCAGAGCGTATGTGCGCAGCTACATACACCACATATCCTTGAGGTTATTTCAGGGGCTTCGTAAAACATTCTGTTCTTTACAATACCCTCAAAGTACCTGCTGCCTTCTACTGCTTTAAGACTGCATTTTATGACCTTGTTGTGTCGGGCCCCTGCATCCCCAACACTCAAGACCATTGTTTGTGCAGACTGAATTGCAGCCGCCTCTTGTTATAGGACCTAAGCAAGGCTTTTTATTGTCAAGAAGACAGCTATTATTATTCCTTTTACATTCAACACACACAGGATTATTATAGGGCTTTGGAATTATATCCCTGACAATATCCTTTATGAATGACCTGATTTCATTCTTATCTGGAGGGCATCCGGGAATTATATAATCCACTTTTACAAAACTATCGATCGGGTTTGGGTCTATATCTTTTATATTCTCTTTCTTCTCATATAATAAATGGGCATAATTTTCCTTCAATGTAAAATGTCTGTAAGCTGGAATGCATCCTGTATGAGCACAAGCACCTAATGCAACCATGAATCTTGTGTTGGCCCTTAATTTCAGCAGAATACCTTTATCTTCATTATCAGCAACTAGTCCTTCCATGAAGATATAATCAAATTTTTTATCATAATTTAATTCTTTAATAAATGGCCATGCTTGTATTTCAATAAGATTTATTATGTCCAGGAGTTCATCTTCTTCAAAAATTACACTAAGCTGGCATCCAGCACAGCCTGTTATTCCATAAAAACCTATTTTTAATTTTTTCATTCTTTTATTTTTTCAATTTAATCATTTTTGTAATAGCCAATTTCATCAAATCTGAACACAGGACCATCTGTGCATGTGAATTTTCCCCTTATCATACAATGGCAACACATTCCTATGCTGCAGTACATCAACCTTTCAGTTGATACATAAATTTGTTCATCATTAAAACCCTTTTTTTTCAGTATTTCTACTGTGTCATTGATCATTTTAGGAGGACCGCATATAAATACTCCTGTGTTTTCTGTTCTTAATTTTAATTCTGCAATTACGTCTGTGATATGGCCTGAATCCCAGTCAAGGCATGTTTTTGCATTTTCTTTACTTAAGGCTATTTTTATATTAAATGTGTTTTTCCATTTATTTACCTCTTTTTTGTAGATTATGTCATTGATGTTCCTATAACCAAAGAATAATAATATATCTTTGTATTTTTCCCTGTGATACTCTATATATTCTATTATGCTCTTTAATGTGGCAACTCCACAACCTGCGCCAATTAATATGAGACATTTTCCCTGAAATTCAACAAGCGGATAACCTCTTCCGTATGGGCCTCTTATATATACAAAACTGTTTTTTCTTAATTTTCCTAATGCTCTTGTCACTTTGCCTACTTCTCTTATTGAAATTTTTAAATGATTTTTAGAATATGATGCAACAGATATTGGGCATTCTCCAATTCCAGGAATGCCTATCTGAACAAACTGGCCGGGCATGTAGCTGCCAGAGATTTGCAGGATTAATGTGAAGATATCACTTGTTTCTCTAAAATTACTTAATATTCTAGTTTTTTTTGGTATTAGTTCTGATTTCATGTTTTATTTTATTATTATCTCATTTCGTTTATTATTTTGACCCAGTCTATTTTTGTTGGACATCCAGTGATACATCTGCCGCAGCCAGTACATAGATTAATTTTATTTCTTTCTTTAAAGTACTGCAACTGATGATATATTCTATGTTTGAATCTTGCTTCTTTTGTATCGCGGAAGGTATGATTTTCTGCAACTGATGTGAATTCCTTGAGCTGACAGCTGCTCCACGACCTTATCCTTTTTGCATTTCTTGGGTTATTGATTTCTGTATTGTCATGGATTTCATGGCAATAGCATGTTGGGCACATTTCAGTACAAGCGCTGCAGCTTAAACAAAGATTTATACCTTTATCCCAATCCTTATGGTCATAAAATTTAGAAATATCTTTTTTGTTAATCTTTCTTGTTTTTATATATGTGTCTTTGTCTGATATTTTATAATTACTTTTTTTAAAGTATTTCTTGTATTTTCTAATCAGATTTTCACCTTTTTCAGTTTTTGCATCAACTAAAAAATAATTGGTCTTATCAAATAACATGAGATCATAGTAATCAGTTAAATTCATGCTCTCACAAAAACAATACTTATTCAGGGCTTTTGTGCAATGATATCCGATTAATACTGCTTTTTTTCTTTGACTTGTATAATAGGGGTCATTATGCTGTTTCATAAATATAAAATCCTGGTTTTTAATGGCGTTTAGGTCACATCTCCTGAGGCCAAAAAATATCTTATTTTTGCTTTTTAATTCAACAGGCAGGAAATTTGAACCATTAAACTGGAAAATAACTTCTTTTTTCCTGAAAAAATGCTCTTTAACAGGGAAGTATGAATTTTCTGAGAAATCAATATCTTTTGGATTGTCTAAAATCTTAAACCTTGTAATGTCTTTTTTTATTGGAACATAAGTTTCAAATTTGTTCTTAATATCTAAGAGAAAGTCGTACATCACGTCTTTTTTTAATATATAAACTACCAAGTTCACCAAATAGTTATCTAAAGTTTAAGTATAAAAATATTCTTATATGATTTGCATACATGTATGGGATAAGGATGGAAAGCACTTTTGACAAAAACTTAGAAAAACCAGCTAATAAGCATAAGTTAAAGGCAAGCATAAGTTAAAGGCTGCAGTTTATAGTGTGCAAAACCTAATTCAGATAGATTTTTAAATATTATACAATTCTAAATGATAAGAGGTGTAAAACCTCAGAATAGATTTCTGGGTAAATTATGATGAAAGTTTCAGAAAGAATAATCGAATGGATTGAAATATATGACAAGTTAGAGGCAGACATCTCTCAATTTAGTGAAAAAATTGAGGAGATTAAACAACATACTTATCCTTTTATTAATCTGGAAAGAATAAGAGGTTTAAAATCAGTAGCAGGTGCATCATTTGAAAAAAAGATTGCTTGTTGGGAAGAACTGAATAGAGTTTGGGATGCATGCCAAGGTGAATTAGGAGAAAAATTTGAAGCAGTATATACCAGAATAAAAGAAGGGGGAATACCTAATCATATTAAAAAACTTATTGATGCACATTATGATGCTGTTTTCGATACTGGTGGAGCAATTGCTTTAATTAAACAAGGAGAAAAACTGGAAAGAAGAGCTGATTCTTTTGTTGGATTTGGTCATGAACTAGGCGAGGAATTAACAGGATATGTAAATGAACAGATGGTTTTTTCATTTGAATCAGAGGTTAAATATGATTCAGAGTTTAGAATTTTTACATACAATCCAATTAAATATGTTTCACGTAAAGTAGGTATTACACAATTCCCCGGACAAGATCTGCCAGGTTTAGCAAAAAGATTTCTTAAAGCTGCTTATGACGATGGATTTAATTATTTTAAGCTTTTGGGGGAGATGAATGATAAAAGACTTACATCTCTTCCAGATGCTCTTGGAGACATAAAGGGAAAAACCCCTGATGCAGTCTTGATTGTTGATGCTACTGATTTAAGCGAAGTTGGTTCTTTATGGATTTTAGTGTCTAATACAGAGAATATGCGTACTTATGCTTTTCCAGGACAAAAGTTCGAAAGAATAGATCTAGATAAAGATGACAAGGGTTATGTTAGTTTTGTAGAACGTCTTTCAAGAAGAAGAACAGACGCCATGATACCAGGCAATGAATGTGTAAGGTGTCTTGCAAATATTTTAGATAATATGGCTGAAAGTTATAGGATATGATTTTCTTGTCTGAGGCATAAATTTGGCAGAAGACATTAAACAGTTTTTATAACTAGCCTCGATAAAATAATCGTTAATGCGATAAAACTTGTTTTAGAAAGATTTATATAGGGGTAATATGTAATTACTGAATAAAGATTATATTTCTTTTTTAGGGTAAGATGGTACACTCAAAGTATATCAAAAAATGTCCTGAATGCGGGGGAATTAATTTAATTATTAATAAAGACAGAGGAGAGATGACCTGCAAGGATTGTGGTCTTGTTGTAGAAGAAAGGATGATTGATTTTGGTCAGGAATGGAGAGAATTTGACCATGAACAGGCTGATAAAAGAAGGAGAACAGGAGCGCCTTCAAGCTGGACTAAATTTGACAGAGGCCTGGGGACAGATATAGGGCATAAAGGAGACATATACCAGTTAAAGAGCAAGGAGAGAAACAAATATTTTAGACTAAAGAAGTGGCAGCACAGAATAAGCACAGCTATTGAGAGAAATTTAAAATTAGCTTTGGCTGAATTAAAAAGAGTCTCTAGTTTTTTGAAATTACCAAATTCTGTGGAAGAAGAGGCTGCAAGAATCTACACTTTAGCTGTTCAGAGAGGTTTAGTAAGAGGAAGAAGCATGGAAAGTGTTGTTTCAGGAGCATTATATGCTGCATGCAGAAGGCATGAAGTTCCAAGAACATTAGATGAATTAAGTGAAGCTTCCGGAATAGACAAAAAAGAGATAGGGAGGACTTACAGATTTGTGACAAGAGAGCTTGGCATAAGAATACTACCGAGTAATCCTGTTGATTATATACCCAGGTTTGCTTCTGCCCTGAGATTAAGCGCAGAGACACAAAGCAAGGCTGTGGAAATATTAGAACAGGCACAAAAATCTGAGTTAACAAGTGGCAGAGGTCCTACTGGAATTGCTGCTGCAAGCCTTTATGTTGCTGATTTGATAAATAATGAAAAAAAGACCCAAAGAGAGGTTGCTGATGTTGCAGGAGTTACAGAGGTCACTATAAGAAACAGATATAAAGAACTTTTAAGAGAATTGAATCTGAAAGATGTGATAAAGAAAATATCAGAAGAAGAATAATAAAAAAAGGCTGATAATTAATGTACTGGCAAACGTTTAAAGAATCTTGGCAGAAACTGTGGAAGAATCCATCATTGCTTTTACCTGATTTTTTATATATAACTATCTTCACATTATTAGGTTATACTCTGCTGAGATATTATGGTATGGTGGATATATACAGAATCAATGGTATTAAGTCATTTATATCAATCTTGAGCAATTACAATCTTTTACCAGGTTTAATTGCCTCTATTGCTTCCTTTGTCATAGTTACTTTTTTTCTTGGCTCAAGCTTGTTATCCTGGAAGTATTCGATGATTAAGAACAGAATTAATGGAAAGAACAATGGCTTGATTTGTGATTTCCGTGACGGACATAAAAAAATAATGAGTGTGATTTTTATCAAGATGATTGTCTTTTCTATAAGCGTTGTTGCCTTGTTTTTAGGGATATTGCTTATTGCTTTCGGAAAATTTAATGGAAATTATACAGCAGGCCTTGTCATTGTTTCAATTATAGAAATAATATTCTTTATTTTTTATATTGCAGGCATATTCTTCAGATACCCAATGATGTTTTCCAGTAACTTAAATGCAGTTGATTCTTTCAAAGAAAGTTTCAGATTTGTAATGAAAAGATATGACATTGTTATAGTAACCATGCTGGTAACTTTAACTACTGGTTTTTTAGTCGTTGCTTCTTTTAATTTTGTTTTATCTATGATATTTGTTTCAAACAAGACATTGCCAATTATCTTTGGTATTATTCTTGGCGTATGGAAGGATATTTTTTTGTTTGATATATATCGTCATGTAAGGA
Source organism: Candidatus Woesearchaeota archaeon (assembly GCA_018303005.1). Taxonomy (GTDB): domain Archaea; phylum Nanobdellota; class Nanobdellia; order SCGC-AAA011-G17; family GW2011-AR20; genus JAGVYY01. The sequence continues at coordinate 15,281 of JAGVYY010000010.1, forward strand.
AGAAGTAATTTCTATGTTCAATACATCCCTGGGTTTTCTTTACTTAATGACTTGAAAGATATGCTTGTACCACATCTAGAACATGTATACATAGCTACATCATCTATTGCTCTTACTCCTTTTTGCGTGCCTATATGAAAAAAGTCAGTTTTATTATGACATGCTGGACATTTTCTGTTTCTTATGTTTAAGATATCTGATCCTGTCATATTTCTATCTCCATAAGGTCCTTTGCTGTGATTGTTTCTTTAAAGACATCTTTGATCTCTTCTTTTAAGTCATCAACGTTTTTATATCTTTGGGAGAAATGCGTCAATATGAGCTTTTTTGAGTTTGAATCTTTTGCTAGATTTGCCGCATCCATGTTGGTGAGATGTTCACCACTTGCTTTTTCCTGTTTGTAAGACCATGTTGAATCTGCAATCAGGATATCTGAGTCTTTAGCTAATGTTACTGCATTTTTTGTTGGCAATGTGTCAAGTATTATCGTTATCTTCTTTCCTTTTTTTATTGTCGTTGCCTTATCTGCTTCTATTTTTTGGCCCATGTATGTTATGTTCTTACCTTTCTGCAGGTTTCCGAGCAATGGATGCCTTGTAAGGCCGAATTTTTTGGTATAACTTACGTTAACATTTCTTGTGTCTTTTTCTATAAATGAATAACCCAAGCAATATATAGAATGTTCTAATTGTGCTGATTCAAGAATAAAATCCTTATTTTCAAAAAATATCCCTGGTTTTGTAATCTCAGTTATTTCCATTCTTATCTTGTTCTTGAATATTATTGATGACAGCATGTTCTTTATGTAATGCTTTGTGTTCTTAGGGCCGTAAATCTCCAGTTTATTTTTGTAGTTATTTGCCCCAAGGCTTTGTATTAATCCTAAAATTCCGAGTACATGATCTCCGTGGAAATGTGTTATAAGCAGTTTTGTTACTTTTGTTGTTGGAATGTCTGCTAATCTAAACTGTCTTTGGGTGCCTTCACCACAATCTACCAGTAAACCTTCATTTTTGTATTTAATAAATACGGCGTTATGGTTCCTTTCTTTTGTCGGCAACATAGAGGATGTGCCTAAAAATGTTATTTTTATCATCAAACTGAAAAGAGAAAGCATTTTAAATATCTTGCTTTTTAGTCTTCTATATGAGCAGGAAAAAGAAAATGCAGACTATTGTGGATGATTCTGGTATTAATGTTACTGATGAAAAAAAGGAAAAGATAAAGGCTTTACTTCTTGGGGAAAGAGTAATCAGTGATGATAATGACACTACCAAGGAAATTTATGAACAAAGCAGATTTGGAGAACCTAAGGATGGAAAGATCCAATATGCATTGGTCGAGGCTTTATACCTGATGGAAAAAGGCAGAATGGAGATTTCAGATGATAAAAACAAGATTGTTGATTTTGATAATTATATAAAAAAAGCCAGAAAATTCGAGCCTAATTTCTGGATAAAGTATGTTGTTTACAGAGATATGAGAAGCAGGGGCTATATTGTTAAAACAGCTTTAAAATTTGGGGCTGATTTCAGGGTTTATGACAGGGGCATCAAGCCCGGAGATGATCATGCTAAATGGATTCTTTACCCTGTGCATGAAGGCAGTGTTTTGACATGGCATGATTTCAGCGCTAAAAACAGAGTTGCTCATTCTACCAGGAAAAGATTGTTGTTGGGAATAGTGGATGATGAGAATGACTGCACATTCTATGAGGTAAGCTGGAAAAGACCTTAGTTTTTTGTCAAGTCTTTTGAGTTATAAGAGATACTTAAGCTTTTTAGTGGTTATGTGTCATTGTGCTTTTATGAATTAACTAATGACCAATAATAATGCTTTTATACTTTATAGATTTTTAATATTCATATGACAGCACAAGCCTTGGAGATAAAGAACAAAATATTGGCATATGTTAAGAGAAATGGACCATTGTTGCCTGTTAAAATTTCCAAGGAGATCGGGAGCAATACAATATTTGCCGGAGCTATATTAAGCCAGTTGATAGCTGAAAAACAGATTTTGATAACAAATGGTAAAATCGGTGGAAGTCCTTTGTATTATGTTTGTGGGCAAGAAGCTAAACTCGAGATGCTGCACAATTATATGAATGAAAAAGAGAAAAAGGCTTTTTCGTTGCTGAAAGAGAATTTTGTTCTGAGAGACAAGTCTTTAGAACCATGGCAAAGGGTTGCCCTAAGAGAATTAAAAGATTTTGCTGTGATGCTTAAGGTTATTGATGACAATAAAAGTGAGGAGATATTCTGGAAATGGCATTTGACCTCTGATAGCGATGCAGAAACCTTGATAAAAAAAGTCATTGGCTATAAGGAAAAAATTGTTGAAGCTGTTCCTGAAGGAGAGATAAAAAAAGAAACTGAAATACCCGGAATAACAGTAGAAGATTCTATTGAACCAAAGATAGAGCAAAAAACCTTGGCAGGTGAGCTGACAGATGAAAAGGCAAAGGAAATTATCAAGCTCGATATTGCTATTGATGAAGAGGAGAGAGTAACCGGAACAAAAAAAAGTGAAAAGAAAAAAGAGATTGATTTCAGGAAATTCATCCAGAATTACTTTTCTAGAAAAGACATCACTTTGATTGAAGAGACAATAATAAAGAAGAATAATGAGTTTGAGTATATCTGCAATGTTCCTTCAGGTGTTGGAAAGGTGAGATTTTTCTTGAAGATTAAAAACAAGAAGAAGATCAGTGACAATGACATTTTATTGGCGCATAGTCAGGCTCAATTAAAGAGATTACCGCTACTTTTTTTAAGCAATGGAGAACTGACAAAAAAAGGGCGTGAATATCTGAATAAAAATCACCTGATGTTTGACAGAATTTAGACTTTTGTGCTTATCTTTGCATTTATATCTTTGCAATGAATATCTATATAAAAAGAATTGTTATCTGTTTTCCATGGAAAAATACATCTTTGTTTTAGGTAGGGATAATGAGCTGAGCATTCTTGAATTAACAAGTTTTCTCGAGGCCAGAAATATTAATTTTGATGTTGAATACAGAGATGATCAATATGTTGTTGTTTCTTTGGAGAGATTTGATTTTTCTATCAGAGAGTTCGGTGGAATAACGAAAATTGCCAAAGTTATATTGGAGAACATTAACAATGAGGAAATTGAATATGAACTGAACAGAATTACTTTTGATTATGGAAACAAAATAAGATACAGTATAAATGGAGATAATTTTTTAAGAGATTATTTTAAGGAGAGATTTAAACATGAAGGTGTTAAGGCTTATCTAAAAAGCGATGTTTCCAGGCCCAGCGATAGTTTAAGGCTTGATTTTGAGATTCTAAGAGTAAAAAATTTCATTGGGAGAATTATACAGGTTAGCAACCCTGAAGAGTATAAGAAGCGAGATGAAAAAAGACCTAGATTTGATGAGAAAAGAGTGATAAGCATAAGATTAGCCAAGATTCTGATAAATATAAGCAAGGCAAAAACTGAAATTCTTGATCCTTTTTGCGGCACAGGTACTATATTGCAAGAAGCACTGTTGAAGCATATGGATGCTATAGGTGTTGATAAAGATGCCAAAGATGCTGAAATGAACTTAAAATGGCTTGCTGTGAATTTTGATATAAAGAACAAATACAAACTTGTGAATGGTGATGCAAGGGAATTAAGCAAGTACATTGATAAAACTGAATGTGTTGTTACTGAGCCATATCTCGGTCCCTTTATGAAAGAAGGCTATAATAAAGAACTGGTATTAAGGTTAAAGGAAGAATTAACCAGATTATATAGGGATTTTTTATGTGAGGCAGATAAAATTGTTCGTGGAAGAATTGTTTTAATTGCCCCTGTTTTTAAGATAAAAAGAGATTTTGTCAAGCTAGATATGAATGACATCTTAAGAAATACTAAATTTAGTGCTTACAAGAGTGAATATGGTAAGATACCTGTTATTTATAGCCCACATAGAACCAGATTAATAAGGGAAATATGGATCCTAGAAAGATTTAAATAACTTGTTCTTGACTTTTTAATGATTTTAATCGCAAATGGGAAGGATAAAAACAATACAAGTTAAGAGAATTGCCATTCAACTGGTTGAGTTACATAGTGATAAATTTAAGACTGACTTCATTGACAACAAGAAGATTGTTGAAGAATATGCTACTATTCCCAGCAAGAAAATGAGAAATGTTATAGCAGGTTATGTAACCAGATTGATGCAACAAAAAAGATAATTATATGCTTTTCTAATGGTTAGTCCAATAATTTTTGTATAAAATTATAATCTACATTATTTATTCTATAATAACCTTAAAAGAACTGCTGAATTTGTTCCTTGATTTTGCTGTTTTATGCAAAATCTTTTAAAAGGATTAGATATATAACACATTAAACATAAAAGAGATAAAAAGTGTTTACAGCAAGACAAGTAAAATTCATGAAATAACAATAGATAGTATCGAGAAAATACTTAATACTAGTGTATATTTTTCGATACAAAGAAAAGAAGAAGATTTAGAGAACATATAGAAAAAACATTAGGGATGGAGGAAAAATGGAAGAAGGAATGAGAAGAGATTCAGACGACCATACTGTATTTATCGGCTCTAAACCGTTTATGAAATAACTTGAGTCATGGCTCAAATTACAAAAGTTACGTGACAGGAGTCGTTATGCAGTTTACAACACAAGGAGCGGATGAGGTTGTCTTAAAAGCGAGAGGTAAATTCATAGTAAGATGCGTTGATGTAGCTGAGGTTTCTGCAAAGAGGTTTTTAGAAAATACTATTGAAGTAAAAAATATAAAAATAGATTCTGAGGAGTTTCAGAATAAAGAAGGTAGAAATGTCAGGGTAAGCACAATAGAGATTACTTTGATCAAAAAGTAACTCTCTTGGTTTTTATTTTTTAAAACGCTATTTTTATATACTTCTATTGATTTTTAAGAGATATGAGACTTGTAAAAAATTCAATCAATTTTATTGTAGCTCATATAGTCCTGTTTTTGGGTTTTGTTTTAATGCATCCTGTTATAGTATCTGCCTTGAATGATCATAGCATGCCCTGGAATGCTTTGCCCTATTATTTTTGGCCAGGAATTTTTATGATAGTAATTAGCGGTTTTTTAATATACAGAAACAATGAAAAATTTTCTAGCACTTTGCAAGGTCTGGGTGTTATGATCTTTTTGCCAGGAGCACTGTCGTTATTCTTGAATTTCTTTACTGTTGAGGGTTTCTTTAGCTCGATGACTTTCACTGGAGCTGCTACATTACAGTATATAGCAGACAAATATTCAGTACATAGCATTGATATCGGGATAGGCATTTCGGCCTTTTACTTGTTATTTGGCGGTATTTTTTATTACATCGGACATAAGATTGAGAACATCAGAGATAAGATGCATCCATTAAGATAATGCAATCTTATAACGGCAAAAAAACAAGTCGTGGATTTTTCAGGCCTTTATAGGTTTTTTGGAATTTGATTAGTTAAACAAAGTTTTCAAGAGTATACTCGTATTAACTGTTGAAACTGCTAAGTTTAAGAGATGTTGTTTTGTAATTTTTTATCATTGTAAAAATCTAGACAACGAGTTTTAGGGCTTAATTTATAGTTTAAGCTTTGACTTTTAAATAACTTTATATATGAATAAATTTGATAGTCTATAAGAGGTGTGTCTATGGTTGATTTTTTCCTCGGGCTAACAATAATCGTTATAGCATGTGTCATTCTTGGAATAGTTATTAGAATCCTGAAGCAGCCTTTAGTTATTGCTTATATTTTTGCAGGTATTCTCCTAGGACCACAGATTTTTAAGTTTGTTACAAATCCTGCTGATTTCAGTGTCTTCTCTGAAATCGGAGTTGCTTTTCTGCTTTTCATAGTTGGATTAAATATGAATCTTAAATCTTTGAAAGATGTCGGGAAGATATCTCTGATAATAGGCATTGGTCAGGTTTTATTTACATCCCTGATAGGCTTTTTTATAGGCAGATTGGTTGGACTGAGCAATACTGAGTCATTATATGTCAGTGTTGCTTTAACTTTCAGCAGCACAATCATAATTGTTAAATTGCTTACAGATAAGAATGACCTAGAAACTTTGTATGGAAAAATTGCCATAGGCATACTTCTTGTTCAGGATTTTATTGCTATAACTGCCCTGGTGTTTATAACAGGCATTACAGGAGAACAGAACACAAGTATCTCTGTTTTCTTGATTAAAACCTTTCTTAAGGCTGCGATATTGCTTCTCAGCATTATTTTTCTGTATTTCACACTTGTTCCAAAATTATTCCACAAAGTTGCCAAATCTAATGAATTATTGTTTATGTGTGGAATAGCATGGTGTTTTGGTTTGGCTATATTTTCCAGAGTCCTGGGATTTAGCATTGAAATAGGCTCTTTTTTGGCTGGTGTGACCTTGGCTTCCTTGCCTTATTCCAGTGAGATAACATCCAAGATCAGACCTTTAAGAGATTTTTTTATTGCCATTTTCTTTGTTAATCTTGGTTTGAATGTTGTCTCATTGAATATAAAATCTGTGTTGGTACCTGCAGTTGTTTTTTCATTGTTTGTTTTAATTTGGAACCCTTTAATTGTCCTGGTGCTTATGAGTTTTTTCGGCTACAAAAAAAGAATAGGATTCCTGGTCGGATTAACTCTTGCTCAAATCAGCGAATTTTCTTTGATACTGATTGCATTAGGGCAGAAAGTCGGACATTTAAACAATGAAATTGTTTCTCTGGTTACTCTTGTAGGAATAACTACTATAACATTATCCACTTACATGATTATGCATGGTGATAGATTATATAACATCTTTGGCAAATATCTGATTGTATTTGAAAGTAGGAAAATAAAAGATATTGATGATACTCATACCAAACACAAAAGATATGAAATTATAATTTGTGGAGCACATAGAATGGGCCATGGCATAGTAAGATCATTAAATGAACTTAAAAATAAGAATTTCATTGTTGTGGATTTTAACCCTGATGTTATCAAAAGACTGGAAATAGAAAAAATAAACCATTTTTATGGAGATATCTCTGATAGAGAGATCATTGATAAATTAGTCGCTTATAAACCTAAGATAGTTGTTTCTACAATACCTGTTTATGAAGATAACCTACTGCTCATAAACAGATTTAAAGAGTTCAACAAAGAAACACTGCTGTTTGTTACAGCCAAAAACTTTAATGATGCTATTGATTTATACAGAAAAGGAGCTGACATTGTCCTGTTTCCAGAAATTTTAGCTGGACAGAAAATTATTGATTACCTTAAGCATCTTGATATTGATGATATGAAACGATGGGGACAAATCTACAGGAAAAAACTCATGGAGTATCATCTTTAGGCATTTATTGTCCTGATAAGCTCTTTTACTGTTTCATTTTTAATGCCTCAGACCGGATTTGAACCGGCGGCGTCGAGCTCATGAGACTCGCACTCTACCAGGCTGAGTTACTGAGGCTTATAAGAGTTTATTAATAAATTATTTTAAAATAGTTTCTATTATTAATATATAATCACAATGGCAGAGAATTTAACTGTTTTAATAATAGGAAATGGAGCAAGGGAACATGCTATTTCACAAGCTTATGAAAATAGTGCAGATGTAAAAAGAATTATAGTTGCCTCTGGAAATGATTTTATTACTTATAATAGAGAAAAAGAAGTAATTATAGACAAAAATTGTAATTTAAAACAACTAGAATCTATCCTTTGGGTCGCGAAGAAACATAAACCTGATTTAGTCGACGTTGCGCAAGATGATGTTTTAGCATTGGGAACTGTTGATTTATTACAAGAAAATGGTTTTTTAGTTTTTGGTCCTAATAGAAATGCTGCAAGGATAGAATGGGATAAGAAATGGTCAAAAGAATTAATGATAAGAAATAATATACCCACAGCAGATTTTCGACCATTTAATCTAAGGGAAAAAGAAAACGCAGTTGATTATGTTAAATCTGTTTATAGAGAAAATCCTAATAAACTGCTGTATGTCAAAGCCACTGGTTTATGCTCTGGAAAAGGAGCTCTTAAATCTGCAAATCTTGAAGAGGCAATAGTAAACATCGAGAAAATGAAATATTTTGGAGATGCAGGGAAAACATTTTTAATTGAAGATGGTTTAGAAGGTGAAGAGCTTTCTTATTTTGTTGCAACAGATGGTTTTTCTATGAGATTTTTTAAATCTGCCCAAGATAATAAAACAGCTTTTAATTTTGATAGAGGAGATCAGACAGGAGGAATGGGTGCAATATCTCCTACTTTGCTTACACAAAATAAGAGCATCGAGAATGATGTTAGAGCAGATTTGATAGGACACGCAATAGATGGATTAAGATTTGAAAATTTAACTTACAAGGGCATACTTTATGTTGGTGGTATTGTTGTTGATGGTAAACCTTTCGTTATAGAATATAATGCAAGATGGGGGGATCCTGAATGCCAGGTAGTTTTGCCATCATTAGAATCTGATTATTTAGAAACAGTATTGGCATGTTTAGAAAAAAAACTTTTGAGTTTTGATATACAACAAGACAATAAGACAAGGGTTTGTGTTGTTGGAGTTTCTAGAGGCTATCCTGATCCTAAAGAATATTCAGATGTTATAAGCAAAAGAATTTATGGTTTGGAAGATGCTATGAAAATCGGCGGTATAAAAATATTTGGCGCAGGTATAAAAATAGAAGATGGAAAATTTTATGCTAATGGTGGTAGATTATTTAGTATCGTTGCAGAAGGAGATAATATAATAGAGGCAAGGCAGAAAGCATACTCCGCCATTGCTTATACTTACATTGAAGGAAATAATTTGCATTATCGAACTGATATAGGGTGGAGAGATGTTGAAAGGTTTTATTCTAAAAATCTTAAAATTTAAATTTTATTTTTCCATAATTTTTTTTATTTTATCAGCTAATTGCTCTTTTTCCCCATCTAAATATTTTTTATGGGGCCAGTGTCTTAAGCCGTCTTCTTTAAATCTAGGTATCAAATGAAAATGAGCATGAAATATCATCTGGCCAGCTGGAGCTTCATTATTCATTGAGAAATTAAAGCCATCAGCGTTTGTTGCTTTTACTATTGCACTTGAAATCTTTTTTGCAAAGATAATTAATTCTTTTCCTTTATCCTCTGGGAAATCTGTTAGGTTCTTACAATGGTCTTTTATTAGAATTAATATGTGGCCTTTATTTACAGGGTTAATATCCAGAATGGCTATAAAATCTTTATTCTCTAATATTACATCTGAAGGAATCTCTTTTTTTATTATCTTACAGAATATACAGTTCTTATCTTGCTTGTTACTCATTTTTAACAGTAAAAAGTTCTTTTCTGTTTTTTCTTAGATTTTCCAATAACTGGTCTTTTGCTGTCTCTAGCAAGCCAATTGCTTCTTGCGGAGTAACATTTTTTGTTGTTACCTGGGTTTGTATATTATTATTGATTACTTTAAATTTTACTATTAATTCTTTTTCTTTTTGTTCGTTGTTTTCCATAATTTACTTTTGTATTAATGGTTTATAATGTTTTTGTCTAAATGGACGAAGGGAGAATTGAACTCCCGGCATCTTCGTTGCGAACGAAGCATTCTACCATTGAATTACTCGCCCGTGTGGATTCAAAATTAGATTACTCTATAATAGTATGGAGTGGGCGGGATTTGAACCCGCGGCTTGTTGGTTTTAGTTTTTGCTAAAACTCCCATGCCAAGGGAACTATCTACCGGACTGATATACCACCCCATAATAAATTTGTATTATAAGACATTTTATAAATTATTCTAACATTATCACGATATATGAGATTTTGCTTTTTAGATATTGAGACAGTATTATTAAAGATTGACAATAATATTGTTATAGAATATCTGATGGACCATAAGATAACCAAAGAGATGAGGACTTTTAATCCTCATTATGCAAGAATCATCTGTATTTGTCTGAAATTTAGCGATGAACAAGAAACAAAAGTGTTTTTTAATGAAGATGAAATATATTTGTTGAATGAATTTTGGAATACTATAAAGCTAAACACAAGAGATGTTGTGTTTGTTACACATAATGGATATGGTTTTGATGTGCCTTTCATCAATATGAGATCTTTTTTGAATGAGATACATATACCTTTTTATCTTAACTTAAATAAATGGAAAATGGATGTTTCAAATCATTTTGATACAATGATATTTCTTTCCCAGGGAGGAATATTTACGAACATGCCTTTAAATCTGTTGGCAGAAATGCATGACATGTCTGTTAAAGATACTATCTTAGGCAATGAAATTGATAAATGCTTTAATAACAGAGAACATGATAAGATAATTGAAAAGTGCAAGAATGATGTAGAACTACTTGAGAAAATTTTTCATAAACTATGTATCAATTATAGAAAAAATAAATTCTAATTGATTAAGAAGGCTAATGCAAATTTTTTTTAATGTTCTATAGTATAAGAAACAAATCTTATACAGGTTGTTCTTTCATTTATTTACCATACATTTCAGTAAGGCAATCTGACCCTAATCTTTATATAATTGTATAATATTTTAAAAAATATGAATGAGAAGCTTATTGTTATCTTATTGATTCTTTTATTGTTCGTTTATAGTTGTGTCGAAGTCAATGATAAGATGTCTAATAGAACAGAGATGAACATAAAAGAAAATGCTTAACAGAGAGCTATGAAAAATTATTCAAATGATGGTTATGAAAATAAAACTTTTAATAGGGTAATTAGTGTGTGGTCTGAAGTTAAAGATGGCATTTGCTCGACGGGGATGTGCTTCTGGTGCTGACTATGACTGCTGCACAAATGCTGGAAAATACTGGAGGCCCGGACAGGGATGTTATGATGTCTGTTGAGGCAAAATTAAAAAATTCAGCGTAAATTCTTACTACTTTGTATGTTGGTGTGTTCTTGTGTCATACTCTCTTCGGTCTTACCTGTTTCTGAATAAAAAACTTTGTTTAATCTCATATGTTAAAAATACGATATTGTTGATTAACAAAGAAGATATATTAATTTAATGCAATCTTTTTGTTATGCTTTGTTAAGATAATTCTTTATAGAGTTTATTCAATGGTTTATTGGTGTAAATTCATAATCTAGAAATGCTAATGATATCTTTTTAATTAGTGTGAGTTATAAAAATAAGAAGAAGGTTTATTTTATAAGTGTTCCTGCTTTTTCAAATTCTATTTCCTGATTTATTAGTTTTCCTAATGTATCCTTAATGTCTTTAATCTTCACACGTATCTGTTTTGTAGTATCACGATTCCTTATTGTTATATCTTTGTTTTTTAAAGATTCAAAATCATAGGTTATGCAATAAGGTGTTCCATTCTCGTCCTGCCTGGCATATCTTCTGCCAATTGAACCTTTGGTGTCAGAAAAACAGTTAAAATCATTTTTTAACAAATTATAGGTTTCATCTGCTTTTTCCGGGAGATTTTCTTTGCTTACTAATGGAAAGACTGCAACATCATAAGGAGATAAATAAGATGGGAAAGCAAATAGGGTTCTTTCTTTTTCTTCTTTAAAGGAAATATCCAATAAAGACCATATGTTTCTGTCAACTCCGAATGACAACTCTATAACATGTGGAATGAATCTTTTTTCATTATAAAAAATTTCCATTTTTTCATTAGAGCCTTTTTGATGTCCTAGCAGATCGTGATCTGATCTGTAGTGAACGCCTCCAACTTCCTTATAACCATTTAAAGTATCCAGCTTCAATTCCATATCAAAATGTATCTTGTTGTAAAATGCCCTTTCTTCTTCCGGTAACTCTCTTAATCTGAACCTATCTTTAGGAATTTTTAATTTCTCCAAGTAAAACTGCTGGACCTTGGCTAGATAATAGATGTATAATTTTGGAATCTTTATCTTTTTGTTAATGTCCTCACATGTTAACTCTATTGTTTTTTCTTTCTTCTTATCTTGGCTTAAAAATAAACATAATTTATAATTTTTAATTTCATTCCAATCGCTGAATTCATTTATTTCTGATGGATCAAAGAATATCTGTAGCTCAGCTTGTGTAAATTCCCTCAATCTAAAGAAACCCTGCCGAGGACTAATTTCATTTCTAAATGCTTTGCCTATCATTGCCAATCCAAGGGGTAGACTTTCTCTTAAAGCAAGGAATTCTCTCTTAAACGACAGATAAGGATTCTGGGCTGTTTCAGGTGACAGATAAGCTAGTTCATTACCAGTTGCGCCTACTTTGACATCAAACATCATGTTAAACCATCTTATGTTTAATAGTTCAGGATTACTACATTTTGAACATCTTAATTTATTATCTTTTATTAGCTCGTCCATTGCTTCTAGAGAAAGACCTTCGATATTAATTTTTAATTCATCTTCTATTAAATGATCTGCCCTGAAACGGAAATGACATTTTTTACATTCTGTTAACGGATCATTGAAATTCTTCAAATGTCCTGATGATTGGAAGACCTTTTCAGGCAAGATGCAAGAGCCTTCGATTTCATAGAAGTTATTATTTAATTTTAGAAAATAATTTCTCCATAAATTTTCAAACTTTCTTTTCATCAATATTCCTGAATGACCATAAGTCCAGAATCCAGAAATGCCACCATAGATTTCTGCTGTTGGAAAGAAGAAGCCTCTTTTTGTTGCTATGTCTATTATCTTGTCAGTTTTTGAATTACTCATTATAAACATTATTTTAATGAGATTTTTAAATGTTTTTATAGCTGACAATCCTCATGACATGCATTTAATGTACTTTACAGAATGGTTTATTACATTTTTGGCATATCAAACTTGAGAATAATTTTTCTTTTTCAACCATAAGTTCAAGATTTGAGATGTTTATATTGTAAGGATTACTTTTGTTCGAATGATAAGGCAGAGTTTGTTTTAACAATGAGAAATATTCTTCAACTGATTGTTTTGATGCTTCATATGGTTTTTCCCCCAATTAAAGAATTTAGCGAGCATAATAAATTCGATATTGGGCTTTTATTTCCATAAGTATGATAATCTTGTTTTTGAACAGGAATAGATGAGTATACTCGCGATTTAGATTCCAGACCAGGCTTTAGATAAGATTCCGATTTTTGGTAATCTCTTGCTACAGAGTAATTTCCCTGATTTGATGATGTGCCTTTTCCCATACTTACTTATGAGAGATAAAAATCTTTGTTTTGTTCATATATCATGAAAATTTTAAGAAATTATGAAACTTTTTTAAAGTATTCTAAATAAGTTCAGTTAGGTTTAAAAGACTTT
>JAGVYY010000011.1 GCA_018303005.1 Candidatus Woesearchaeota archaeon
GTTATACACATGTACTTCTTGGCGAGAACCATTCTTCAAGAGCAATACATAGATTTACTGCCAATTTTGTTGAAAGATTAGCAGAAGATTTACCATATATAACATTATGTCTGGAACAGGAATTCTTTCTTCAAGGTGCAATTGATCAGTATATAAAAGATGGCAAGCATGATTCTTTTAGAATTATTTTAGAGAGGGAAAAACAACTTACTGAACAGGGAATATCATCTGGAGTAAGGTTAAACAGCAGGTATTATAATATCATAAAAATAGCTCGGGCATGTAAAGTTCCTGTTATGGCCATAGATAGAAATCTCGATGGAACGTCAAGAGAAGAAATCTGTGAATATTTTCTAGAAAGGGATAAATTTATGGGTGAAAGAATACCTAAGAACAAAAATTGTCTAGTCTATGTTGGTGCTGGGCATATAATGAAAGACATCAATGCAGAGCACTCGATTTATGAAATCCTAAAAAACAATGGAATTAATGCATATAGTATATTACAGGAAGACATGAGAAAAGAATGCTGTATTTTTACCAAAGATTTTAATGAAAAGATGTATAAATTTTTAAATGAAACAAGAGCATTTGATTTAAGAGAGATAAGATTACAAGAAATATTGGATTGGAGCATAAAAGATTTAGAGATTATTAATATGTTATATAACATGTTTGATGGCCTAATCTTTCATACACTGTAAATAATTTTTAACCAATTTCAGCCATTCCTCAGGTTTATCTCTTTTCAACAAACCTTCAATAGAATAAATTGCTACCTTACTAGCCCCAGACTCATTAACCATATTCAAATCCTGTCCAAATTCTTCAATATTTCTATAAATCTTCTCGTTTTTTAATATTCCAGGTCCTATCAAACCAATAGAAAACATCACATTTCCATTATACCTCTCAACAGTCTTTTTCATATAATATCCCATATACATTCTTAAAAAAAGTCTAAAAAATATTCCGGCAAAACTAGTATAACACATAATATTCTTGGTTATATTTTTTTTAATATCAACATACATCCCTTGTCTTTCAAGATACCATCTTGCTAAAGGAAATTCATTTGCAATTATCTGCATCTGGTTCACAACAGTTTCAACTTTATTTGTTTTTGCTAGATTATAGATTGTTTTTTTCAGATATTCATTATTCTCCCCTTTCCTGAACATCTGCTTTAAAGCATAAAATATAATCCTGTGATTCTTATAGGTCCATTTTGGCAGCGGAGGCTCAAGATCAATCTTAATCTTATAATCCTTAAACTGTTTCAACCTGTCAATATCTTTTTTATCGCTAAAACCGGAAAACCAGTAACCTCCTTCCTTGCTTAAAATAGGCCATACACTTGTTTCGATATACTTACATTTTATCTTTCTCTTAATTCCTTCAAATTCTTTTTTTGATCCGGCTGCTATGTATATCTCAACATGCAATTTCAATTTTGTCAGTAATCTATTAAGATAAACCCAATCAACCTGTTCAGGGAACTCGCACCAGAATATGATCTTTTTAAGCATAATCTCTGTTATTCAATCTAATATTTAAATTTATTTTTTTTAAGATATATTTATAGGCTATAAATATATTAAGCTCATTAATTGCAGAAAGCAATTAAGAATTAGATATAAATCCTAACCTAGGTAATTCAGCTCTTTTTTCTCTTTTTCAGTGGTCGCTGCTTTGCTCTGTTCCATTATTTTCTTTAGCTTAGCCTCAAATTCCTCTGCTTTCTTAAGCAATGGCTTATAATCAACATTTAAGTTTAGGTATTTATCCAAGGTTTCTATTATTTTGGCAGCCCCTCTTGAATCAGGCATGTTAGACTTAGTCTCAACAAAAATACATGACATCGGCATCTTTGTGTGTAACAAGACAGATCCTGTGACTCCCATTATGATACCTTCTTTTAATGGCTTTGCATTTGTTTTCTCAAATCTTTTCTTGTTAAGCTCAACATTACTATAATAAAATACATTCACATCATCTGATTGCGCATTTGGAATCCCAACACCTTCAAGGCTTATAAGCTCTTTTGCATTTAGCTCTATAACCATCTGGTGGACAATATCAGATATTTTCCATTCTAGGCCATTTATGCTTGTCACAGCATGTATGAGTATTATATTGTTCTTTGAATCATAATACAATCCCAATGGTTCAACAATCTTGGAATCATGGATAGCAGCAATAGGCATTATCTCATGGGTCAATATCTTTCCTATTGGTTTGGCATTCAAATGATCTATAAGGAATTCAGTTGCTATTGTCCCTACAAAACCAAATCCCGGAAATCCTTCAATTATTATAGGATTTTTAGGTTTTTTGTCTAATTTAAGTTCCATCTTTTTTCAATTTAAATAAAAAGCTAAGTTCTTTATAAATGTTTTGCTGATTAGGTCTTTGTGTATTAAGTCTTTTTTGTGTATAAAGTAATTAAGTTGTGTAAAAAGTAATTATTTTTAATTTACCAAAACCATTTACCGTTTTTTTTCTTATTATGTAATTTTGCATGGAAACTTCTGCTTATTACCCCAAGATTTCCCATTCTAAAGTTGCCTTTATCTTCATCTCTATGGTGAACAACTTCATTGCTTTTCAATGGTCTTCCTAATTTCTTTTCCGCCATCCATCTATGGACTGATTTACCAGAATTAGCAAAGATTTTGTATCCCTTTCTATTTGTATAAATTTTAGCCATTTTGTCTATAAATACTAAGATTTACAAGAATTTAAGTTTTTCTAATTAACCCGCTTATAAAAAGTAAAGCTCCAAGAATATATAAACCTAACACATTAGAATTATAACCTTTCCAGATGTGACCTATTGCTCCTGCTACAAGTAAGCCTAAGCCGATATATTTTAGATAGAAACCTAAAGATACCATTTTAATTTCTTTCTTCTTCTATTAATTTGTCCTTAAGTTCATTTGGTATCTTACTTTCTCTATCCCCTGTAACTATATACTCATCTCTTGTGGTAATAATTTTTACTGGTTTTATATTTCTACCCATCTCTTTCTCTTTTTTCAATTTTTTGAAAATAAATTCTATTAATTTATAGACAAAATCTCCTACAACACTGCCAATTACACTTATTGATATATCTGTTAATATTGAACCTTTATTTGCTTTTAATTCAAACTTAATATTTCCTCTTGCAACATATTTATACAACTCACGAGTTAAAGAAGTAGAATTATTTACATCTCAATCTGCTTTAATTCTTACGATTTCTTCCATGCTATTTTTAAGTTCAAAAACCTTAAATAGCTTATTATTTGATTATTTTCGGGGTTAACATGGAAGACAAGTTAAAGAATATCGCTTTGGACTTACTTAATAATTTTAAGAATGAATTAGTAAAGATGAAAATAGATATTGCCCATGCAGAATTTTTGTTTAACAGAGCGATTAAATTATTAAATGGTGATTGCCCTAAAGAAACGTGTGAATGGTGTAAAGGAAGATGACAACCGACATTGACACTGGAAAACAAATACCGCCCTGTAAAAACCATCTTTGGCTTTATATGAAAACCTTAAAGCATGAAGATGGGCGAGAGTGCTATATGTTATATTGTCCTTTTTGTTGGCAAAAGACGGCTCATATCCCTGATTTTTCAGAAGAAGAATTTGTAAAAATGGCTTTTGAAAACTACGATAAAAAAGGGATTGGAAGAAGAACAAAAATAAAGACTTAATCCTGTGTAAAAAGTCTCTAAACTGTGTATAAAGTCAGCATTTATCGAGACTATTTACACAAAGACGCTGATTAGAGTATCTCTTAAGAACTTCTGTATAACAGGCAGCAAATCCTTTCATGAGCACGATTATACTCATCTTTCAGGTCTTTGGAAATATTTGGGAAAATCAGGCAGGAACATTCTCCATTAGGTTTATATTTTTCCTTAAGAGAGTCTAATATGCTGATCAAGGCTTCTGGCTGTTCTGAGCCAGGTATTTTTCCATCACTTTCTCCGATAATATCAGTTGTTATCTTAAAATCATAATATACCTCATTTTTCAGAAATAATATGAACAAATCATCGTAAATTTTTTTCAATGAAAAGATATAGGTTATCTTCCTCAACATGGATATATTTAAATTTACTAAGATATAAATATTTCTATGAAAGAAAAGTCAGTTGGTATAATCCTGTCAAATAAGAATCATTGTATTAGATACTTGCTACTGCACAGAAAGGCAAACGATCATTTCAGAGAGAGTTGGGATTTTCCAAAGGGCAATGTAGAGATTAATGAAAACGAGTTAGGAACATTAAAAAGGGAGCTAAAAGAAGAAACAGGCATTTCAAAATTTATCTTAATCAAAAACTTCAGGGAAAAAATAAATCTATTTTATAGAAGAGAAGGTAATACAATCTCTAAAGAAATAATTTTCTATTTAGGCAAAACAGATGAAGAAAAAGCCATATTATCAAGCGAACATGATGAATTTAGATGGTGTCCTTATGATGAAGCCTTAAAGTTATTGACACATAAAAACTCTAAAGAAATTTTAAAAAAAGCAGATGAAAGATTGAAAAGCTCTTTAGACAATTTTCTGTAATGATTATTTCATAAAGATATCATTATAATTCAGAAATTGTTTTATAATGGTATATGATGCTATTTACATGCCTCTTAATGAAGTTCAGAAAGATGTTGATGAATGGGCTAGGCAATTTAAAAGCCCATATTGGAAACCACATGAGATACTTGCTAGACTAATGGAAGAGACTGGAGAGTTAGCCAGGGAAGTTAACCATATGCATGGCCCTAAAAAGAAAAAATCAACAGAAGAAACTAAAAAGCTAAGTGATGAGATTGGTGATATAATCTTTACATTATGTTGCCTGGCGAATTCTCATAACATAAACCTGGATGAAGCATGGAAAATGGTAATGGATAAATGTTATGGGAGAGATAATGAAAGGTTTGATAAGAAGTAAATTCGAAATTAATATACAACTATCTTCTTTATTCTCTTTACTTGACATGGATCCATTGCGATAACGAAAGCCTTTTAAATATTTGTGATTAATCCTACTCTAGAATGGTAAATAAAGGATTAACAATAGGATTTACAGCAAATGTAATGAAAAAAGAATATATTAATGACCCAAAATATATTGAGTGGGATTCTGAAGTTACAATAAACGCCGTAATTAATGCATTAGAATCTACTGGAAATAGGGTAATTTTATTAGAAGCTGATGAGTCTATTTACCATAAACTTGAAAAATATAAAAGCGAAATTGATATCGTATTTAACATAGCAGAAGGTCTTCCTGAAGTAGAAAGTCGTGAATCAATGGTACCATCTATGTTAGAATTTCTTTGCATACCTCATACAGGATCTGACTCTCAAAGCTTAGCGAATGCGCTTGATAAGGTTACAACAAGAGAAATCCTGGAAAATTATGGTGTAAACAACCCACCATTTCAAAGATTTGAGAAATATGCTGATAGATTAAAGAAAGGTTTATCTTTTCCGCTTGTAGTAAAACCGGCTGCAGAAGGTACAAGCAGTGGTTTGGACCAAAAGTCAGTTGTTGAAAATGAATTACAGCTTTATAGAGCTGTTAAGAAAATAATAAACACTTATAGTGAACCAGCAATAGCAGAAGAATACTTGGATGGAAGAGAATATACAGTAGGGATGATCGGTAATCTGGTACTGCCACCGTTGTACTTTGATTTACATGAAATGCCTTCAAAACCAAAGGTAAGAGATCTTCATATAAAAGACATAGACCCAAATTATTGTAAGGTATTGAACTATTTTGATAGCTTATACAAAAAATTAGTGACACAAACAATAGTGGCACATCATGCTTTAGGATGTTATGATTATAACAGAATGGATTTTAGGGAAAGAAAACTGGACAATGGCAAAAGCAAAAGGATATATTTTCTTGAGATGAATCCTCTACCAGGATTACATCCCACTGAGAGTGACCTGGCAATAGAAGCAAAACATGCAGGTATTGATTATAACACAATGATAAATATGATATTAATTGAAGCTATTGAAAGAAACCAAAATAACCAAATGTATAAAGATAGATTTCCAAAACCAAAAATAAAAAATATAGCATCTTTAGTTCAATCAAAAAAAGAAGAGCTTAGGGTTCTAGGCAAAATAAGTGAGTATAACATTATAACTGAGATTAGTAAATTGGACTTATAAATATCTTAAAATGATAAAAATGCATGGTGCCGGAAATACTTTCATAGTTATTGATGAAACTGACAAAGATTTAGAAAAAATACTGGACAAAAGAGAGTTTGTAAGAGAAGAAACTTTGAGCAACAATGTCGATGGTGCATTATTTATCCAGACTGATAATGGTAGGATAAAGATGCAATATTTTGACAGGGATGGTACAGAAGAAATGTGTGGAAATGGTGTAAGATGTGTCGCACGTTATTCATATGATCATGGCCATATAAATAAAGATGATTTTATAGATACTGCAGATGGCCTTAAGCATGTTAAGATTATTAATGACAAACTAATAGAAGTAAATATGGGTCTCCCAAGAGAATTTAAGAAATTATCAAACGAGATGTATTTTGTTTATGTTGGCTTGGCACATATTGTTAAATTTGTTAATCATCTTAATAAAGAAGATGCATTTAGAGAGGGTAGAGAAATAAGGTATAGTAAAAATTTAATGGATTCTGTAAATCATCCTGAGGGATTACATGTTAACTTTGTAAAGTTTATAAACCGTAGTAATATAGAGCTTATTACATATGAAGTTGGTGTAGAAGACATTACAAAATCATGTGGAACAGGAAATATTGCATCTGCTTATGCTGTTTTAAGAGTAAAAGATTGTAAATCTCCGGTTTATGCCCATAATATTGGTGGTATATTAGAAATAGATCTTTTGGATGGAGAATTATTGCTTAAAGGACCAGTAGAATATTTTTAGAAAATTAGAATTAAAATGTTAATAAGAAAAATTATAGAAAATGACAAACCGGAAATTTTTGATATATTAAAAAAAGAAATAGGCTTAGAATATCTGGAAGAAATGCTTATTGAATGGGACAATGCCTTAAAAGGAAATTATGTCAATGCTTATGTTGCTTTGGAAGATAAAAATATTATTGGATATATAACATTGGAGAAAAAAGTTAAAACATATTACATCGGTACAGTTGTTGTTAGCCCGAATCTACAAAACAATGGCATTGGAACAGAACTTATAAATTATATAAAGCAAGAATGCGGTAAAAAAAATGAAGGAAACGTAATACTAAATGTGGTGACAGATGCTGATGCTCAAAGAACCATAACATTTTATTTAAAGTGTGGCTTTGAGATTAGTGGGCATGTAAAAGACGAGTATATCCCCGGTACAAATCAGGTTCATTTATCTTTAAAGATAATGTAAAATGGTAAAAATCCCAAATATTTACTCTGACCATCATCAATTGAAAATCAAAGTTATTGAATGCAATGAACATTTAGTGGATGTCAGAAAATATTGCAATGATATTACACTAAGAATTTATCCTGAAATGAAGGAAAATACTTTTTATCTAAGAAAGAGAGTAATAGAAATGTTAAACAAAGCAGATTCTTTACTGCCTAAGGGATATAAGATTTTACTCTTGGATGCTTATAGACCATTAGAAATTCAGGAAAAATTCTTTAAAGATTTTTGTATCGAATTAAAAAACAAACATCCCAATTTTAATAATGCCAAAATAAGAAAAGAGGCTTCAAAATTTGTTGCTCCGCCAGATGTTAAAATACTGCCACCACATTCAACAGGCGGTGCTGTAGATATTACTATTATTGATAAATATGGTAATGAAATAGACATGGGGACAAAGCCTGATGATTTAAATTTTAAAGCTTACACATATTGCAGAGAAATTTCTAGAGCTGCAAAGCATAACAGAAAAATTTTAATTAGGGTCATGAGAAGAGCAGGTTTTGTTAATTATCCCCGAGAATGGTGGCATTGGAGTTATGGTGATAAATGCTGGGCAGCTGTAAAGAAGATAAATTCTATTTATGGTATAGTGGATTTTAACAACCATTTAATTGAAAAACATTAAGTTGAAGATAACATTGAAGCTAGTCTCATTAAATGATCAACATATATTCTGCCTTTACGACTCAATTCAAAATATAACCTATCTTCATTAGGCGCTGAGAGCTCAGTATTTACCCTATTCGCCAGGCCATCCATCGTAAGATATAATGCAGCAGAATATATTGAATCATCTCTCTTAATAATATCAAGATAGTAAATAGGTTTTTTGGCTTTGTAAAGCATTGCTAATACTTCAAGTTTTTCAGGATACATAATTATTGGGTCCATAACAAAAATTTTCCTAGATATATTTAAATAGATTGTTATTCTCTTATAGGAATATTAAAATTTATATATACTAGATTCTTACTGTTTTATCAATGAAAAATCAGGAAATAGCAAAATTATTTTATGAAATAGCAGATTTGCTGGAATTAACAGAAGAGGACTTTTTCAAGCCAATGGCATATAGGAGAGCAGCCCACTCAATAGAATTATTAAATACAGACATTCTAGATTATTACAAACAAAATAAATTAAGGGAAATTCCTGGAATAGGAGAAGCAATAGAAGGAAAAATAAAAGAGTTTATAGAAACTGGAAAATTAAAGTACTATAAAGACCTAAAGAAGAAGATTCCAATCGATTTGAGAATCCTGGATATTCCAGGTGTTGGACCGAAAAAAGCAAAAGTTCTTTATAAAAAGCTGAAAATAAAAACAATTCCAGATTTAAAAAAAGCAGCTGAACAGAACAAGATATCAAAACTGGAAAATTTTGGAGAAAAAACAGAGCAGGAAATTCTTAAGGGAATAAAAAATTTTGTTGAAAATAGAAGATTTCTGATAATGGAAGCTTTGCCTTTAGCTGAATTAATTGTTAAAAAATTGAAAAAATTAAAACATGTTGAAAAAATTGACATTGCCGGAAGCTTAAGAAGAAGAAAAGAAACTATTGGTGATGTTGATTTATTAATTCAAACTTCGCAGTCTGAAAAAGTGATGGATTATTTTTGTTCTCTGGATAATATAAGGGATATCTTAGCTAAAGGAACAACAAAAAGCTCTGTCAAGCTATTCAATGGAATGCAGGTTGACTTGAGAGTAGTTCAAGAAAAAAGTTATGGAGCAGCATTGCAATATTTTATTGGAAACAAAGAGCATAATGTAGCATTAAGAAGAATTGCAATTAACAAAAAACTAAAATTAAATGAGTATGGTTTGTTTAATACAAAAAATAAAATAGTAGCCGGAAAAACAGAAGAAGAGATTTACAATCATCTGGGAATGGATTATATTGAACCGGAATTAAGGGAAAATCAAGGGGAAATAGAGGCTGCTTTTGAGCATAAACTTCCTAGATTAGTAAAGTACAATGAAATAAAGGGAGACCTTCAAATTCACAGTAAATACAGCGATGGAACTTCCACAATAAAAGAAATGGCAGATGAAGCGATTAGATTTGGTTATGAATACATTTTAATGACAGATCACTGGGGTTTGGTATTTGCAAATGGTTTAAATGAGAAAAAGTTTAATAAATATATAGAAGAAATTGATTCTTTAAACAGGAATTATTCAAATTTTAAAATTTTAAAAGGTATAGAAGCTAATATCCTGCCTGACGGAAAACTGGATTTCCCTAAACATCTGATTAAAAAATTAGATATTTTAACAGCCGGAGTACATTCGTCATTTAAAATGGATAAGGCAAAAATGACAAGCAGAGTTTTAAAAGGGCTTGAAAACGTAAATATCTTTGTTCATCCTACAGGAAGAATTGTAAATCAAAGATTCCCATATGAATTTGATTTTGAAAAAGTTTTAGATTATGCAAAATCCAATAATATCTGTTTAGAGGCAAATTGTTCTGAAAGATTGGATCTAAATGATATTTTAATAAGAAAAACAGTTAATTATGGTGTTAAAATTTCAATAGGAACAGATGCTCACAATAAAGAACAATTAAGGTTAATGGAATACGGAGTTTATCAATGTAAAAGAGGATGGGCAGAATCAAAAGATGTTTTAAACTCCAAATCATTAAAAGAAATAGAAAAAATATTTGATATAAAATAATTATTAAAATTTAAATCATGTTAAGATTTATAAAAATAAAGAACCACTTATTTAACCCCTTCAACATCTACAATATTTTCATACCACGACAAAGGACCGAATCTCCACCCATATTTTTCTATTGTAACTTCTTTTCCTTTTAATTTCATAATTTTATTCTGCAAATCAGAACTTCTAAATTTAAACCTATACCATACATCAGTATTTTCAAAAACTCCGGAATCTGTAAAAACAAGATATTTATCTTCTCCATTGGATCTTTTAACTTGTGTTTCATTAATTACAGTTCTTACTTTATCTGTAAAATAATAGCTATATACTGGAGAAGCTAAAATAGCTACAATTCCAATTCCTATCGTCCAATTTCTTATTCTTTTTACAAGCTCAGACATTTTTCTTTCTCCAGCTAATAAGGAAAAGTTTATAACTCTAACTCCAATCCTTCACATGCCATTATTAATCTAGAGTTTAGATCCTTCGTTTTTGCATAATCCAATGATCTCACATACATATGATCAATAAAGGCATCATCATGATTTGGATCGTGGTGTGTCATTACAACAATCTCCGGTCTATTCTTTAATTTACAAATGAAATTGATGATTTGCTCATAATCTGAATGGCCCCAGCCTTTAGTCATTCTCTGTCTCTCTTCTGGTAAATACTATGTATCAAGAGCAATTATTTTAGATCCCTCATAAAACTGTGCTAGTTTGTCATCTACTTCTGGTTTAAGATCAAATTCATGATCTCCTCCAAAAATAAATATATTATTCCTTTCTCTAAATTTATAAGCAACACATCCGTCAGGATGATTAGTTGCACAGTAACTTACTTCCACTGTTTCTGTCAAAATTCCTTTTTCAATGTCATGGTGCATTTTCCCGGCAGTCATACATGGAACTCCATCTACTCCTGGAATGCTATATGCAACTGGAAAAAATTCAACTCTCTGTCTTTCCCTCAATAATTCTTCTATCTTTCTTGGGTTTTCTTTTGCATATACATGGAATTCATTGTCTGGATTATAAAAAGGAGCAAAAGATGGTATTCCTTCAACATGATCTTGATGCTCATGCGTAAAGAGTATCTTTGGAGTTTTACCATTTTGAGGTGTTTTTAATAGATCCATTCCTAATAACCTTGATCCAGTGCCAGCATCAATTATAAAGTTCTCACTGTTATTTGTAGTTAAATACAAACAAGTTGTGTTTCCTCCCCATTTTAATGTATATATCCCTCTTGCTTCTGAAGAAGCAGTTGGAAAACTTCCCCTTGTTCCGTAAAATTTTATTTTCATTTTTACCTCCAAGATTTGTTTAATTTTAATAATATTAAGGAATATAAAAAATATTTTATGCAAATTTTATTAAAAAACGTAATATTTATATATTATATTCGTTTTTAAATAAAAATGAAGGTTTTAGAGAAATCAGAATCAAATAAAAATCAAATCCAGCTAGATCTAAAAGATAAAAAAATACTAAAATTGCTGTCAATTAATGCCCGTTTTTCTTTATCCAGGATAAGTAAATATGTCAGATTGACAAGGGACGCTGTAAAATACAGAATAAACAGATTAGAAAAGAACAATGTGATAACAGGTTATTTAACATTAATAAATCTTAAAAAATTAGGATTTAGTTCATATCATATATTCACAGAATTGCATCCAAATATAGAAAAAGAAAGTGAAATGATAATGTTCTTTAAAGAAAACAAGAATATTAATGCTGTTTTGAAATATTCTGGAAAGTTAGATTATGAATTAGCACTTGTAGTAAGAGAATTTGAGGAGCTAGACCATGTTTTTACAAGTATTATAAATAAATATCCTATAAAGAATTATGAAATTTTAATATTGTTAAAAATCATAAAAAGTTCAACTTTTCCAGAAGCTCTTTTAGATGAAACGATAAGAATAGAATCCGGAAAAAATGATGGAAGCTTCTTTAAAAATTTCATGAAAACAAAAAATAAAAGTTTAAAGATTGATAAAAATGATATAAATATATTAGAATTAATATCCAACAATGCAAGAATACCAATGGTTGACATCTCAAAAAAATTAAACATGAGCCAAGATTCAGTTTCTTACAAGATTAAAAACATGATTGAAAATACCATCATTCTGGAATTTAGACCAGCAATAAATTATAGTATACTGGGATACTATGTTTACACAGTTCTTTTAAGCCTGCAAAATTTGGACAATAAAAATGAAGAAGAATTCAAAAATTTCCTAAAGAACAATAAAAATGTATTATGGGCTGTTAAAACAATAGGAAGATGGAACTTTCTTGTTTATGTAATTACAAAAAATGAAGAAGAATTTCACAAAGTAATAAACCAGATAAGGCTAGAATTCCCGGATATAATAAGAACATATGAAACATTACTGGCAAATGAAGAATATAAATATACATATTTCCCTGAAATAATAAAAGAGAGACAATATGACAAGGAATGATATACTAGAACTAAAAACAAGAGAAAAAATCTATTCTATAATAAAAGAAAAACCAGGAATTTGTGTAAGGGAATTGCAGAGAGAAACAGGTCTTGCCATCGGTCAGTTAAGTTACCATCTATCACTAATTTTAAAAGCAGATATAATAAAAGAAATTTTAAATAAGAGATTTAGAAGATTTTACCTTATTAATATAAATGAGAATGAAGCAAGAATACTTTTTTTGATAAGGCGAAAGAATGTAAGACATATAATAAAACTGCTGATAATAAAAAACAAAATAACAAACAGTGAATTAAGTAAAAAAATAAAAGTTTCTCCCCAAACAATAACATGGTACATACATAGTTTAGAAAATTTTAATCTTCTCAATAAAGAAGCAAAGGGAAATAGAATATTTTATTCATTAAAAGAAAGACATGAAATCCAGAATGTTATGGAAAAGTATAAAGAAGCTTTCTAGTTCGATGTTTGTTCCAAATTCTTTATTAATTATATCCTAAATTAATATAACATATGAACAACATAAAAAAAACAGAATGGATCCTTAGGATAGCAATGTTTGGAACTTTTTTAGGGCACGGAATTTTTGCCATACAATTAAAACCAAGATTTATTGAGATGTTGACTGCGTTTATTGGTGTAACTGGATTATTAGCGAATAAATTAATGATATTAATTGGTATTATTGATGTTACAGTTGCTATCTTTGCTATTTTAGCACCTATAAGAATTGTACTGATATATGGTACCATATGGGGATTTTTAACAGCATTAGCAAGGCCTATAGCCGGAGATCCTATATGGGATTTTGTTGAGAGATGGACTAATTGGGGTGCTCCTTTAGCATTGCTTTATATAAAAGGATTGCCGAAAAACTTTAAAGATCTATTTAAATAAATCTTAGAAGATGGAAAGAAAAAGAGGTTCGCATAAGAAAGAAGCATATATTTGGGTTTTACTAAGAATTGCCATTGGTTGGTTGTTTCTTTGGGCTTTTTTTGATAAATTATTTGGTTTGGGCTTTAATACTGCAAGTGATAAATCTTGGATTAATGGTGTTTCACCTACAGCAGGTTTTCTAAAACTTGGTACACATGGCATCTTTTCTGGTTTTTACAATAGCTTGACAGGAAGTGTTGTTATAGACTGGATATTCATGATTGGCTTGTTGCTGTTAGGATTAGGCTTAATTTTTGGTATATATGTTAAAATAGCAGCTTATGCTGGGGCGTTATTAATGTTCCTTATATGGACTGCTTTAACACCTCCGGAACATAACCCTATAATAGATGAACATATTGTTTATCTTTTGGTTTTAATTGGAATTGCCATATCAAAATCAAGTTTAGAATTTAGTTTAGAAAAGCGTTTTATTAAAAAAGAATGAAAAAAGAAAAAGGTTTGAAGATTGTATTAATCTGTTCAATAATAGCTATATTAACCTCTGCTTATCTGCTTTATTCTCATTATGCAACAACAGACAGTTTTTGTGATATTAATCCAAGCATTTCCTGCGATATTGTAAACAGAAGTTTATACTCTGAGATATTCGGAATTCCCATATCATTAATGGCATTGCTGACTTTTATTTTTATTATGATAATTACAATATCGGCATTAAAAAATAAAATGAATTATAAAAAAGTAATAAATATAATATACTGGTTAATGATTTTAAGCGTTATTTTTGCATTATATCTGATTTATATCGAGGCTTTCGTTCTTTATTCTATATGTCCATTATGTGTTGTTCTAGACATTTTAATATTAATAATATTAATAGCTACAATAAAATTAAGGAGGAATTTAAAATGAATAGGCAGATAATTATCGTTTTACTGGTAATCTTTACATTGTTTTTAGCATCTTGCTCTTCTACAAAATACACAAAAGAATCATTGGATAAACTAGCTAATTGTTTAGCAGACAAGAATGTTAAAGAATACGGGGCATTTTGGTGTCCTAATTGTGCAAAACAGCAAAAGATGTTCGGCTCCTCATATGACATAATAAAGAAAAGGGGAGTTTATGTTGAATGTGACCCAAGAGGAGAAGATCCGCAGTCGCAATTATGTTTAACAAAGAATGTACAAAAATATCCTGATTGGGAATTCCCGGATAGTTCTAGATTAATTGGAGTACAGAATCTAGAATATTTAGCAGTAAAATCTAATTGTGATAAACCTATATCAAAATAAAATGGCTAAGATTTTAGAAACTAAAACAATGGACTTTGCAGAACAATTATTTGAATTAAGATTAATCAAGTATGATTTAACTGATCGCACACATACAAAGAAGTCTATGGTTAAAAAAGTCATTTTGAAAAGAGTGAAATAAAAATGGCAGTAAATGTAACATGGCCAGTAATAATAACAACAGCATTAGTTGATTCAATTAATCCTTGTGCAATAGGTGTTTTAATTCTATTAATCAGTACTTTATTAGCAATGTCACATGATAAGAAAAGAATGTTGGCTGTTGGTTCCATATATATCGCAGCAATTTACATTGTTTATTTTTTAGCCGGGATTGGTCTTCTTCTTTTTATACAGAGATTAAACATAGCCCAACCATTAAGCATCTTTGTTGGATCTTTAGTTATAATACTTGGTTTAATAGAGATAAAAGATTTTTTCTGGTATGGAAAAGGTATATCCTTAAGAATATCTCCAAGATATGTTAAGTATATAGAAAAACACGCTAAAAATGTTACTACACTTAGTGCTATAATTCTAGGAGCTTTTGTTGCTGCAGTTGAACTTCCATGTACAGGGGGTCCTTATCTAGCAATAACAACATGGATTGCTCAGTCTGAAATTTTACCATTAAAAGCATTATATTATTTGCTTGTATATAATTTCATTTTTATTTTGCCCTTGCTAATAATTTTGGCATTAGTCTATTTTGGTGTAAAAGTACAGGAAATCAAGAAATGGAAACAGGAACATAGAAGATGGATGAGGTTATTTATAGGAATAATATTGATTGCTTTGGGAGTTCTATTAATTCTAATAGCCTATAATGTGATCACTTTTAGTTTAAGCTAATAATGTTTCTGCCAATCAGCAAATAGACAATCAAAAAAATCATTCTTTGGATGCTTGTAATACTTCTCTGGTTTTTTAAACGGATTCTGGGAAAATAATGCATAATACTGAATGTCACTATCTTTATACCTTATCTCTTCTCTTTCTTCAATAACTCCATTATCTTTTAATCAAAAACATACCATCTACTTTCACAAGATTTAGAACAATTATTATTTCTTTCGAAACTTCTTTTAACTTCATCTATATTTTTTTCACTAACATAATAAAGTGCATTTACCAAGAAGATTGGTGAACTTTGTGTTTGTGATCTTCTATCAATCCTAATCATAGGCTGATAGTGCGAATCTCCCCAATCTCCCTCTACTGCTACAGGCTTAAACAAATTATCAAAAAAAGTTCTTACCTCTTTTTCATCTGCAAAATTAATAAGCATAAATGGATGTGGTACAAGCGCACAGTAAATAAGAGAGTATAGTCTTGGAATAGCAGTAGCAAAAGATCCCATTTTTGTTAATATACCAAACTGGGGCTCTATAACCCAATTCTCACATAATTGTTCTAATATATTAGAAAATGTTTCACCTTTCACAACTTCCTCTGTTCTAAGGAAATCTGGATACATTTTGTTTCTTTTACTATGATATCTAATTTCTATTGCCATTTTAAAGTAGTTTATACACTTGAATAAATAATTAACTTACCCCCCTTGGAGGTATAAAATAGAAAGTATTAAAAATAAAAGAAAAATAATAAGACATATGGAAATTTCAATATTAAAAGAAATAGGGTTTTCAGATAGAGAGATTAAGGTTTATCTGGCATTATTAGAATTAGGAGAAACCACAGTAGGCCCAATCGCTTCAAGAACAAGAATTCAGCACTCAAAAATATATCAGACATTAGAAAAATTAATTGATAAAGGTTTAATAAGTTTCATAATAAAATCAAAAACAAAATATTTTCAAGCGCAAAACCCT
Source organism: Candidatus Woesearchaeota archaeon (assembly GCA_018303005.1). Lineage (GTDB taxonomy): Archaea > Nanobdellota > Nanobdellia > SCGC-AAA011-G17 > GW2011-AR20 > JAGVYY01. The sequence goes on from JAGVYY010000011.1 coordinate 16,653, forward strand.
AACCAAATTCTTAATATGTTAAAAGAAAAGGAAAGAAGATTTTCCGGGTTATTACCAAAATTACAGCAAAAAAGAAAATTCTCACAGGAACAACAAATTGCTACTGTTTATGAAGGATATAAAGCAATTAAATCTATGTTTGATTCTATCTTGGAAGAATTAGATAATAAAAGTTATTATTATGTATTCGTATTTAAAGAAGAATATACTAAATCAAAATTAGCTTCCAGATTTTTAAGAAATATTCATATTCAATTATCTGAGAAAAAAGTAGATGATAGACTGGTAGCTCATACTTCAATAAAAGAAGAATTCAAAAAAAATTATTCGGATATTAAAAATGTTAAATATAGATTTACGAATATTAATCTCCCTCTTGGTTTAATGATAATAAATAATCGAGTTATAAATTGGATATGGGGAGAAAGACCCACAGCAATTGAAATAATTTCAAGTCAAATTGCCCAACAGTATAAAAAATTCTTTCTAGAAATATGGAAAACATCACGATAAAGAAATAGAAAACTCAATTAAAAATACTAAAAATTTCTTTAAATAGCCAATAGGTTTAATATTTACAAGATTATTTTTTAGTCACAATTTCTATAACGTCCAAGTTCTTTAATACATGCTCTTTGCCAATTATCTTTTTAGTTTTAACGTCAATAGCCTTAATAAAGTTCTTTCCAAAATCTGTATGTAATTTAAAGGCAAAATCTAATGCTGTTGAGCTTTCTGGAAGCAAGTAACAATCCGGCAATGTTCTTCCAAAAGAATCCTTTAGATTATTCAGACCACCTGGAAAAACAGCAACATACTTTAATAAGTCAAAAACAACTTTGTTTAATACTTCTTGAATTCCTGTTGTATCATATTTATCCAAAACATTCTCTTTAATATAATTTAAAGCCTTTAACTGGTTTTCAGATATTCTCTCATTATTAATAATTTCAAATTCATTATCTCCTAGAATGTAATTAATCAATTTTGCCTTACTTGCTTCTCTTAAAGCTAATTCAGAATCTGCGGAGCATGGAACAACAATATAATCCTTGAATTCTCTTTTTATTTTTTCAAAATTTTTTTCACTTCCTTGGATATCAATTTTATTGGCTGCAATTATCATTGGCTTAGATAATTTTCTTAATATAGAAGACAATTCTCTTAAATTATTATCATCCCACAACAAAGGATCTGAACTTAAATTTAGTTTTTTAATAGAATTCTCAACATGTTCTTCTGTAACCTTCAGCCCTGATAATTGTTTGCTTAAAGCTTTAACAATATTCTGTTTTTCCTGATTTACAGTTCTTGCAAATTTTTCCCATCCTTTTTTAAGAATCTGATAGTACCACATATTAAGTTCATTTTCAATTATTTTAATGTATTTTATTGGATCATGAGTTAATGATTTTGTTAAATTGCCTTTTTCATCTATAGAACCGGAAATATCTACAACATGAATTAATGCATCAGCTTCCCTTATATCATTGAGGAACATATTTCCCAAGCCTTTCCCTTCATGGCTTTTTTCTATTAAACCAGCAATATCCATTAATCTTATAGGCGTAAATCTTTTTCCACTAACACAAAAGCCAAATCTGGGATCGCATTTAACATTAAAGAATTTTTCAGCACATTCAACTTTTACATAAGCTTCTCCTTCAGTAGCTTTTATAGTTGTGAATGGTCTTGCAGATATTTCTACATTGGCTAGAGTTGCAGCTTTAAAAAACGTAGATTTTCCGCAGCTGGGTATACCGACTAGTCCTATTAACATGGAATTTAGAAGATACTTGATACTTATAAATATAATCACTAAATTTAACAGATAAAGGCTTAAAAATAGGAGAAAATTGTAACTGTTTAGAAAACAAGTTAAAATAAATTTCAGTATGGAATATCTCTAATATAAATCCTATAAAGTATAGGACTATTACATTCTTCTCTAACGAATATATATCTTGTAGCATAATATTTTTTCCCTTTACGTGTTTTTTTGTATCTTATACAAGGACCTTCTATTTCTATTCTTTCTGCACCAAGTTTTACTGCATTTACTAATAAGTCTGTTAATTCTTTGCATTTTACTCCTTCTTGTATATCTGGTGTAAAGCTTATAATTTGTTCTGGAATTGTAGGTGAGTTCATAGCTTGAATATGTAAATCTTTTTGTTTTTCAGAAAGTCTCTTCATATATTCAGAACTAAAAAAATGTTCTTCTCCAGACTGGAATATATATAACCAGATTACCACTAGTCTCGGACTAGTGGCGTATAAGCACAAACTATTTTTACTAATAAAATAAAGAAAAATAGTGCGAA
>JAGVYY010000012.1 GCA_018303005.1 Candidatus Woesearchaeota archaeon
GTCTTGCATTCTTATTTCGGGTTAACAAAAAGTCTATCACAGCCTCATTTTCTTCTGGCGCTATACTGCAAGTGCTATAAACTAAAATGCCATTTTCTTTTAATGTTTCAAATGCGACTGTGATCAATTGTTTCTGTATCCCTGCAAGTTTCTTGAACATGTTCGGGTTCCACATTTTTAATGTCTTTAGGGATTTTCTTATAGCTCCTGTTCCTGAACAAGGCGCATCTAAGAGGATTTTATCAAATTTTATCATTGCATTGGAAAAACGTTTCCCTTCCATTAAGGTTATTACGGTATTTAGAACGCCGCATCTTTGCAGATTAATTCCTAATGCTTTTATCCTGTCATATTTGTAGTCATTTGCTATAATTAAACCATCATTGTTCATTAAAGAAGCCATTTGTGTTGTTTTACTTCCCGGTGCTGCTGCCATATCAAGAACCAAATCATTTTCATCAGGGTTTAAGACAATTGGTGGGATCATAGATGCTGCTTCTTGTACATAAATATATCCTAGAGAATGCTCTTTTAAGTTTCCCAAGTCTGTTCTTGGTCCATCTAAAACCCAAAAACCTTGTTTACACCATGGAATTTGCTTTAATTTAAAATTTTGGTTCTCTAATCTTTCTTTCAATTCTTTTACTGATATCTTTAATGTATTTACTCTTACAGATTTTGTTAATTTTTCCAGAGAATATTTTTTGAAATCCTCTATATCAGTCAGTTTCTCATAAGTCTGGATGAATTTCTCCTTGAATTCCGGCATATTTATATTTTATTGGCATATCTTATATATTTATTTATTTTAGAATATTCTGATGTTATTAAAAACCATAGAGACCTTTATGATCTTTTTACATCCTTATTTTTACACCCTTAAATAATCCCCAATGCTTTGGTCCGTATGAATGTTATAAATTAAACGAGCCATCAATTTAGATGTTGGAACCTGAACAAAATATTCTTTTTCAGGCAGTTGAATTGTATCTGCTGTGAAAATTTTTTTAAATAAACCTTGATTATACATTTCATCCAGTTTTGGAAGATCTGTTATTTCAGGATGTGTTATTAACCAATATGCTTCCCTCAATCCTTCCTTTTCAATTAAATATTTTATTGCTTCTCCTGCTGTTGTTCCTGCTCCAAGAATATCATCGATTAATAATCCTGTTTTTCCTTTTATTGTTATACCTTCTAGAGAAAAGGTTTGTATTTCAGTTTTAGTTGGGCTTAATCTTATTTTGTCTGTTATAATTCTTGGTAAACCTGTTAATTCTGAATAAACTCTGCCTCTTTTTGAAGATCCAACATCTGGTAGTATCAAACATGAATCCCTTAAAAGTCCTGGATATTCCTGTTTTAAAAAATCAAAGTATATCTTAAATGTTGGAACAGATATTAGATTAATGTTAATCAGCTGATAAAAACCAACTATTTGTTGCGCATGAATATCCAAGCAAAGTGCTTGCATCCTCTCTCTTTGAGTTATACCTGAAAGTTCCTGACAGAATAAAGCAGCTCCTATTGTATCTCTGCCTTCTAGAGTATCTTTCCTTTGATCATAAATATATGGCATTACTAATGTCAATCTTTTTACTCCTGCCTGGAATAATGCAGCAATGGAATGAAAGAATTCTTCTTTATTTCTTGGTGATTCATAAGGTGTTTCTTTAACTCCTGCTGGCTTTGGAAACCATTGAACTAAAAACGCATCTTCGCCCCTCACACCCTCTGATAAATTTATACTAAGCATTGAATTTGGAAATATTTTAACTTCTGGAATTTTTAGTTTTATTTCTTCTTCTCCTTCCTGCCTTAATATATCATTTAAACCATGCTCTATCTTCTTTCCATAGAAAACGCCATTTTTATTTGAGTAGATAGCTAATCTACCGTTTGGATTTGAGTTCATATATTAAATTTTAAATGGAGAATTTAAAAGGATTGTTATTAATAAACAAGCATTAATGAATCTATTTTTTATATCACTATACCGTTAATTTTAATTATTATAATGCAACTCCCATTTATTCTTCAACAAAAAGTTTTTTGTTTTCTGTGTTAATATCCTTTTATAATGTTCATCTAGATAATATCCAATATCTCCATACATTATAGAATTTTTCATCATCATGAGGTATTTTAAATGAGTGTAAGACTTCGTGAAAAGCAATAATAAATGATTCCTCATCATTGTTTGCTGTGCTTATCCAAGCACCATGAACTGATGCTCCGCCCTGCCCAATATATATCTTATCATTGTAAGTTTCATATTTATTCCTGAAGATAAAATATAAATCACTTTCTTCTCTCACAAAAGATTTCATTTCTTTAATTTTCATTCTTAAGTTTATAGGTTTTTCCAAACTTGTGTTATAAAACCTCAAAACTTTAATACTTATTCCGGATTCTGCATATATATTCCTATTGATTCTATCTAAAAGATACTGGGCATAATTTTGTGAGACATTCTCAAGGCCTATATTTGCAGTAAATACCCTTTCTGTACATCTTGATATTGTATTTTCTATTGTTGCATCCAAACTTCCATCTAAAAAAACAGAATCTGAAACCAGTAAATTTTTTTTGTTATATATTTTAAATATTTTTCTTCCTTCTTCGTTTACAGGCCAAAAATAATAATCATAGTCTGTAGGGCTGTTTATTGTGAATATATCTTTTGTTCGTGTTAAAGATAATCTGAGATTTTTATCTATTAAACTGTAATTTATTGCATCTAGATGGATAAGTAATCTATTAAAATCGCTGTCTGAACCGTAAAAACATATTTTTAAATCTCTATATAAATTTTTATTTCTCAACTTTCTATTTAATATCCCTTTTAATTCATGATCCAAATCTGTAATTATTTCCCCTGCTTTATTTGTAAAGTCATAATATCTTCTTCCCCCATAATCAAAATCCCATGAAAAAGAAAATAAATCCGGATTGAATAAACCTAATCTATTGCATATACCGTCTATATCTGAGAAAATTTTTTCCAATTCATTTCTATCTTCTTGTTGTTTTTTCATAAGATTTATTGTACGGTTTAATATTATACTTTTTTGTTCAGCAATCTTTGGCTTTATTGTTCTTTCAATATTCAGGTTTCCCTGATAATAATTAATAAACATAGATGCAAGTATAGTTGTTATGCCTAAAGAAGACCATAAACATAATTTTTTATATTGTGTTTTCATCCTTGTCTATAAGAATGATAAGTTTTTAAATTTTTAGATAGTTCTAAATTTATTTTTGTTCTTAATTGTTAAGAGCGTTAAGAAGATTCAGATAATTTGTAAAAAATCTTAAATGTTAATGGTATTGTTATCATGTGAGCATCTTTGTGCATTAGAGTCAACTTTTATCTAAATTATCTGCAAAAAGACTCATTCTTAAGAATAAATATGCGCCAGCCGGGATTTGAACCCGGGTCGGAGCCTATTTACTTAAACTTTTTCTAAAAGCTTATTGGCAAGGCCCCATAATAACCCCTATACTACTGGCGCTTTATCAGTGGGCCTGGCTGGATTTGAACCAGCGACCTTCTCCGTGTAAAGGAGATGTCATCTGTGGACTGTTAAAAGCAAGCCACTAGACTACAGGCCCGTTTAAAAAGATAATCTTTTACAGCTTTTAAGTATTTTGGTAAGATTTATTAATAAACAAGTTTTTACAGAATGAAGAAAAGAGGCTAAAATGTTCAGGAAAAGATACCCACCCAATGCTTACCATCATGCTCCGAAAGGTTATTACCTATATCCGTACAAAAGACACAATTCTGGAATAATCTTCCTTTTTATTTTTCTTATTATATCCTATGTTTTACAGCTGAAGGGTTATCTGCCTAACCAAGAAATAGTGCCTTTCTGGTTCTTGGCATTGATGATAATAGCTGTATTTTTCTTGTTCAAGAGGAAAGAGGGTCATTATTAAGAATGGGTATAACTAAAGTACTTAAAGCGCTGAGCAGATTCTTTGGCAGATTCCTTTTGTTCTTAAGTGTAACATTGTTCATACTCTCTTTTTTTGCAGCATCTTTGTTAAATAATACTGATAATTTAAAAAATTCACTGATTAATGAACTAACTAGTGATGATACATTAACCCAGCTGACTAATATTGATGTGAAAGAAGTTAGAAAATTTTGCGAAACAGACCCTGAAAATGATCAATGCAGGCAGCTAGAAGCTATTAAAACCCAATCCGGCAATAATCCGGGAATTAATGATATACTGAACAAAATAAAAAGCTATTCCAAATACATACTTACAATACGAATAGTGAGTTTCATATTATTTGTAACTGGCTTTTTCTTTATTTTTTTAGGATCTGAGTTTTCTCTTGTTTTAAGCATTGAAAGAAGCTCATTGTCTGTTTCTATTGCAAGTTTAACAGCTGCTGTCTATTACAAATTGCTGCCTAAACTATTAACTCTTGTATTCAATTCCAAGGATATACAACAAAGATTAAAAGATTTTCCTCCTGCCCTTGTTGAAAAGGTTAAAAACATACTAATTGACTGGTTTGGTTTACAGATTAATAGCGCTGTCAAGGCTGCTATTATCTTAACCATAATATTCGGATTGATTTTTATTGTAGTAAAAATATATGAAAAGAAAAGAAGGGAAAAGAATTAATTTGTGATTCTAGATTTTACTGTCCGCATCCTCCGACTTTTTCTCCGCAATTTGTGCAGCTATAACAATTTGGAGCTGTTGGTATCATTATATTTCCGCAATTTTTACAAGTGACTCCTCTGTTATTACCCTGTTTATTTTTTATTCCTTTATCTGCATCTAACTCTTTATCCGTAAATCCACCATATTCATCGTCATTTAATATTTGATTCACATCCCATGCATCGACTTTTGCTCTTTTGTATGTTCTAAATGCCCCATTCTTTGCTCCCCATAATTCATTCTTATTCATATTTTTGACTGATTCTGCGTATTCTGTCATGCCTTTGTATTCAAGCAACAAGAATTTTCCTGCAAAATCTAATGGAGATAAGGCTGTTTTTATATGTGGGTGACCTGACACTAAACCATTTGGTTCAAACTTTTGGCCTATCCATCCTGCCACAACATCTTCAAGATCTACACCTCTCTTCAGCGACTTTGAAGCTAATATACCGTGTGTTTCTAATAATGCCTTAAGCGTGGATCCAGCAGTATATGAAAGGAAGACTATTTGTCCTGGTCTTCCATCAGGATAATCGCTAACTATAACATGCAATGGTTGGCCATCTATTTCTACTTCTGTTTCGAATGCTGGTCTTCTAGAAATAAGCTCTTCTTTTTCACCACGCTTTAATACATGATGATTCTTATCTCCAAAATTTAATGCACTTATTGGTTTGCTGTTATTTCTGAATATTGATAAAGCTTTTAATTTCTCTTCATAACCAAGCATAAATCCGTCATATATGTCTTTTACAGTTGATGATTCTGGCAGATTATTTGTTTTTGAAATCGCACCTGAAACAAATGGTTGTGTTGCACCCAACATTTTTATGTGTCCTTCAAAGCTTATACTACCTGTTCCGCTTTCATTCCCATAGGCTGTATCAAATATCGAATAATGTTCTGGGGTTAAATGGGGAGCTCCTCTTACTGTGTTATACTTGTCTACATATTTAGAAACATCTTCTATCTGTTCCATAGTATAACCTAAATTTTTTAAGGTGTTTGGGACTTCACTGTTGCATAAATACAATGAACCGCCACCCGCCAAATCTTTTTTTATCTTTAAAGAAATTGCTGGTTCAATTCCTGTTGTATCGCAGCCCATTAAGAAAGATATTGTTCCTGTTGGTGCTATCACTGTTGCCTGAGCATTTCTGAATCCGTGTTCATTACCTTCTTTGATAACATTCTCCCACGATTTATAAGCAGCTTTCTTTAAATTATCATCAACATATTCCCAGATTACATCATCTAAACTTTTTTTATGTATCTCCATTACATCCATCATCGGTTTTTTATTAAATTCAAAATGGGTGAATGTTCCTAATTTCTCTGCAATCTCTGCTGAAGCAGAGTATACAGTTCCAGTTGTCAAAGCTGTTATTGCTGCGACAAATGCCCTTCCTTCATCTGAATCATATGCTATACCATTTCTCATCAAAAATGCCCCTATATTTGCATAACCTGTTCCAATTGTTCTATATTCCGGACTTATCATTGCTATCTCTTTAACAGGATATGATGCTGCATCATTTTGTATATCCTGAGCTATTGCGATCAATCTTATTGCTTTTTGATATGATTCAGCATCAAATTTACCTTTTTCATCTGTAAATGCCAACACATTCGCAGATGCGAGATTACATGCTGAATCATTTAGAAATAAATACTCTGAACAAGGATTAGAAGAATTCTGTCTGCCTGAATTTTTGCATGTATGCATTAATTGAATTATTGATTCATATTGTACACCTGGGTCACCGACACGCCAGCTTCCAACAGATATCTCCTGTAATAATCTTCTTGCTGAAATTCTTTTGATTGTTTTACTGTCTGTTATTCTTTTTAGATCTATCTGTCCATCATTTTTTACCTGCTCAAAAAAATGGTCATCTAATCTTACAGATATGTTAGTATTCTGATAGGCAACTGTTGTAAAAGCCTCTCCATCCATTGTTCCGCTAAAACCGTTCTGCATTAGAATCAGAGCTTTTTTGTCCTCGTTCATTTTACTTATTACAAACTTTTCAATATCTGGATGCTCATACCTCATTGTTGTCATTCTTGCAGCTCTTCTGCTTTTTCCTCCTGATTTTATTGTTCCTGCAACTGCATCATAAACTTTAAAGAAACTCATGGGTCCTGAAGCTTTTCCGCCACCTGACAAAGGGCTGCCTTCTTCCCTTAAGGCGCCTATATTTTGGCCTATTCCTGAACCTGATGAGAATATTCCTATCTCATTTATTACATGTGTTGCTATACTTTCCAGATTATCTGTAGGTCCATTTATGAAACAGGCATGGCATTGAGGTCTTACATTATTCCCTTTGTCAATCTTTATTACTCTTCCATCTACAGGATTTCGCCAATAATTTATTCCCCGGCTGCCTTCAATACCATATTCACTAAAAATTCCCGCATTAAACTGAACTGGAGAGTTAAAAGCAAATTTTCTATGAAGCTGCAGCCATTTTAGCTCATCTGCAAATGCTTTTTTATCTTCTTCTGTTCTAAAATATCCTAATTTTCCACCCCATTCAACAAAATAATTTGTAACCCTGGTTATTAAATGCTCAATTGAGTTTTCATACTCTGATCCTATCCTATCTTTTAATCTCTGTTTCCATTCTGGTTTATCTGGCTTGTAAAAATATTTTTGAGCAACTATGCTGGCTGAAGTGCTGTCCCAGGATTTTGGGAATACAGCATTATTCATCTCAAATATTATATTACCTTCAACATCTTTTATTTCCACATTTTTTTGATCGTATTCTGTTGTATCAAAAGGATTTATTTTACCATCAGTAAAGTATCTGTCTATTGTTAATCCTTCTTTTTTTTCCGGTTCTTTGTGGTATACTCTTCCTATATCTAGCCTATCAAGATAGTCTTGTCCTTTAAAATTATAGACTCTTATTTCACGATTTTGAACAGCTTGTTTTAATTTGTCTAGAGGAAGATAATCATCATTTTGGGATTCGATTAGATTATAAGCACTATCAACAGCTATATGCCTTTCTCTATCATATGATTTTAGATTCATAATTGAGTATAACATAGGTTTTGACTCTTTAATTAAACCTAAATCATTTTCTAGTATGGAAGCCAGACTGTTTCTTCTGTTTGATCTTTTTTTTGTTTTATTTATACCAGAATATTCTTCACTCATTTTTACCTCCTTTTTCTATTTTTATTTTTTAATTAATTCCTTCAGTTCTTTCTGGAAATCTGTAATATCAGCAAATGACCTGTAAACTGAGGCAAACCTTATGTAAGCTACTTTGTCCAGTTTCTTTAGACGGTTCATTACCTTCTCGCCAATGATTGAGCTTTGAATCTCTTTACCTTTTAATTTTCTTATTTCTGCTTCAATCTTGTCAACTGTTACATCTATTTGCTCAATGCTTACTGGTCTTTTTTCACAAGCTTTTAGTATGCCTTTCTTGATTTTTTCCTTTTCAAAAGCTTCTCTTCTTCCGTCTTTCTTTATTATCGCAAGATCCAGGTCTTCAATCCTTTCATATGTTGTAAATCTCTTGCTGCATTTTAAACATTCGCGCCTTCTTCTTGTTGCATTAATTTCTGTATCTCTTTTGTCCATCACCTTAGATTCTTCATTAAAACAATATGGGCATTTGATTTTATCGCTCCTAAGTAAACACAACCTGTTGTGTTTTTTGTCGTTATAAACAACAATATCTTGTGTTTTCATAAATGCTAAAAACAAACTAGTATTTAAATATTATTGATGTATAAAATAGATTTTGATTGATTAAATTTGATTTTGATTGATTAAGCTTAAATATGTAATTTCCCTCTTAATGATTGATGATAATAAGAAATGCAAGAAAACATGACATGGATATGATTTACAGATTGTATGAAGAATTCGAGAAAGAGCAAATTAAATTGTTAGATAAGAAATTTAAAATCCTGAGGAGAAAGAAAGAGCCTGTTGTTGTATTGAGCAAGAAGTTCCTCTTAAGCAGGATACTAAAAAAGAGAAGTGCTTTTTTAGTTGCAGAGGAAAACAAAGAAATTATAGGATATATCTATGGAAGCATAAAGAGACATCATTTCCATTTTGACAGACCGAAAACAGGATCATTTGGATATCTAATCGTTGATTGCAGATATAGATATAAGGGAATTGCCTCAGGACTGTACACTGCGCTAAAAAAATGGTTTAAAAAGAATAACTGCAGATTCATAGAATTACAGGTTCTTGCAAGGAATCCGGCTGTTTCTATATACAAAAAATGGGGATTTGAACCCACAAATTACATAATGAGGAAAAAGATATAACCAAGGGAAAATTTTATATTGTATTTATTCTATAGTGGTTACAAATGGAAAGATTTATAAATAGAAAATATCTTCATTTATAGAGGTTAAACATGTCACAATTAGATCATAGAAACGCAATGTATTTCACTTTAGAAAGATATAACACTGATGATTATGTCAAGATAAACATAGCTATAGATAATATAACGCCCTGCTCTAATCATATATTTTATTTGACAGCAGGTAAGTTTATGGAAATGAAGAATAGTGGTGAAATTCCTTCCAGCATGTTTGAGGATGGCACAATCTATCTTGGATGTTCCAGTGCTAAAATTAAAATTGAGCCGATGAATACCTTGGAAGAGCGCGCTCAGGCTTATTTTAGAAAATGGGTGCCTGTATTGCACAATATTTATGAAAATTTATATGAAAAAGAAGTTGAGCTAAATAAGGAGCTTGGAAGAATAAATAAAAAGGCAATCAGAGATTCTAGCCTTTTTGTATGGAAAAGCAAGATTAAAGAAACTGATGAAGAAAAACAAAATTTTAGAAAGTTTATGAATGATGCATTAAAACTATTGCCGGGAACAGATAATGTTAATTTTTCTGTTTTAACACCTGAACAAGCTTATGACAATGATTGCTGCGGGCTTTATGAACCTAAACCAAAGCATATAGTTAATGTGCCTTTAACAAATTACTACACTGGAGAAAAAAGATATATAGATGATTGCTTAATGATATTAGGACATGAAGCTGCTCATTCACAAGGATATGGTAATGAAAGAAATAGCGAAGATAAATGTAACCATGACCTATCTTTCAGGTTTCAAGAGAGCTATAATTACAGAACATTGAAAAACAACAATACTTTGGTAGGAGATGATGAAAAGTACAGAAAGAAACTTAGTAAAAAACCTAAATTGTTGTGGCTCTTCAACCGTAAACAAAAAAATACAAAAGTTTAAATAATCAGCCAAGAAATTTAATGCAAAAAAATGGAAGATAAAAAACAATACAAAGGAATCAAGGATCAGAAAAACAATGTTCCTAATAAAGAGATTCCACCTGAATTAAAAGAGAAATTTGAGCAGATAAAGAAGAAACTAGACACTTTTAAGGAAAGAATCCTGAAAAATTTTGAAGATTATATTATCGGTATTGCTTTACTGCCTCCGAAGAAGTTTATTGAACAGAGATTCTCCAGAAAAGATTTCAATGCAAACGAGCAAAAAGAAATTGAGAGTAACACTAAAAAAGAGAATCCTAATGAGATTAACATCTTTGTTTTAGTCGATGACTCTGACAGCAAAAAGATGAGCAAATTTGAGTTAAGGGATAAACTATCAAAAATTATAGAAAAAACAGCAAAGGAAGTTGACGAGAATCTATTGACTGACGTAATGATTTTATCAGAGTTAAAGGAGAACTGTTATGATGGAAAATATGATGTCCTGCAATTAATTGCCATGTCAGCTCCAGTCTATGATCCAAAAGAAATGCTTGGCGCAATAAAGATTTCTGAGGTTCATAAATCAATGGTGCTGAAGAAATTTGACAAGTATATTGTAAGTTATGTTGCTGCAGGTTCTTTATTTAGAGGGGACAAGAAAAGCAATGACATTGATGTTTACATCGTTGTAGATGACACTGATGTCAAGAGAATGTCCAGATTTGAGTTAAAGGACAAGCTAAGGGCTATTATAATAAGCCAGGGATTTGAGGCCAAGAGCCTTACTGGAGTAAATAAGGATTTTCATATACAAACATATATTTTGACTGATTTCTGGGATTCTGTAAAAGATGCCAATCCAGTTATATTCACATTTTTGAGGGATGGTGTTCCTTTATATGACAGGGGCGTGTTTACACCATGGAGATTATTACTGAAGATGGGTAGGATAAAACCTAGCCCTGAAGCCATTGACCTGCAGATGGATATTGGAGACAAATTATTGGAAAGGGTTAAAGGAAAGCTGATAAGTGTCGTGGCTGAGGACCTGTATTATGCTGTATTAAATCCTGCACAAGCTATACTAATGGCTTATGGAGTTAACCCACCTACACCTTTAGAGACAATAAGCCTATTAAGGGAGATTTTTGTAAAAAAAGAGAAATTATTAGAGGAAAAATATGTCAAGATTCTTGAGGATATAAGAGATTATTATAAGAAAATCGAGCATCAGAAGATTAAAGAGATTGAGGGTAAAGAAGTTGACAGATTATTGAAAGATACAAAAGATTTTCTTGAGAGAATAAAAAAATTATTCAAAGAGATCGAGAAAAAGAAGGAAAATGAGAGTATAAAAGATATACATAATGCCTGCGTTGCAATAACAAAAGACATGTTTTCAATCTTTAACATTGAAAATAATGAGAACATAGAATCTGAGCTGAAGAAACTGAGTGAAAAAGGAGAGATACCTATAAAATATTATGAAATATTCAAAAGAGTAAACAATCTGAAAAAGCAAAAACTAAGCAAGATAGAAGGTGAAAAAATAAAGAGAGAGGCAAGGGAATATATCAAAGTCATGATGGAACTGGTGCAAAGAAGACAGAACTTCAATCTGGAAGGGGCAAAATTAAGGATCAAATATGCTGGCAATAAACTTGGAGAAATATATTTATTCAAAGACAGTATATACATAATAAAAGACATTTCTGACAAAGAAAACATTGAATCAGGAAAGCTGATTGATGGCACTATCCTGGACCTGAAGAAAAGCAGCCTAAAAGAACTTGAGGAACATGCCATAAAGAATCCTGACCATAAAAGAGTAACTATCAATAATCTACTGTATAATAACATGAGGGATTTATTTGGTCCTGATCTTGAGATTATTGTTTAGTGCTTATTAAATTCAATAATATTTACCTTTTCTTCTGACAGCTTTATCCTAATTGTCTTATTTGTCTTGATAATATTCCTGTCATTGTCTGCAGACAGAAGAGCATAATTCCTTAGTATATTTACCTCTATCAAATCTTTGTTGTTAAGTATCAAGGGATTTATCTTTTCTGTTGTGTTGTTAAAGGCAATGCCAATTCCATTTTTGAAGGTCTTTCTTGTGATGCTTTTGAAATATGCATTGCTTCCTAAAGGGGTAGATATAACAAGACCATCTCCTATTATCAAATCCTTATATGTTTTGTTGTTTATCTTGAGACTGAACCTTAGGGCTTCTCCAGGATATTCATTTTTTATGATAATATCATTGACTGCCTTTATTTTTTTATTCTTGTTTGATGCTTCTAGTTTTTCCAGTTTCCTTATCTTGTAATGTTTATCTTTCAATAAATCCAGAATAAATCTTACATTGTCTGTGTTACATATCTTGCATGTCTGGCTCTTCTTTACAACTACTTTTGGAACTCCAGGATATAAACGTTCAGAAATGAAAAATGTCCCGTCACCACCATAACTTATTATGCAATCAGGATTTCTTCTTGTTATTTCTATACCTGAACTTTTTATATCATCTTTTATTTCATAGCTTGAAGCTTTATCTCTTGAGATTAAGGCTACTTTAAGCATTGAGGTAAATGTAATACTACCTTATATAAATATTTCCCAATTATATCTTTAAGTATAGATATATTTAAATATTGTACAAGCAGAAAACGTTGCAGCATCAAAGGAGGGTTATATATATAAATAAGAATTAAATAAGGGATTATAGCTGTAGAAAAATTATATAAACAATAGGTAAACAATAGGTTTTAAGACCGGGAGCAAGAAATGGCAAGAGTTAAAAATACATATAAAACAGCGAGAAGAAGAATAGAAGAAGAGGACGATACAGAAGATACAGAAGAATAAAAAAACAATCTTTTTTTATTCTTCTCTTAAAATATAAAAGGAGGATTGAAATTGACACGTAATGTTATGGTTGTGTGTAAAAGCTGCAATAACAAAGTCCCTATGGGAGAATTAAAGGCTGGTGATGATGGAAAATGGATTTGCAACACTTGTTATGGTGGCAAAGATGCCAAAAATGTTCTTAATAAAGCAAGTGATTTAAAAGGATTTGATTTAGGAAAAAGAGAGGTCAGGATGCAAGGAAGAAAAGAATTGAAGTTCTTCTGTAAATTATGTGGATACAGGTTCATAAGAAAGGGTGTGGAAGTTAAAACACCAGAAGTATGTCCTTACTGCAGTAAGAAAGGAAGTGTACAGGAAAAACTTTTTTTAATTTAGTTGTATAATGAGTATTATGGATATCAAGAATGAAAATCTCGAAAGAAGAAAGAATGATAACTCTGAAACAATATTACGCTTTTATGAAGGTTTTGTTGTTAGCAGGTTTTATTCAATAAGGCCTTATTTAAGCAGGAATATGAGATGGGAAAATGCAATCCTGCCTGATATTTATGTGCTTAAGCCTGCCAAAAACTCTTGTGTCAGTGTAAGCGCAGAAGGGATAGATGCAATCACCCCTGCTGAAATCTACAAATTTATTTTTGAACCTACATGGAATAAATCTTTTATTGAAGATAATAATTTAAGACGTTATTTTGATCCTGTTGCATTTTTTTCCAATTCATTTATTCCAGATGGCAAATATCTAAACCAGGAGATTGGTGATTTTGTTGTTTATTGCTATGATAATACTGGGCTGTTTGATCTTTCTATTAGAAAACCCGGAAGAATTCCTGAAAGTGGTATAGAATATAGTGATTTAATATTGTATGGTAATGAAACAGACTTATATGACATACTAAAGAAATCGTGCAATGATATTCCCAAGAATAGTTATAGCAGCAAAATTAATGTGGTAATAAAAAGAAAAAATTATTCATTCAACCCATGTTGTAAGGATATATGTGAATTTGCAATGAGTGTTATTACTAGACTAAATTTGTTTTAAGCAAAACTTTTTAAACATATCTTTAAGACTAAAATCATGACAATGGAAGCTTTGGTTATAAATTATAGGAGAGGAAGGCATAGACAGCATACTAATCAATTGATACTTGAATTAGATGGTTATAACAAGGAAAAAGCCAAAGATCTTATTGGAAGAAAAGTAATCTGGACCTCACCTGGAAAGTTAAAGAGAGTCATTACAGGCCAGATCAAGAATGTACATGGAAACAGAGGCTGTGTAAGAGCTAGCTTTGAGCGTGGACTGCCTGGGCAAATCATCGGCAAGAAAATTATTGTTGAATAAACTCTTTCTGCATTTTTTCTGCATTTCTTTCTATAAAAACAAGAATTGCCCTAATCTTAAGCATAAAAAGATTTTATAATCTTAAACATAAGAAAATTCTATGATAATACAGCAAAATAATATTGTTAATATGATATATCAAACAACAGATGCTCTTTGCACAACCTCTGACAATGCCGGATGGATATGCACTGTTTTGATTATATCATCTACCGTTCCTGAGCCTGATTTCATTGCTATAAGAACTTCATGTATTAATGTTGAGGCATCTGTTCCCATGATGTGGCAGCCCAGAATCTTTCTTGTTTTCTTGTCAACCAAAAATTTGACAAATCCATCTTTATCTTCTATTGCCATACCCATGCCTGTATGTATATATCTATGTTTTCCAACAATGTATTCTATCTTTTTTTCTTTCAGGCTCTGCTCTGTATGACCAACACCTGCTATTTCAGGATTTGTAAAGATTGCGTGCGGCATTGCAGTGTAGTCAACTTTCTTTTTGTTTTTAGAATTTATTATATTATTAACAGCATATTCTGCTTCCAGATTTGCACTATGCTTGAACATAAAATTACCTGCTATATCCCCTAAAGCAAATATTCCGTCTGTGGTAGTTTCTAGGTACTCGTTTGTTATAACAAAACCCTTTTCATCAGTTTTAACATTTGTCTTTTCTAGATTGAGGATATCTGAATTTGGCACAACTCCTAAGACAACAAGGAGATTGTCTGATTTTATTGTCTTTTTCTTATTTCTTGTTTTTATCACTGTAAAGAATTTTCCATTTTTTTTATAAATCCTGACAATTTCAGAATCCAGAAAAACATTATATTTCTTTTTCACTATTTCTGTGTATTTTTTTGCTATTTCATCATCCTCTTTTGTTAACAACCATGAGCTTCTCTGGATCAGATTTATTTTTGTTCCTAATGTACCATAAAAATATGAAAGCTCAGCAGCTATATATCCACCACCAAGAATGGTCATTACCCTCGGCTGCTTTTTTAACCTTAAGGCATCTGTGCTTGTCAGATAATCTATCTTATCAAGACCTTCAATATTGGGTATGCTTGGCCTTGATCCTGCTGCAATCAAGATCTTATCTGCCTTCAGTATTTCATCATTAACTTTTATTGTTTTAAATCCAATAAATTTAGCCTCTCCCTTATACAGCACAGGGTTATCTGACATTTTGTATGAAGATTCTATCCCTTGGGATTCTTTATCGACAAGAGAAGTTGCTCTTTTTATTATTGAACTGAAATCAATACCTGTTATTCTGGCTTTTACACCGAATATGCCTGCTGTTTTCACTGTGTCAATGACATTGGCTGAATGAATCAGCATCTTGGATGGAATGCAGCCACGGTTAAGGCATGTCCCTCCCATTTTTTCCTTTTCGATAATTGCTACTTTCAATCCTGAATTAGCTGCGGCTACAGCCACATCCAGGCCAGAACCAGAACCTATCACAATAAGATCAAACTGTCTCATGAAAGTATTAAGAATAATCAATATTTAAACTTTAGGTTTATGTATTGCAATAAATATTAATTATTGAATAAAAACAATATCTTTTTATACTGATTTCATTTTTTGGATTATATGGCGATTAAGTTCAGAGAGTTTAAGAAACTAGATTCAAAAAGATGCTCAGAGATCATCAAGGATGCATTGGAAAAAGAAGAATTCTGTGACAAGCCTAAAATCCTGAAAGAATACAATGCAGAAGGCTTGTTGAAGAAATCAAAAGAGATTCATTATTTTGTTATAATCAAAAAATCTATTTTTCTAAGGATTGAGGTCGTTGTCGGCCTTGGTGGTATCAAGGATTCTGGAGAGCTGAAAACTGTTTATATTGACCCTCAGTTCCAGGAAAAAGGCTTTGGTAGGGAATTAATGAAATTTTTAGAGAAAAAAGCCAGAGAGATGAAATTAAAGAAGCTGTTCTTATGGTCAGCCCAAAAGCAGATTGACTTTTATAAAGGATTGGGTTATGAGCTAAGACATAAAAACAAGGATGACACATATATGGAAAAAGAGCTAAAATAACAATTATTTTTTAATTATTTTTTATCTTTTTGTTCTTGATGTGAACTACCATAACATTTTAGCTAAAATGTTTTTCATTTTAAGATTATGGATTCTGAGTTCATAGACGCTTCTTGCTGAACGAATTGTTCAGTATTGGAAGCTTTCTCCATCGAGGCAAGTTCCTTGCCTCTAACCAATATGACTTTAGCTGAATTATAGTCTCTTGGCATTTCTTTAGAACATTTCAGTTCTGAAAGTAAATTATTATAGGTTTGTCTGCAAGTTTCTAGTGCTATTTCTAACTTTTCCTGCTCTATTTCCTTTGGACATAATCTAAATTTATATGTTGTTGTCATTTTATATATTACATGGTAAAATTTATTTATAAGCCCTGTGCGAATGTCTTGCATGTGTAACATTTGAGTAGGATATATAGATGAGAGAACATATTTATTCTGGTTTTTAGTGGCAATTCATCCCTAACATAAATCATAGATTTGAAGATAGGGACTTCTTGGAGATGGAAGCTAAAAATCTTGTTGTTTTTGAATATAAGTTATTATTTCAGAGTATGCAGGATATTCCTTTTTTATTATTTCTTTAAAATTCCTGAATATTTCTTTTGCCGTTTCCCAGTCAGCTTTTTCGCATGCCAATACATATTGTTCTTCTGGATAAGGCTGCAAAGGCAGTCTATTGAGCATCATCTCTGCTTCTCGAAGCTTATCTTTTTCTATAAGTTCTTTAATATAATTTTGGAATATTGGAATACTGTACTCTGGTGATTTGAGCATTATCCACTTAAATTCCTGCTGTGCTACAGATGAACTCTCCATTCTCTTTAATAATTTTTTACATCCTTTCACTACGGCATCTTGTTTTAGTTCAGGATCAACTTCTGTAAATAAATATATTTGCACTGCCGCTTCCATAAATCCTTTACTTACAAGTCCATTGTATGATTTTTGGATCGTTTCTTCCTTGAATTGAGGATCTATTTTTGTTTTATTCCTTAATATGTTTAATTCTTGTATATTTCCTGAAATTAGTAGCGTGTCATATATCTTCTGCATGTATCTTGAATAAGGAACCTTAAGAATTTTCTCAGCCCTTTTAATGTATTCTACTGTTGATGAACTTATATAGTTAATGTAAAATGAGGAAATATATTTTTTGGGTAAAGAGTTTAATATGCCCAGAGAATCTTGCCCGAAGATTTTTACTGCTCTTTCCAAATTCCCTACAATAAGTTCTATGTTTCTTCTTGAGGCACATGATGGCTTAATATTTTTTCCATCTCCCAATAGCCTTGTGAAGAATAATTCTACTTTTTCTGAATCTGGGCTAATCTTTACATCTTCTTGTAAAAACGTAAAAAGTTTATCATGGAAATGGTGATCTAACCATCTGCTGTACACACGCTTAGCCAGATTTTTGTCCCAATTAGGTTTTATATTGAGAGCTTTCATTAGCTGTTTCATGTCTTCAGGCTGCAGATATTGCCTGCATTCTTTTTCTCCAGCCTGAACTGATAACCACTTGTTTGCCAATTCATCTGTTTTATCCTGTGAGAGACCTGGGTTTCCGAATTCCTCCAGCAGTGATTCAAGATAATAGGCATCAAGTGTTCCATTGTACAGGATTTCGTGCAGATAATTATCCCATAACCCTTTTATTTGTTCTTCTGATGGTCTTAAGCAACGTGATAACCAAACAACATCCCTGTCTCTCTTTTGATTAATAAGTACAGAACAAAGATCATAATGTTCATCTTGTGTAAATAAGGTGCCGGCTCTTTCTTCTAAACAAGACATTACCTTCTCAATACCTATGATGTTTTTTTTATTTTTATGATTTATTAAAAGATCCGAGATATATTTTTTTGCTGTATCCAAATTTTGAGCAAGAAAATCTAACTGGCTGCTATTTAAGTCCGGTATTGAATAAAAACAAATATTTCCATTCATATACTTCCTAGGATTAATGTATCTCTGTACTAAAAATTCCAGAGGCTGATTATTCATTTTTCCCTCTTAAAATACAAACAGCTTCCTCATATGAACATGGTATTACCCTCATGCTTTCTAATGCTGCTAGAACGTTATATTTCCCATCAATATCATATAAATGTGAATTCCACCGTGAATAAACAAAGTATAACTCCCCGTACTTGTCATATTTGGATATTTCTTCAAGGAAAGGCTCACTATTATGGAAATCTGAAGCCAATCTTATAGTATATCTTATGCTGAAATGATTAAGAATTTTTGTAACTATATCTCCTCCAGCATATAGTACACTCTTCTTTTTATTTTCCATATTGATTTCTATGTTATCGGAAGAATAACACAAGGTTACATCATAGGCAGAATCTGTTCCTTTTGGCATGAAACATAATTTTATAACAAAGTTTAAATATAATTTCACTTTCTTTAACTCTAAATGGTTAAAATAATACCGGAATTTTCCAGGTTTAACCTGTCAAAGAGGGAAATAGAAATATTGTCATATTTATATGAATCTTTATCATCGGATGCGAGGCAGATATCCAAAGCTATAAGCATTTCAGAACAGAAGATATATCCTTACCTCAAGAATCTTGTGGAAAGAGGATTCTTAACCTCTGAAAGTACATATCCAGCCATATATAAGATTGCACACCCAAATGCATTCAAAACTGAGTTAGACAAAGCAAAGCTAGAAATTGAACAGACAAAATACTTTCTTAGGAATCTGGCTGAGAGGCAGAGAAAATTATATGGTAGAGAAAACCCATTTTTTGACATTGCAACAAAGCTAAACCAAAATATAAAACTACAGCTAAATGTATTTGATATGGCCAATACAGAATTCCTGCAAGTCCTGAACATCTACCATAGGCATTCAGAAAACAGAAAACAGAAAAATTTATTTGAAAAGGGAATAATAAGAATGATTAACAGGGGAGTTGTATACAAGACAATATATCCTTTAAACAAGCCCATCCCTGAACTGCTTAAAGATTACACGAAGAAGTTTGAGATTAAAAGACTAGACACAACATTCCAAAGATGTGATGTTATAGATAAGCGCTTTGTATTAATCAAAATCCTGGATGAGCATGATATTCTGAATTTTATAGGCTCCATATTTATTGATGATGAAAACCTTGCCATGAATCTTAGATATACCTTTTTTCAATTATGGAATAAAGCTGCAAAGCAATAATTTACTGATGTATAAAGCAGAATATCATCTTGTCTTTTAACTTTTTGTCCAATCTAAAAAAACCAATTCTTTCAAACTGTATTGTCTGATTAACCCTTAATTTTTTGACTGACGGCTCTGCAAAGCCTTTTCTTGTTTCTGCGTTATCCATTATAAGTTCTATCTTTACTAAATCATTAGATACAGGAAGCCAGTGAATTATTTTTTTACCTCTCTCTTTGTATACGTCATGAGAATCTGAATCATAAGAAAATTCTAATCCATTAAATGTAAAATTAAGACAATCCATTAACCTATATAGTTTTTTTGGTTCTAATGAAATAAAATCTGTTTTAGATATGTAAAATCTATCGTTTGTTTTTAATATCCTGTTGCCTTTTTTCGGGTGATTTGGATGCAATCCTATTCTTACTATTTTCACTGGAGCATTTTTTATCTCTATCTGCTCAGGATCGATGACAGCGAAGTACCTGTTTGATTTATCATCTATGAATTTCTTATTCAATGCATATAGGTTTTCCAATGCTATCTTGCTATCTGACCTGTTAATTCCAACTTCTTTTATAAACTCAATTATGGTTTCTTTTTGTATACCTTTTCTTCTTAAAGCCATTATAGTGCCTAATCTAGGATCATCCCAGCCAGTAAGTTTTCCTTCTTTTATAAGCTGATTTGTCTGTGTTGTGCTTTTTATTCCCTCAAAAAGTAATTTTCCAGAATACATTGTTTCAGGATATAACCAGTTAAAATAATCATATATGTATTTTTGTCTTATGTCTGATATCTCTAGGTCTATGCCTCTTAAGATATGTGTAACCTTAAGTTCATGATCATCTATTGCAGAGGCAAAATTCAACAATGGCCAGATACGCGCCTTTTTGTTCAAGGGATGGAGTGATTTCTCTACTATCCTGAAGGCCGGCCAATCACGCACTGCAGGATTAGCATGCATTATATTTGTTTTTATTCTTAAAACTGCCTGACCTTCTTTGTATTTTCTGGACATAAATTTCCATCTTTCTAATTGATCTGAAGAAGAGAGGTTACGGCAAGGGCATTCAATTGATTTTGCTAATAATTTTCTGAATTCTTCAACATTACAAGTGCATATGTAAGCATTCCCCTGTTTTAATAATAGTTCAGCATATTTATAATAAATTTTAAATCTTTTAGATTGAATTACAGCCTTGTTTATTTTAACTCCCAGCCATTTTAAATCGTTTTTAATCCATGAATAAGCTTCTTTGATTGGTGTTTTAACCCTTGGATCAGTATCATCAAACCTTAATATGAAAGAGCCCTTGTATTTATTAGCCAACAACCAGTTCCATAAAGCTTGCCGGCAATGACCTAATGATAAAGGACCATTTGGATTTGGGGCAAACCTCATTACAACTTTGCCTTTTTTTGCATTCTTCAGGTCCGGTATTTTTCTTTTTTCCTCTTTATGTTTTTTGGATTTAACAATGCCGAGCTTGCTTAATTCTTTATTCTGTTCTTCAACAGGCATCAGATTTACTTTCTTTACTATTTCCTGAATCTTCTTCATTAATGCATCAATGTCTGACTTTAGCTCTGGTTTTTCCTGCAATATCTTTCCGAGAATAGCCCCTGGATTTGCTTTTCCATTATATTTAACAGCATTTTCCAAAACATATTGAAAAATTAAAATATCCATGACCTTGTGTATGGAAGATGGTTTAAATATGTTTTTGTTTATATGTATTTATACAACTTAATTATATCTTATATGTGAATTCAAGACCTGAACAAGTAACCGGTCTTATCTTTTTAAAATTGTGATTTACATAACAAGCAAAGAAATTACAGATATCTTTAGATTAATAAGCAAACAACTTGAATATACATCAGTGGATTAGGAACAAGATCATAAACTGATTGGAAGATAGGAAAAGCCTGAATTATCAGAAAATCTTTAATGGAGGGGTCTTTGAATATTTTTCAATTATACTTTCTATGATCAAGCTAGTTGATATGCCTTCCAGGTCATCAACAAGTATTATTTTGCCGCCATATTTTTCAACCATAGTGCCATCAGAGCCATCATAACCTTCCTTTGATTTTATGTGAAAGTCTGGTCTTATTGATTCAAGAAATTTTAATGATTTTTTTTCGTAGAATATTGTTACGTAATCAACAAAAGAAATAGAAGCAAGCATTATAGATCTATATTCCTGGCTTAATATCGGCCTCAGATCTGTTTTGTACTGTTTCACTGAAGAATCAGAATTAATACCAACGATTAGCTTATCACCGTAAGAGCTGGCATCTGCAAGGCTCCTGATATGTCCTGGATGCAATAGATCAAAGGCGCCATTAGTTGTGACAATCTTTATTTCCGGATTTTGTGTCCTTAAATCCTTGATTATAAATTCTAGCTCATCTCTCTCTTTTATCTTCTTCCTGATATTGCAAGAAAAATTTTCATATAATGACATAATTTTAATCTGAAATAAAAGCTTAAAAGCATTTTCATCAACAGAAAAGATTTTTATAGGCATATATCTCCGGATAAATATCTCTGGGTAAAATACGGGCCAATAAAGAGTTGATGCGTTCCTCAAATCAGCCCGACGAAGAAATATTAAGTAGAATTTTAACCTGTCCTCAAATCATCAAAAAGATTGCACCAAAGCCATAATGAGGAAGATTTATAAACAATTTTGTTTTAGTTATAACATGCCAACTAAAGATTCAGAGAAAAAAGCGAAGATGACTTTCATAGTTGGTGTAATGTCTTCTCATGTATGGCATTGGTGTTAGCCTTATTCATAGTCTTAGACTGTTTTCAATTTTTATTATAAAATAATTAAATTGTATAAAATAACTAACTTAAATATCAATTGGAGGAAAATAAAATGAAAAATAGAAATCTTGAGGTTGAAGCGCAAGAAAGTGCTGATTTAGTTCACATATCTTGTAACAAAAGATATAGTGGAGACTTTAGAGAACAAGCTGGGTTATGTATTAGTAAAGAATTTAAAGAAGGAGCTGAAATGCTTAGAGGACGAATTTCTTTTAAAGTTTTGGGAATATATCCATGGTGAAGTTGAAAAAAAGGTTTTTGATGTATATGAAATCTCCTTGAGTCTTAATGATGTAGTGCCGAGGGATATCTTTATTCTTAGCCTTGACAGAGTATATTTCAGAAACGCGGATTTTTATCTGGATATAACAAGAATAACAGACTCTCTTGATGGAAGAATAAGTTTAGGAGAAAGGCCAGGAAGCAAACCTTTAGCTGAACAGGTTAAGGAACTAAAATCATGCGGAGAATTAAGTTTAGTGGATGTTGGTTCTTTTAATGGTTTCACAATAAATGAAATCTGTAGACTGTTAGAGGAGAACAATATAACTGTTAAAGAAGTTTATGTTGCATTTTCAAACTATAAAAGCGGAACCATTACGAAATCAGGTAGAAAACTCACTTCATTATACAGATATAATTTCTTTGATTGGATTGAA
Organism: Candidatus Woesearchaeota archaeon; assembly: GCA_018303005.1. Lineage (GTDB taxonomy): Archaea > Nanobdellota > Nanobdellia > SCGC-AAA011-G17 > GW2011-AR20 > JAGVYY01. Next base: position 22,886 of record JAGVYY010000012.1, read on the forward strand.
CTGAGAGATTTATTTGGTATTGACGGAAGAATTATCAAACAAAGAAATGATAAAATTAGAGAATTTATCCCTTATTGGGAAAATATATGTGAATGGGCGAGTATTCCTTCTGAGTATGAACATGATGCTATAAGATTATGCAAACTGTACAACACAAGATTATTGTCGGTATTGCAGGATTTCGGATATGACATAAGTAAAATCGGAAAACATATAAGATTTATAGGAGGCAAAAAATGAAAAACTATTTTATCTTTGATTTAGACGGTACTTTATACAGGTTTGATGATGGAAAGTCTAACTCATTCAGAAACTCCGGTATATTTACTGAGTTAACTAGAAACAGACTTTCTTTCGTTGCAAAAAAATTTAATTTATCTTTAGAAGAATCTGAGTCTCTGCTTTATGAAATAGACAAAGAGTTTAATGATGAAACCAGTATTGGATTAGAGAAAAAATATGATATAGACAGGTATGAGTACTTTGAAAATGTGTGGAGCATGAACCCTGCAGATTATATTAAAAGAAATGATTCTGTAAAGAATTTATTTGATATATTGAATGGGAGAGCTGTTATACTAACAAGCGCGCCAAGAATTTGGGCAGAGTCTGTTCTAAGGTATTTTGATATCTATGACAATGTAAGAAATTTTTTGTTTACAGGAGAGCCTGACCTTAGAAAACCAAATCCAGATGTGTTCAGGAGTATCATAAAATACCTTAACGCCAGACCTGAGAATGTTTACTCTATTGGTGATCAGGAGTATAGTGACATTATCCCTGCAAAGATAGTTGGGATGAAAACTATTATTATTGGCTCTGAAAGTGAAGAAGCTCATTACAAAATAAGAACAATAGATGAACTTAAAGATTTATTGCTAAGGGAGGGATTATTATGAAAAAGATAATAATTGACACAGATCCCGGGCATGATGATGCCCTTGCAATAATGCTGGCTGTAAAATCCGGAATGTTTGACATAAAAGCGATAACCACTGTTGCAGGAAATTCTAGTATTGAGAACACTACAAGAAATGCCAGATTTGTCTTAAAGCTGTTAAATAGGGAGGACATTCCTGTATATTCTGGATCAGACAGGCCATTGAAAAGAGAACTGATAAAGGCAGTTGTACATGGTAATAGCGGTCTAGAAGGGTTAGACCCTGAAAATGAACCTAACCTGAGCGGAGATGCAGTTGAAAAAATCCTTCATATCATTAAAAAGAATCTTGGTGAAATAACTTTGGTTACATTGGGGCCTTTGACAAATATTGCAAAAGCAATACTGAAAGACAGGGATAATATGCTGAACCTAAAAGAGATTGTAATAATGGGGGGCGCGATTAAGGTTCCCGGGAACAAGAACAGAGTTGCAGAATTCAACATGTTCGTTGACCCTGAAGCTGCAGATATTGTATTTAGGTTTCCTATAAAGAAAACATTAATACCTTTAGATGCCTGCAACAATGTCAGACTGTTCAAAAAAGACTTCCAGAAAATTGAAAATGAAAATCTAAGGATACCTGTAATATCAATGATTGAACCTTATATAAAGAACATCGCTGAAGAAGAAGGTGTTGATGGCGCATTGATGTATGATCCCTTGACTGTTTATTATCTTATTAATCCTGATTGCTGCAGGAAAAGAGATTATGATATTGTAATTGAAACCGAGGGAGAGCATACATGCGGGATGACTGTTGCTGAACTAAGGTTGAAAAAATCAGTAAGCAACAATATTACTGTTGTGGAGGAAATCCCTGAAGGAAAATTTAAGGAAGATTTTATCAGATTTCTGTCCATGAGCTAAATATATAAACTATTTTGTCTTGGTTATGGTATGAACAACCTTAAGGAGCTGAGCAGGAAAGAGAAAAAAATACTGCTGAAGAAGATAGAAGGACAATATGGAATCAGCAGTCTAAAGATTAATTATATTTTTTTAAAGAACAATGAAAATAAAATTTTTGTTATAAATAAAAACCTAAAGAATGTTAATTTAGAGAACATAAGAATTAATTCTATTGGATTGTATTTCTGCAGATTAGAAAATGAACTAAGACTAACGATAGAGGGCTCACAGATAATAGGCCCTTTTGCGAAGAAGAATGTAATTGACATCAGTGAAGATCAATCCAGTGAATGGCTGGCTGGAAATGATTTGGAAAATATAAAGGAGCATTATGATGAGACTTTTGTTATAATAAGGAACAAAAAAGACTTTATAGGAACCGGGAAATATAAAGATGGTAAAATACTGAATTATGTCCCGAAAGAAAGGAGGATAAAGTGATACAAATCGGTTATAAACGCAGATTTTATTGTTATGCTTTACCAAATCTTTCTGCAGCTCTTGCATACTGGATTATTAAATCTGTAGCTGCTGCTTGCAATTCATTAAAATTTAAGAACGGCCTGTAAACTAAGTTGGATTTTTCCTTTGTTAATAACTTCATTCTTAAAGCAAATCTACCTTCTTGAAAGATAGGGAAATATAATCCTGTATTTTCCGGTTTTGCAAGGATTTTCCTGTATTCTGCGATACTATCATCGTGACTTGAATCAAGGTCGCCATCAGCTATAGTGATATCTAATGTTTTTCCAGGCCTCAGATCTTTATATGCAGCTTGATATGCCGAGATATCGTGATAAGTTGAACCACATCCTGGATTTAACAACACTCCTTTACAATTATTATTTGGTGTTTCACAGAACATTTGCAGTTCAACAGGTTGACTAACTTTTGTTTTACCAGAGCTGCTATAATTTACTCCAACCACTGAAACTTGTTTGTTCATTTCTCTTGCAGCCTTTACAGTTGATTTTGTTATGCCATAAAGAACATGCATTAAACAATCATATCTGCTTTTAGAACCTACAAATTCTGCACCTCCTGGATTTAACATTGATCCTGAACCATCTACACGAAATATTATATTGTCTGGTAGGATTATACCGGATTTTGTATATGTAAAATCACGTATCGGCTCTTCCTTCCATTCATATATGTCATATCTGTACTGATAATCTGATAATTGGAAAAGGCACTGAATTCCCGTTTCCAACTGAAATTGATATAATCTTTCAAAAGGAAGATTATATAATTGATCCTGAGTTAATAATAATTCATTAATTTTTACTGGAACTTTTCTAAAGCCTAGATTAATTTCCACTGCTTCTGTTATTGGAGATCTTATTGAAATTTCTTTTGCATTTTTTTTATAATATTGATCTTTAGCAAGATTTGATAGCCTAATCCTTCTGTTAGTTCTAGGTTGTGTTTGATCATTTGCAACTGATGATAGTATGTTGTCTAAATCAGGATCGTTCTGATTTATTAGACTTTGTAATACCTCTTCTGCACCTCCACCACTTTGGGTTGGTGATGTTTGTTCTGAACCTTGACCTTCCTGATCTTCGATGTATGCGCCATCTCTTCTCTCTTCTTTATTTATATCAATATACTTAGACAAAGGCTCTATAATACCACCAACTGAAGCATACCTAAATTCTGGTCTCATTCCTATTTCTGTAATAGCTTTTACAATATACTGATGGACAGAAGCTGTTTTTGCATTGCCCATATTATCATAAAGCTCTGTTATTGCATCAATAAATTTGTTTCTATCTATAGCTAATCTTCTTAAAGCATCTTGATCGAGATATTTAACAGCATTTGACAAAGAGGTTATGATTGTGTTTCTTAATTCTGAACTTTGAATCTTATCCTTTATTTTATCATTAAAATATGTAAAAACAGATTCTCTCAATAACCCTGAATTTGAGAATAACAAAGAATAGATACCTCTTGTAATAGGGTAAAAAAGTGTTTGTGGTTTATTATCTGCTAATTCAATAACATCCCATGCAGTAATTATACCATCTGGAAGTGCTTTTAGAGTTATACTCTCAAGTGTTTCATTATTCTGAACGAAAATTCTTTTAAAATGTCTTCCGTAAGTGTTTTCTGGTTGAGATAGATAAAAGAAAAAAGTATCAATAAAAAAATCCCACATTGCATTTCTAGAATTGCCTGCTTTGTTAACAACATCTGGATCTTTTAAATGAGGCTCAGCTCTTTTTATTCCATTTTTTAACGCAACATCAAATCTTTCCTTATCTGGCTCGCTTTTTGGAAGAAAAACAGGATGGAACAATTCATGAAATAATAGATAATCAAATGTGTGGTAAATAAGAGTTTTTGCTACTCTGGTGATTCCATCTTTACTTAAATTTGGAAGGCCATATGACCTGGCATAAACAGGAACAACTGTATCTTTAAATTTTTTTAAAATATAATCTGGCTTATAAACATGTGCAAGAATTTTTTCATTATCTGTCGCGAACATCCAATGCCTTCTATGGTTTGGATCCGGCTCTGTTTTCTCAATAGGTATACTGGCAAACATTGGCTGTTCAGCTAGGGTAATCGGCCTAAAATTTGATTCTGCAGTTATTAATTCATATTCCAATAAAGGTTTCATCTTATATGCCAAATGTTCTTTCGACTCTTGGCAGTGTATAATTGGTCCTTACATCAGATCTGGCTTTTTCAACCAAATCTTTTAATGCATTATATCTTGGAAGAACTTCTGTAGCATTCTGCGGCACTTTATTAAATGAGTCTGCAAGCTCTCTTCTATATTCATGTATAAAACCTGCTAGAGAAGCTAAATCTGCATTTATACGTGCTATTAATAATTTCCTTGTATCATTTCCATCATCTAAAGTTTTAAGCATTGCTGATGTATTGTTTACAGCAACTATCATCTTTTTTGCATATTCATCAGGCGTTAACTTATTTTCATTCTTTATTGAACTTACTGCCATATAAGAAGCAAGGTACCTTATACTCATATCAGGATCATGAATATTAAAGGTTTTTGGCTCTTGATAAACTCTAGTTGCAAAATCTTGATATAAAGTTACATAATCCTTAAATGCCTGATTTATGACAGTGATTGGAGAAGCGCCGTTTTTCCGTTGCATTTTATCGTTTAACACAATTGCATAAGCGCAAGCAATATCTTTTAATGTTAAGGGTGACCTTAGCTGTGCAAATTCATCTAACGGCGAAGTGCCTAATTCTCTTGCATTGGCATATGCCTGTTTGTACCATATTATTAAGGCTAGGGCTTCTGCATTTTTTATTGCCTTTGTCTTATCCCTTTCTATTAAAGGCTCACCAAATGTGGATCTGACAGCATCAACTTTTTTTATAACTTCTGATGTTGGATCGAATGATACATTATAGATAAAATCCACACCATAACTCCTGAGAGTCTCGGTCCATTCCTCTGCTACTCCAAGATCATCTTCTAAGTTCTGTGCCAAACCATCTCCTCCTGTAAGGTTTATTATGTGGTCTGCACCCTCAACAGCAGATTTTATGAATTTATTCCTAATATTTTTTGGATCAAATGCAAATGTATGCAAAGAAAGATATTCGCTATTTGCTCTTCTTTTTTCTTCTTCAGAGCTGTCTGTTGGTTTTAATAATTTTGATAAAGTATCTAAATTAACTCCGAGATATTTTGAAAGTTGTTTTACATAAAAATCAATAAATTCAACATGCCCATTAGACTCAGCTGCATCCATATTTATTGTAGCTGAGCCAGAGTTTACTGCCATATTTGGATATGCTATTTTTAATTGCCTGTTGCCTACTGCACCATCTGTTGCTCTTGTTCCTGAATATGAAGCAGTTGATGGATTTTGCGCACCATAAACAGCAATTGATTTTATTTTTTCTTCATCAAAATAAACATTCACACTTTTTCCATTTATATCCAGCTGTGGGATTAAGGGTCCGAGATTTACACGCTCACCACTTGGCAGAGTGACTTGGCTGTCTAATAAACCAATAACTGCATTTGTATCCCCCCTATTTTCTTCATCAACAAGCAAAGCAAGTATGTCTCTTGCAGCATCTCTATTGATATAAATCTTTAATGCCCCGTTTTCTATTTGTCCATTAATATATGGCTGGAGTACATTAGACATATTCGCATTAAGACGTAAGATTCTTCTATTATCTATATGGTAAACGGCATCTAAGACCTGTTCAAGCGTATATGTTTTTCCAGTTCCTGTAATTCCTTCAAACAATATAGGAATTTTTTTACCTGACAAAGAGGCTATGACATTATCTGTTACATCAACATCTACAGAGTTTGCCTTTGGTGGTTTTCCTTTACCTTCTAAAAATTTAAAATCCAGGTTATTGTTTGTTGTATCATATTCAATTCTGTATAAAGATGTTGGTGTTACTCTTGAACCCAAGACTTTTGATACCCCTTCTAATGTTGCAAGAAAACCTGCTTCATTTATCTTTCTTATTATCTGGTCTTTTGTTAAACCTTTTGCTAATAACTCATTCGCAATATATTCAATTGTCCTTGTTTGCTGATTTTCTTGTGACATTTTTTTAATTTTATAAGGTATCAATAGGTAAAAGCTTACCTAATTTTGATTTAAGATCATCAATAACATCCATGTACTGTTTCAAATTTTTAACATCAAAATGTTTGCCTGTTTTTACAATTGTTTTCATACTAAACAGGCATTCACCCAATATTTTTGTTATAGAATTTGTGTGATAACTTTGATAATCTAAGGTGCAACCATTATAATCTCCCACGAATGTTTTTTCATCTGCAAATGGCATTATATTTTCTGATGCTGCTCTATCAAAACAAGCGCTTAAAAATCTCCTATAATTAGGTTGAACAGCGAGTAATAATAAATAAGGATCTTTTGGAATCATATATCCACAATTTAAATTTTTAAACTGAGAAAAATCCGGAAAATATTTTAATAATTCCTCATTTTCCAAATTTACTGGTTTTGTTTTATCATTAATACCTAAAGCATCACTAAAATCTGTTTTCAGTAAATAATCTGTAGTTTCCTTGTCTCCAAAAAATGCTAACAAACCTTGATAAAAGCAATTAAAAGGAATCTCTCCTAATAGTTTTAAATTACCAACCAAGATATTAGATGTAGTTGCACCCATTGATGAAAATATACGAAAATTTTCAAATTGGAAAAAATCACTCCCCATAATTTTCACAATCTCTGATATTGCAGAATTTTCTAGCTTGTTTATTTTATTTGGTTTATCATTGCCCTTAATCCTTACTAAATCACTTGATGGGACACTATTCTCTAAGAAATAGATAAATCTATCATTAAGCGTATATTTACCGAATTCTTCACTAGGCATATTTACAGCACTCTGTTGTGGATGAGCTTGAGTAGCTTCTTCTGTGACAACCTGCTCTAATGCTCTATCATCTAAACTTAATTCCCCGCTTGGTACTACGCGATTGTCTGTATTATCTGCCATTTTAATTAAATATTGGTATAACAACTAGAAATTATCAGTATTTAAACCTTTCTATTTTTGCTATTCTTAAGTAATAACTTACTGTTTTTTGAAAAAGAACATGTGCTCTTTAAGAGGCATTTGAAGCATAGAGGTTTTGTCTTGCAAGTTTCTTTTCCCAGTTTAACAAGCAGGGCATGGTACTCATTATAAATTTTATAGTCTTTTTTTATTGAGTTTTGTATTAAACTCTGGAATTCATTATAAGAAATTTTTTGGCTACATAAACCAATTCTTAAGAATATTCTTTTTGTATAGGTATCTATAACAAAATATTCTTTTCTAAAAGCGTATAATAAAATTGAATCTGCTGTTTCCGGACCTATGCCCCATACTCTTAATAGTTCTTCTCGATGGATATTATTTTTATTTTTTATATAGAATTTTGCAAATTCTTTTAGTTTCCTTGCTTTTTGATTATGGTAGCCTGAACTTTTGATCAGTTCAGCCAATTTGTTCTGATTTAATTCTAATATGGAATTTACACTAAGAGAGTTATTTTGTTTTAGATTAGTAATTGCTTTTTCAACATTCTTCCATGATGTGTTTTGTGTTAAAATTGCTCCCACACATATCTCAAATATCTGTTCATCTGTTTCTGGATAATAATAACTCTTATGATGATAACCATTTTCATCAATCCCTTCTTTGTTTTTTAAAGAGGAAATGGGCCACCAGCCTTGCTCTTTAAATTCTTTTATAAGGATGTTGTATATTTTTCGTATACTGTTCATTTTTCTATAATATTATAATAGATTAGTGCATATTTTAGTATCTTATTATTCTTATTTCTAATTATGCAATATCGCGTGACGTTTTTTTAATGAAAAGGCTTAAATAGTTTTAGTTCGTTAATGGTAATTATGAGGTTTAATCTAAATATTTGTAGGAATTTAATTCCAGCTTTATTTCTAGTTTATATG
>JAGVYY010000013.1 GCA_018303005.1 Candidatus Woesearchaeota archaeon
GGATTGTGTGTTAAAGATTGAAAGACATTTGACTGAACTACAGTAATTGTAGTTGTTGTAGTTAGTAATGTAGTCGTAGTTGTTGGTAATGAAAGCGATGTTGTTATAGATGTCGTAACAGGTATCGTAATTGTGGTGGTTGGTAATGTAGTCGATGTTATTCGTAATGTTGATGTCACATATTCAGAAGGGTTTAAACACATGGTCGATGACCATTCACAGTTATTTTGTTCACATGCAAGCTTACTTGTATATTTTGAACAATCAGAAACAATAGTACCGACAGTTTTCTTTCCGAATAATCCTTTGAAAAAATTGAATACTTTGTCTAAAAAATTTCCCTGGATAGCATCTCCAGTTAATTCATTTGTATCATCTGCAGGATATACATTTTCAACATTTCCAATTAAGAAGATTATTACTATCAACGCCAAAAACAATATATTTAATTTTTTCATATTTTATTTAAATGCATCATCCACTTCTTTTTGAGTCCAACCTTTTGCTAACAGGGCTTTTTTAATCTGGAGATCAGTAAATCCTTTGTCTTTAGATTTCTTAACATAATCTTTTAACTGACTTATATTCTTCGCTGCACTAAATCCTCCACCTATAGATTCATCTTTAAATTTAAAATTCGGTATTTCTCCCTTAAAAGATGGTTTTCCCAAAGGGCTGTATTTATTCCCACCACCCCTCATAAATATAGCTACCACTATAATTATTATAATTACAACAATGATAATAACCCACACATACCAAGAAATCCCTTTCTTTAACACATCTTTTGCATCTGTTGGGTCAGTTCCATCTTCATATTCTTCTAAATTTGTCCTGCCATCCTGATCATAATCCGCATCAGGTTCTTCATTTAAGCTGTCAAAATATTTAAGCTCCCAATCATCAGGCAATTCATCATTATCAATATCATTATTATCAGGTAAGGTATCTCTAGGGAAATTATCATCAAAAGTAGGTCTTGTCACATCAGGAAATGTTGTAGTAGTTGTTTCAATAATTGGTTCAGTAGTTGTCGTAACAGTTCCGCCAGTAGAACTTCCTCCTTTCATTTTTATCGCTATTGAATTTTGAACACAACTATTGGATTCATCATCAAAGTTATAACCCTTAATAAACAGCCTGTAAATATGCTTTGAATCAAAACTTCTTGGCACTTCCAAATTAATAGAATATTCCTGTGTTTTTCCAAATTTAACATTTGCACTGTCTGTATCTTCTACTAAAACAGATCCATCATTCAAATCAATAACACCTGCAGCAGCACCTATCTTTAAATCTTCCTCGTTTAATTCATCATTCTTTAATCTTATTTTAACATTAACAGATTTTCCAGCCTCAAAAATCTGGTCTACATTAACATTCTTAAATTCAAGCTGTTTAATATCATCAGCAGCCTTACCATCACTACAATAATTAAATTCCATAACTTCAATAGATTCAGTTTCTTCAGTATTCTGATTTACACCAATGGAAACGCAGTTATTATTTATGTAACAAACAGCATCCTGCATTCCAGCTCTGCTTCCAGTACTACACTCAAAAATCTCGCTTACCGTAGTTCTGTCATACTTGATATTTCTGCATTCATTATTTCCTAATTTAGCCTTAATGCAGTTGCTTTTGTGCACATTGCTTGTTGTGGTTCCATTATAACCAAATCCACATCTTACCTCTATATTTGAATAATAGTAAGGCTCATTATTTGAAACAGTCATCTCGTTAATATAAGCATAAGCTCCTGTTCCAGAGCAGTCAGTATCCAACTCATCGATAACACCATCATCGTCATCGTCTTGACCGTTATTGCAGCCATTTGTAACATCAGTTTCTTTTTTCAGGTTCTGAATGACATTTTCCCAAGGGATATTTAAGACAACAGCATCATTAGCTCCATTAGCTCTTGGATTTGCTACGCTTATATTTTTCCCCAGTATATTTCCATTAAATGCTCCTATTAACGCAAATTCATCTCCAACCCTATATCCATATATAACCTCATTGTTCTCTTCCTGCGCTGGGGTATAGCCAATAGAAGCATAATCTCCATTTGAATTTTTTCCTACAGTTAATGCAACAGTCTCATCATTTTCAGTCAACAAACGATAAATATCAGTATCTTGTGCTCGTGTTTTTTCTAATTGAACTCCGATTTCAGCAGTTCTCATACTTTTATCAGCATCGTAATTCGGTAATTGATTAAAGATGTGGACTCCATTAATCAACTTCTCGACATTATTCAGTACAACATCTCTTACACCACTTACCGAAACAATGATATCATCATTTGAACCAACATCAATTAATGTAATTGTTTTGCCTTCAATAAACAAATTATTTCCTATATTAAACTCATGGTCATAATAACTACCACCAACATTCTGATTGATTGCAACAATGCCTTTACTATCTCCAACTTTCATAAACTCGTCTTTACTTATTTTGCCTGCATAAGTTTTTTTGTTAAAATTATTTTTGTAAAAAACATGGGATCCTAATCTATTAACAATCCACAACTCTCTTGTTGTAACATTATTAATAATATTAGAAGATTCAAAACTTGAGCTTATCAGTTTTATAGCATTATCTTTGTCTGCAATAATATGTAAGGTATGTGCATTATTCAGTCCATTAACACTTGAGTCTGAAGTTAAATCAACACCAGGCAGGTACTCAAATCTCACATTAACGCCTGTGCTTGGCAAGTTTCCTGTTCCAGCAACAAGAAGTTCAAAATCACTATATGAAATCCCACCTTTATTATCACTTACTTTGATGTTAACAGGATAAACACCTTTTTGTGTTGGTATCCATCTTATCAAACCTGTAGAACTGTCTATATTCATCCCGGTAGCAATATTTATCAAAGAATAACTTAAAGTATCCATATCAAGGTCTGCTGCATCAACATCATACTGATATTCCTGATTTAAAATTGCAACTGTCTTTGGTATAGATGTAATCATAGGATTTCTGTTTTCATTCTGAACATCATAAGGTATGTCAACGCTTAATTCATTGCTGTAAGGCCCGATTTCTGTTTCTCTGGTTGCTTTTATTCTATAAAAATAAGTATCTCCTTCATTGAATACAATGGTATTATCAGTAAAAGAGCATATACTGTCTGTACATACATCACTATTAGAAACCTCGTCGACATTAACCCAGTTGTTGTCTGCATATTCTCTTCTTTCTATTATGTAATTTATTTCAGGACCTGTATAAATACCTACATTTTTCTTTCCGAATAATTTTAAAAAGAAATTCTTTATTTTAGTAAAGAAACCATCATTGCTAATTGCCCATCCTGTAAGTTTTATATTACTAACAATTGCATTGCCTGTTCCAAAACCTGTACCAAGTGTAAAGCAAGGAGGATTCCTATTGGAATCCCAGTCACATCTTTGAGGAGGAGATAAATATTCTAGACAAGCTTCATCATCAGAAGGATCAGTAAACTGCTCACATCCTGATACAACAGTAGTTGTTGGTGATAGAACAGTTACAGTAAAGGATTTTACCTCTGAATTATACACATTCCCCGAAGGATCTCTTGCAACAGCCTTGTATGTATGTGCTCCTGCTCCAAAAGGTCCTATCAATGATGAAGAGCAAGGGCTTATACTGCAGGTCTTTACCGTGCTGTCATCAACATAAATTTTTATCTCTGATACAGTTGCAGTACCAGATGTTGTAGCTGTAAATGTTATCCTGTCAGTGCTCTTTCCGTTTCCAGAATCTTTCCATGTAAGTTGGACATCACCATCATCATTATTATAATCTACACTTTCTAATGATGGAGCATATAAATCTGATCCAATCGTCTCTCCAGGCAGTACCTCAACGCTGAACTCCTGTCTAACATTTCTAGAATCAGTCAAATCACTAACAGCTATGATAAAAGCAATCCTACTCTGAGCATCATCCTCACTAGGTGTCCATCTTAACTTGTTTATGATATAAGTAGCTCCAGATGGTCCCTGAACAAGCTCGTATCCTAAGTCATGTCCAGTAATCTTCCCTTCTATTATTGGCTCATACACAAGCTCCTCATCTGCTTTTACATTTATCGGGGGATCAGAAACAATATTCAGTCTGTCTGTACAGCCATCTACTGTACACTGGCTGCTTGGACAAATGTCTTGATTGTAACATACACAGACATTATTATTTAAGTCACATTCAGTTGGACCATCAAGTTCAGAATATTTATAAGAACATGTTCCTTCATTATATGTCTTTCCTCTGTTTAGCATACTCTGCACTGATCCAGGTGCCGCACATTTGCCTAATGTAAAATCATTGCTTATGCAGGAATTGCTGCATGAATTTTGTACTTCCTCTTTCTCTTCAATATTATAATCATCAAACAGGAATGCTGCTCCGCTCAAGTCTTGTCCTTGTTCACAAGCTCCTTCACATAATTCCCAGTGCAGGTCATCTGTCGAGGATTTATTACCTGAATTGAATCTATAAGAAACCTCTTTCCATTCTCCAGGGCTTACCTTAGTTTTACCCATGCAGGCAGCCGCACCTGTATTATCAAAAAAGTTTTTTCCGAAAAGGCATGCATACCCATACTTTGTACCAATATTCTTAATGAAAATAGAATATGCATAATCTGTATGAGTGTTAAGCTTTATCTCCTGTGCTAAACCTGTAAACTCTTTATCGCATTTAGCTGATTTACTTCCTGAGTTAAAATATTGTGCATTTACAACGCAAGGTCGCGATGGATCGTGTTGCTCCCAATTATTCAATCCATTCTCCAATCCTGGATTCTGCAGCGATGTCTGCAACTCAGTGTTCTCGCATTTAAGGATTTTTTTATCAATAAAATTACTACTATCTCTAGAATAAGAGATTATCTTTGAGTCATAAGGACCAGTAATATCAATACTGTGTTCTCTTCCGTCTTTTAGTTCATCTGGGACATTAAAAAAGAAACCATGCTTACATGTATTTCCTTCAGTCTTATAAGAATTGCCTAATTCATTGCAGACATCTCTTCTCTCATTTTCTGATGTATCAAAAGTAGTGAAATAAACATCATCAACAATAATATCAACTTCAATGGAATCTGATGGATTATCTCTGTCAGCCACCCATCCTGCAATTCCATACCTACAGTCAACAGAATCAAACGCACCAATAAAATTCGTTTCTTGCAATGTTGTAGTTGTAGAACTTATTGTAGGATTTGTCGTAGATGTTGTAGATATTTGGTTTTTTGTTATGCAAACATTCCTAATAGTACTTGTACCACTGTCTGTAATTGACCTAATAACACAATTAGCATTGTTGTTGCATCCTGAAACACACTGGGATCCGCAGATTCCTCTATCCAATGTGTTATATGCACTACAGCTTATTTCATCCTGAGAACTTGTTGAAGATCTACATCTTGTGATTGGACTCCATTTACATGAATATGGGCTGTCAAAACATTCAATAGCATTTTGATATATAACACACCTATCTGCAATATTACCAACCTCTTTTTTGTTGAATAAATTCTTAAAAAAATTTCCAATTGTGTCAAAAACACCATATCCGGTTATATCATTTTTATTGATTTCTCTATAAACTTGCCCGGTATAATTAAATTCTTGATCAAAATAATTAAATAATATCATAGAACTCAAAAAAATGATAAATATTACAACATACTCTTTTTTTATTTTATTCCACATAAATAAACACCTTTTTTATCAAACAGTATTCAATATTCGTAATCTAACTTATATTTAAACCTTTTTCAAAGAAATCTTTCAAGAAATCTGTAATATTTTGATTAACCAAAAATAAAATTCATCTTGCTCTGAAGAAAATACGCCAAAACTGAAAATAATACAAAAAAGAGGGGGTATTTCTAATAATTTATGGGAAGAACCTGCATCTAGCCAAGTTTAACATCATCTTTAAACTGTCAAGATATGAAAAGCTACTTCTCTTATTTGATTTGTTTATATTTACAGGAATTTCTTTTATACTAAATCCATTTTTCTTAACCCTGCCCAGCAGCTCAACGTCAAAATCAAATCCCGTACAGATGAACTCTCTTTCAGGAATTACCCTGTCCAAAACTCGTTTCCTGAAAAACTTCATCCCTGCCTGAGTATCTTTGATGCTCAAATCAAAAAGTATGTTAACATAAAAGTTCCATATCCTACCGGATATTTTTTTAAAGAAGCTCTCATTCACATTGAAAAAACCTCTGTTCAACCATTTTGAAGCTATAGCACAATCACTTTTCCCCAGTTCATTGATAAGCCCCAGCAAATCTGAAGTAAAAAAAGCATTATCTCCGTCAACGAATCCTATATAATCTCCGTCAGCAAGTTTGAAACCCTCAATGATAGCACCCCCTTTGCCAATTTTATCAGTGAAGTTTAAGTTAAGGATATTGTCATTTTTTTGCCTTAATCTTTCCACAATAGAAAAAGTATCGTCATTGCAGTTGTTGCACACAACTATTATCTTGGAATTCTTAACGCTTTCTAGAATATTAACTATTGTGTTTTTAATGTTCTTTTTCTCATTATGTGCGGGTATTACAATGCTTACATATTTCATGTTAATATTTTTTTCCTGTAGAATACTAATATTAAAACAGTTATAAAAGTCAATATCATGCCTAAATTATCAATAAAAGTGCTTCCATGATAAACAAGGACATCTTCCTTTTCAGGTATCAGCATCATAAACGCTGGACTAGCCGGATAAAGCCTGCCATTCACAGCCTTCCATTCTGGGAAATAAGAAACCTTAACAAGCAAGGGCTTTCCAATGCAATCTGTATTTATGACTATCTTGTCACTTTTATAATTCTCATCAACATAACACCCATTATAGTCAATAGCCTCAAAACCAATTTCATTAATCTTGCTTATTCTCTTAAAATTTAGAATACCTTTGTCATTGTAAACAATTTCAACATCAGTATAATTGCTTTTGAACCATTCTAATGATTTTTGCCTGAAGTTTCTTTTGTCCATAATAACTGGCTCATATCTTAAAAAATCAACATAACTGTTTTTTCTCTTTAATTCAAATACATCTATAAAATCAATGCTCTTCAGCAATTTGAAATTCGTATCATTCCTGATTGAATCTTTTACATCATCAGTAGAAGCAACAAAGTATTTTATGTTGAACATCTCAAGATGTTTATACGCTTTTTTCAGATCAAAGTTATTGCACCTTAAACCTGAAATTGGACAAGTAGGTGTAAATGTTGTTTCACTTTGGAGAATGAAATGGTATGGACTGTTTATTCCTGATTCAATTAACAAGCCCTCCATTGTTGCCTTGTTGGTAAAGTAAGGAATCAGCTCAAAAGACCTTGGCGTTCCGAATTGCTCATTATGTTTTCCAGTATACTCATAAAAAACTTTCCCTTCATCCAGGTTGTTCAGAAACAAGTTCATTTCATTAAATGTTTCCCATTTGTCCTTGTTTTCAAATCCTGAATAATTCCATTTGATCCAACTGTCTATAAAACTGACATTGTAATTTACTAATAAAAGCACCAAGATGGTTAGGAAAATAACAGCAATCTGTTTAAATCTGAATCTTAAGTGCTCATATAAAATGCCAAAGCTATACGCTGCAATCATCCCAATTCCCAGATAATAAAAAGGGAGAAATCTCACATTCCATATATGTCCTTTTGGCATAAACAAAAATGAGAGCAATGATACGAAAAGAAAAGAAAAGAAAAACAAAATTCTCTTGTCATGTTTCTTGATTGCATATATCCCGCCAAGAATAGCAAGAGGCATCAAAAACAAGATGTTCTCAGGTATTAGTAACTTCAAATTTCTGTCTGGAATAAACCTCATTGACGTTGTCAAGTCAGAATAAAAAAGAAAAGGTATTGTCCAGAAGGCAATTATAAAAAAGGCAAAGATAAAAACAAGAATGCCAAATTTGATCTCTCTTTTATTAAAAAATGACAAGAACAACAAACAGCTAAAAGTCAAAACAAAAACAGGTATGACATGCGACAAAGCTATAACACTCAGCACAACAACACTTAAGATAAAACCTTTATAAGTAGTTATGCCTCTATAGAAATACCCTATGAATAGCAAAGAAAGAGCCAACGCAAAGCTATATGTAAATTCTCCTGCTAATGTACTGGGTATATTCCCACCATACATAGAATTGTTCTCTAAAAAAAGGAAAGGAATAGTAAACAAAGCTGCAACTATAGGCACTGGAAAATCAAACTTCATCAGCTTAAAAGCATAATAAGCGGAGAAAGGTAATAAAAAGGTCCCTAATACTGTTATGATTTTAAAAGAAGTATTAAAATTAATTATCAGCGAGAACAAGGCATTTAAAAGATATAAGAATGGAAAATAAAATCTGAAAATCGGAAATCCGCCATACCATGCATCACTCCAGCCTGTTAGTCTAAAGTTATTAAACAAATTTTCTACCATGAATTTAGCTAGGTAATTATGGCTCCCTGTATCTCCTCCGCTTAAAGTCGTATCAGAAAATATTAAATTAGGTTTAAAATAACTGAAAAGAAATATTATTATCATCAAAAAAACCAGTGAATTGACTATATTATTTTTTTTCATCATATAGATTATAGGACTTTTATTTAAATCTTTATCTAATAATCTTAGTTATGAATTTTATCAATCTCGGTTCTCTTAACAATAAACTGAAAACAAATGTACTTGGAAAATCCCTTTTTATTTTTCTGATCAAACCAACAATCCTTTCTTGACTTAACAGTTTTATTAATTCACTATAATCTTTTTCAGAAAATTTGTCAAGGCCTTTCCTTATAAGATCATGATAAAACAATTCTCTGCCCAGTCTTTTTTTTATTAGTTTGTCATAACTCTTGTTTTCCTTTAATGATCTTGCTAGTTCTTGTCCTGATATCATCCCTGTTAATATCCCGCCGCCGGTTGTATTCTTTACCAAACCTGCAGCCTCACCAACAAGATACAAATTATTCAAAGAAAAATTATAATCTCTTCTGTATACTGTTATCAAGCCGCCGTTCATGCTGATGATTTTTTTGATATTTTTCTCTTTTAAAAATTTATAGAAATATTCTCTAGTATTTTTTCTTGTAGCAATGCCTATTCTAACAATCCCCTTACCTTCAGGAACAATCCAGCCAAAGAAATCATTTACTAAAGTAGGATAAATCTCAAATGCAGTTTCATCAGTCTTTAATTTAGCTCTTGCTTCAATTCCGATTAGATATTCTCTGTTAGTTACAAGCATGGATTTATTTGCAACAATAGATCTTGGTCCATCAGCTCCGACAAGCTTGTCATCTTCAATTATCTTGTTATTCGAAAATCTTAGTTTGACTTTTTTGCTGTTTTCAAAATCTATTAATTTGTGTTTCATGAATAATTTAGCGCCGCTATCGATAGCCATATTAATCAGGTATCTGTCAAATCTAACCCTGTCAAGAACATATTCTCTCTTAATATCTAACTCCAAGTAATTCTTTTCAGAGAATATTTTTACTTTGTTTATTTCATTATCAATAAAATCATTGTCTATTTTTATTAAATCACCTAATGCAGAAGTCACAATTCCAGTATCCCTTACAGGCTTTCCTATGTTGTTATGTTCTTCATAAACATTAACTTTAAACCCATTTTTTGCTAATAAGTATGAAGTATAACTTCCAGCATACCCTGCACCTATAACACTTATCATGTAAAGTTTATCAAATCAAATAAATTTATAAAATATCATTCTTTTAGCATAAAAATGATTTTAGACATACTTCTTATCATTATCACATTAATAACATTGGTAATAGCATCCATCACAGATATTAAAACAAGGGAAATACCTGATTTTTTAAATTATTCTTTATTAATAATAGTATTCTTTTTAAAACTCTTAGAATCAATAACAATAAAATCATTCACACCATTCCTATATGCAGTATTAGGATTTATCATGTATTTTGTTATAGCTCTGTTCATGTATTATACAAAGCAATGGGGTGGTGGAGATTCAAAATTACTGATGTCTCTAGGTATTGTTTTTTCCCAATATCCTTCATTTTTTTTAAGCTATTTTAATCCAAGCATGGATTTGCCATTGCTGTTAAGCATGTTCCTAAACATACTGATTTTTGGTTCATTGTACGGAATGTTGTTTAGTGCTTATACAGCAATAAAAAACAAAGATAAGTTTTTAGCAGAACTGAAAAAAGCAAAATTGAAAAAAATACGTTATTATTTAATATTATCATTAGCCATAGTAGTCTCATCTTTGTTTACACATATTATGATTTTAAAATTGTTTATAATCTCAATATCACTCCTTATAACATTGATCCCGTATCTGTTAATATTTATAAAAACAATAGAAAAATCATGCATGATAAAAAATATTCCAATAAACAATTTGACAGAAGGTGACTGGATTGTCAATGATATCTACAGCAAGAACAAAATAGTATACTCAAAAAAATCTTTAGGTGTTACACTCGACCAAATTTCAATAATAAAAAAGTTAAAAATAAAAACAATAACAATAAAAGAAGGTATACCGTTTACACCTGCATTTTTGATTGCTTTTATAATAACATTAATCTATGGTAATATTTTATTCTTTATTTAATTATATCGCTCTTAAAAAGTACAAGTTTTTCAGTTTCATTTATTATCGTATAGTTATATGACCTTGTCAGATTAAAATCATTCTCCCCTATCACAGGCCTATACAACAGTATGTAAAATGGTTTCGTTTCATAAGTGTCAGAATCATTTACTCCATAATACCCGTTCTTAAAAGGATTTGTCCACATAAATATTTCTTTTCGTGAAGAAAAGAATAGAAGCAATGGGTATGAAACTGATATTGATTCAGAACCAACAATGTTCTGCATATCTTTTATTTCATCTAATAATTTATAATCTATTTTTGGTTCAGTTCTGAACAAGTTCTCAAATCTAAGAGTGTTCTGCTCAATTCTCTGGTTAAATGGAATAATATAAAGAATAAAAACTAAAAGAAGAATAGGATACATATAAAGCTTAATATACCTAAATGTATTTTTATATCTTTTCTTAAAAAAGCCCAAGATATAATTGTTAAAAGCATAAGCTGCTTCAAGGAATGAAATGAACAGCGTTCCTATAATCCCTGCAGTATAATGGTACTGGATTGAATGCGCATATGGCCAGTCTGTAATAATATTCAAGACAAAGAGAGGATTAAGCATTATCACTAATGGATTAAATATCTGAAAAAAACCGAAAGGTGCAAACAAATCTATCAGATAGTCTTTGTTCCTCTCAGTAATCACATTGTTGTCTAAAAAGTTTCCAAAATCCATATTACCTTTAAAGACATTAAAAGCAGAGCTTGCCCATAAGTCTACCCGTGAATATGTCTTTACATTATTAACACCGGGAATAACAACATACGAAAGCAGGATAAAAAAGAATATCCCAATAATTACAATCCACTTTGCAGGCTTCCATTTCTTAAAAAGATATAGATACAAGCCAAAACAAACAAGGATTAAAGACATTTGTTCCTTAACTAAGATAATAAGAAATGAAGAAAAATAAAACAGCTTTAAGCTGTTAATTAGATATCCATACCATAACATGAAGACAAATAATACCACATAAACATCAGGATGATAATTCTCAAAGTTTAGGTAATGCAATGCTGGATAAGAAAAAAATAAAAAAGAAGTAAACAGAGCAAATATCTCTGAACTAAATTGTTTTTTAGCAATAAAAAACAGCAAGACACCTGCTGCACCAATTGCCAAAGTTTCTCCAGTTAACAAAACAAAAGGGTGTGCAAATATCCAGTATATCGGAACATATATTAAATCAATAAAATTAGTATGGTCACCAAAAAGATTAAGCCCTCTTACAGTAACGAATGGTACATGAAATCTGCTTATCAGCCATATTCCTTAATGAAATATGCTCATGTCAAAATCAACAAAGTTCAAAGAATAAAACAGCCGGTATTGTTTATACAAAACAACAGAAATATAAAAAATGGCAAGGATTATTTCCAGATAAGGCCACCTAGCTTTTAATCTTAAGTGATATAAAACCATAAACAAGAAGAAGTCATAATATTATTAAAGGTTTATGTTTCATATCATTCTTAATAGAATAGATGTTTGAGCTCTTCTGTGAAAATAATTGCAATACAAAAATACAAAAACAATCTCAGAAGATAGATAACGATTATAGAGGAACTCTTTTATTCCATCTTTCATACATCTTCATTAGTTTATTTTCCTCATTTTTTCTCTCTTCAGGATTATATTCTTTTACCTTAGGCTTCTCAACCTCAATTCTTAGTTTTTTTTGCATCTCTCCCATCTCTTTATCATCTATTTTCTTGCCCTGCCATGTTAAATTTATGTTATCATTTTCAAACCTCGGAATGACATGCACAACCAGATGATTTAATCTTTGTCCAGCCTCAGCTCCGTTAGCAACAAAGATATTACTTCCTGTCTTTAGAACATCAAATATTTTTTTAGCCATATTATTTGCAATATTAAAAAGTTTCCTTGTCCTTGCTGTTTCTTCAGAAATTCTGTCTGTTCTGGATTTAAAGATTTTAAGAACGGTCCCAACCTTTCTTTTTGTTTTTCTGGTGGTAAACTAACTATCTCATTTAATTCTTTTAATTGCTCCTCTGTTAATGGGTTATTTTCTGCCATTTTTGTTTTTTAATTTATCTATTTCTCTATAAAAACTTTCTTCATTTTCTTGATAAAATATGATTTACAATTTTCTGTACCAATTTAGCATATGCCTTATTTGCTTTATCTTTATTTTTCCACGAATTTTTTTTTGTTCTATCATATGTAGGAGAGAATGAACAATCACCTTCTGTAATATCTAATATAGGTTTTCCATTATTAACAAATGATATATATGGAGAACTATCTTCTATACGTATTTCCAATCTACTAACATCCTCTCCAAGATAGCTTTCAATATTTACTACTTGAGAATCTGAAGGTAAATCTGTTAATGTAATCCTTTTCTTTTTAAAATTAGTACGCCTAGAGACTTCTTTATGTTTAAAAGGATTATCATATATTGGAAGGTATCCTTCTAAATCAGCAGAGCGACGTAGATAAGTTGAGATAACAGCTAAATTTTCTGCAAGTTCAGATTCCTCTTGAAATGTAAATTTTTCTGTTTCTTGAGAATAAACTGCAGAAGGATTTAACATTTCATAACTTGGAATAAAAACAGTTTCAATTCCTATTAATACTCTTCCAGCTGTACCTATCTTCGAATTTGCAAGTTTTGACATTGACATCATTTTACTATTATATGAAGAATTTATCCTTTATAAATCTTTCCATTTTTAATAACTTAGAAGTAACAACAATTAAACTAATTCTAAATCTTTGGTATGTTCAAAATGTTTTTTATTAAAAGTAGCCAAATTACAATTATTAACAATGCATATAGAAGCAATAAAAAGATCTCTAAAATCTATGCTTATTCCTTTTCTCTTCAAATCTTTAGATATTTCACTTACTTTTAGAGCAGAAAAATCATCAAAATAAATTACAAAAAATGAACTAACAAAATTCTCTACAATTTTTATATTTGTTTCTCTTAAAAAAAGTTCAAACATCGTAATAGAAGTAATATATATTTCATATGGCCCAAACTTATCAAATAAAGTCTCTATAGAAGCATTACCCTTTATAATTTCTATACAAAAATCAGTATCTAAGCATAGCTTTCCGTCCATTTTTTCCAAGCTTTCCTAGTTTCTTTAAGTATTTCATCATATTCCTTATCTTCCTTCAACACGCCAAAATATTTTTTTAAATCAGTAAAAGTCTTGGATCTTTTATTTTCCATTAAATTGATAATAACATTGCTATAGCTCTTATCCTCTCTCTTTCATAATCTTCAACTTTTTATATACATCATCCGATATCATAATTGTCTTTGCCATAATATACATATGAGTATACATATATATAAATATTTTTATTCACCTTAAAACCTGTATAATTATAAGAATTTATCCAAAAGCCCTTCTCACATCAACAACATTAACAGAATTAACTCCCTCGATATCACTAATCTCTCTCTCTAATTTCTCAGTGCTTCCTTTACTTTCATCCATAATGAAAGTAATGTTTAAAGCCTTTAAGCCAAAAGCAATCTCCTCTATATTAATCCTGAATTCCTTATTTCCAGTATGTTTCCCAATCTTTTTCTTTATTATACTCTCTAGTTCTTGCACATCTGTATCAGGAGATTCCGGCATTATCTTAAGGGTTATTATAACACTTGCCATTTTACTTATCATCCTAATTAGGGCCTGAAAAACCGCATTTTTCACAGGTATATCTAGCAGCTATCTCTCTGCAATGCTTGCACCTTACAATAACGCTCTTGCCGCATTCAGGGCATTTGAATAAAGCAGCGCCTTCCAGTATTTGTTTCTTGCACGAATTGCAGATATTACCTTTTTCCATTAATAAAAAACCTTTTTAAGCAAGTTTATAAACCTTTTTCTGATGAAACCGCGTTTTTCAATAATAATACCTGCATACAACGAGGAAAAGTGCATAAGAAAGACCTTGGAATCTATACCAAAAAGTAAAGAAGTGGAAACCATAGTCATCTGTAATGCCTGCACAGACGAGACAGAATCAATAGCAGGAAGATATTCCAAGATAATTTCTATAAAGGAAAAAAATGTTTCAAAGGCAAGGAACATAGGCGCTCAAAATTCTAAAGGAGAGATACTAATCTTTCTTGATGCAGACACTCTATTGACAGAAAACGTTTTAAAAGAGATAAATCTGAAATTGAAGAGCAGTGTTATAGGAACCTGCAGGGTAAAACCCAATCCGGGAAAGTTAAAATATAAGATAGCTATGTTCCTGAAGAACTTCTTCCTATGGTTTCCATGGACAACAGGCATAATATATTGCACCAAAGATGTGTATAAAAAAATAAATGGTTTTGACGAAAGCAAAACAAAAAAAGAAGATTCTGATTTTGTTAAAAAAGCAAAGCTACATGGTAGATTTTCAATAGCAAATGCATATGTAATAAACTCAATGCGCCGTTTTGAAGCACTAGGTCTGATAAAAGTTTCATTATACTGGATAAAAGAAACATTAAAGCCGACAAAAAAAGAATATAAATCCATCAGATAATAAGAAGAATGGGCGAATAGTATAACCTGGATATAAAATCCAGAAAGTACACAGCCCTGCGGTTTTCAGGCAGTAAGGCTGTAATCAGGGTTCAAATCCCTGTTCGCTCAATAACTTAAATTTCATTAAGGTTATATGTTAATCAACATTAATAATTCCAAAAAAAGTAGGTGTTATATGGTCATGGTAACCCCATTTCCCCTTCTCATTAAAAGTAAAGCTCCATGATTCTCCTTTTTTGAGTCCATGGCATGCATCAAATATCTTAGGTTGCTCAGCAGTGTTGCACTTTTCTATTCCTGAACCAGGATATACATTATGTGTGGGATGTTTTGCAGAGGCAGGCCATGCTTCCTGTTGTGCCTTGTTGATAAAAGTAACACCATCTCCCTCTTTTATGTTTATACTGCTAGGATTAAACCCTAATTCGGTAAATTCAACAACATGATTAACTCCTTGAGCAATACCTTGTAAATTATTTCCACTATTAAATATTGTAATTGTAGTTGTGCCTGATTCTTTTCCAGCATCTGAAATAGTTGTAACAGTAGTTTGTGTATTATTCCTGCCGCATCCTGAAATAACAATGGGTATAACAAACAACAATGTTAAAATCAGGAAATATCTGGATTTCATCTTATAAGGAAGATCGGGGTGTTTATAAATTTTCGTTTATTTTTTTTAGTTTTTGAATAGTTCTAAAATTTCTCTTGCGTGTTCCTCCGGTTTAACCTTTTCAAAAACATGTTTTATTTTTCCAGTTTTGTCTATCAGGAAGGTAGTTCTGTTTATGCTTTTGTATTTTCTTCCATACATAGATCTCTCAGTCAGAACACCATACATCTTGCATATAATCCCATTATTATCAGTTAATAACCTGAAAGGCAATTTATATTTTTCAATGAATTTTTTGTGGGATTTCTCATCATCTCTGCTGACACCAAGTATCTCAATATTTTTATTCCTGAACTCAGAAAAAGAATCCCTAAAGCTGCAAGCCTCCTTTGTGCATCCGGGAGTGTCATCTTTGGGATAAAAATACAAGACAAGATTCTTTCCCTCGAAATCGCTTAATTTTACCAAGTTGCCATTATTGTCATTAACCGAAAATGTCGGGGCCTTTTGTCCATTTGTTATTTTGCTCATTTTAATCTAAGATAAATTAAGTAGATTAAACCTATCTGTTTTTTTCTTTCAGTTTTTCTGTTATCTTGGATAACTCCTTGACATTTGATGTCAAAGGCTGCATTATTTTCTCAAATACGCTCTCTAAGGCCTTCATTTCAGAATTGAGATTAGATATATTATCATTATATTCAGATACTTTTCCAAAAACAGCTCTTTGAAGATTAGCAAAATTAGACTGTGTCCTTATTATCTCCTGTTTTATTCCCATTAATTCATTTTCAACCCTGTCTTTCCATAGGTTAAAATCGCCAAGTTTTGCAGTTAGTTCCTGCCATTTCTCCTCAACAACAGATTCAATTATCTCCTGAGTCTGATCCATACTTTGTTCTTTTTGAAAAGTCTGCTGTGGGTACATAAAAATATTCTCTTGTTGTGGTGAAGGCGCTTCCTCCAGCAATTCTTCTTCCGGTATCCTTTGTTTTATTGTACCTGCAATTGGTTTTGCTTTAGGCTCTTCGCTGTCAAACTGATTTAGCTCATCTAAGATATTGTCATCACTCTGGTATCTTGGTATTTTAGCCTGGTTCACAGTATCAGTTATATGTTTATAAGAGGCTTCTTGACTTTCAATATCATCGTCAATATTATTTTTCCTGTTTTTTTGTCCTTGGTTTTCTTGTGGAATTTTTAACACCTCTTTCTTCTATTAGCTTAATTACTTCCTCTTCTGTTGTAAAATTTAATGGATTCCAAAAATTTATGTATTTTTCAAGTACTTTAAGGTTTTCTTTTCTGGCAAATCCTTGCAGCTCTTTTATTATATGCATATTCGTCTCTTTCATGTTATTTAGATTCATCTTTATCTCTTTTATATCGTCATTTATCAGTTTCATTTCAGAATTAATTTTTTTATATTGATCAATCATGTTCTGGTTTATCATCAGCATTCTATCTCTCATCAAGGAATATTTTGATTCGAGAATTCTTAGCTTTTCATCAGTGTCTATTTGAAATTCCAATTTATCTCCTTTTTTGTTTATATTGAAACAATCTAAGTATATATAAATATTTTCTATCTAAATTAAAAGAATAACATTAATCACTTAAAGATAGATAATGAATAGAAATGTTTAAATAATTTTGCATCTAATCTCCATAGATGGATAAAGGATATCTCTTTACATGTGTAGCACTAGTTACAGCATTTAATTTTTCTCCGTTGGAAAAATTGGTTTCTTCATCATATGGACAAGAACAAACATCGGCACAAGTTCAAGTTATAAACACTACCGCTCTTAAATATTGGGCAGATACTATCATAGGGGATCAAGACAGAAAATTAAGCCAGGATGAAGCTGATTCTCTGCAAGCCAAGTTTAATGAATCACCAAATAAAGAACTTTATATAATAACAAAGAGTGACCTAGATAATTTCCAGCCATTTCCAACGACATATACAATACAAAAAATCTTTGTATCTGAGCAAGAGATAAGGAAAACATTCAAGGGAAAAAGCATGAACAACGGAATAGGCATACTTAAGATAAACAAAGAAGGAACAATAATTAAAGCATTGACATCTTTCGGTTACATCTCTGAACAAGATTGGGAAGAAAAAGCAATACCAAATATTGATTATGCAAAAGAGATGAAATAAAAAATATTCTTTAAATAACCATAAAATCTTTCTATAAGTTTCTTTATCAAATATTCTATGTTCTATTTTAAACAAGTCATCTTAATTGTTTTATAACCACAAATAACAATATCATCATAAATATTGATAACAACATATTTAATCTTTTTACAGATTTTAATTATATTATTGTCCATATAACCTACTAGTAAAATTTTCTAAAATGGAGATGCTTTATAATCTGTAACTGGAAAACCTTGTGGTAAATCATTTCTATAAGTTTGAAGAACATCCATATATAGACCTTTTAATTGGTTCAATAAAATTTGATATTCAAAAAGTATACTATCTTCTTGGATAACTATACCCATTTTTTTTAGGTCTATTAATATATTATTAGCATCCACGAAGGCAATATTTATTTTATAATTTAACATTATTAATTCCCGAGCTAATAAACTTTTATCAAATTCCTGTCTTAATGCTAATAAGACAATATGGACCCAATTACCATATGTCTTCTTTGAGAACTTATGAGAGTATTTCCTTACTCTCATCTCCTTCCTCTTTTTATTCATGTTCCCTCCTTTTACCCCAAAAATAAAAGGAGGGGATCTTATTAAAAGATAGGATTTCTACTAATCTTTTTTGAAATAAAGATTGTGATGCCACAAATTAATGCCGCATCTTTAAATCAATAGATACGTACTTCTATTTTCTAATCAACATCAGATGTATTAAATTTATTTTTCGGATTTTTAGATAATTTGATTTTAAGTCTATTGAATCAATTTTAGTTAAGTTGAGATATTTTCTGGATTAAAAACATTTTTATAGTAACTTTCCATTGCTTACTGAATGTCAGAAGAAAAAAGAGATAATTTGTTTAAGGTAACGAGAGAAGGAGAAGAAAACGTCCTTAGGATAGATTTCACTTCTTCAAGATATTCTCCAAATATAGAAGACAGCCCAACAACTATGTCTTTAGTCATTGATGCATTGATTGAAAATCCTGATGTTCACAGAATAATATTTCTAGCTAGAAGAAATTATGTCTATGACTACAAACAGACACAGATTCTTTTAGAAATATCCAACATCTATAAATTTCTTGTAAAACAGAAGAAAATTCTTACACTCAACATATTATTAGGAATTCCTGGGCTTGATTATTATTATAGCTCATGGAGAAACAATATACAAAATATCATCATTAATCTGCTGAAATCAGATCCTGTCGGAGCATGTGTAGAACTAAAAAGATTGGTCAGGGAAGAGAATATCTGCATTAAAAATAGTCAAGTACAAGAAGAGATCAGCCTAAGAAATAAGTATCTACAGATTTTAGAATATCTACATACATTGCTATCTGAAACAACCTTATTAAACATTGTGAAAGACAATTTGGCAGGTCATATAATCGGTTCCAGAAGCATCTACAAGAACGTCTTCAGACCATTGATAACTCCTGATTTCATGTTTACAAGATTAATGGCATCTCCTCCCTTAGACGGAGAAGAAATTGATTCATACTCATTGGATGAAGACACTGAAGTGAACATATTTAAGGTTCCGGGAGACATAAAATATCTTTATCACCTGAATCCTCCTGAATTCAAGATTGACGAGGATAAATATGAAATTCTTGATATTGCAAGACAAGCAATGGTAGAACACACACCAAGTAAAGAAGAATTCACAGATCCAGAGAAGATAAGGAACACATTTTTCAATATCGGACGAGACCTTATACAAGAACTGGCTGAACATAAAGGTATAGAGCTTACATATAAAGAAAGTGAAGGCATGGCAAAGATTCTTGTGCGTTATACTATTGGTTTTGGTTTAATAGAAATCTTGCTGAAAGATCCTAAAATACAGGACATAAGCGTTAATAGCCCTATTGGTGAAACAAGGATATTTATTGTTCATCAGGATTATGATGAATGTGTAACAAATATAATCCCTGCAAAAGATGATGGTGAAAGCTGGGCAACAAAGTTCAGGTTATTAAGCGCCCGTCCATTAGATGAGGCAAATCCTGTTTTAGATACAGAATTATTATTGCCGTGGGCAAGGGCAAGGGTAGCAGTAATAACAAGACCATTAAGCCCAAATGGGTTAGCATATGCATTAAGACGCCACAGAGATGAACCGTGGACATATCCCCTCTTCATAAAAGGCAGAATGATTAACTCCCTAGCAGCAGGTCTATTGAGCTTTATAATTGATGGTGGCAGAACAATGCTTTTTGCAGGAACAAGGTCAAGCGGCAAAAGCTCAATTCTAGGAGCAACTATGATCGAAATAATGCGAAAATATAAGATAATCTCATTAGAAGACACATTAGAATTGCCAACAACATCACTGAGAAAATTAGGTTATAACATACAAACAATGAAAACAAGAAGTGCATTAACAAAAGAAAGCTCTGAAATGGCAGCTGATGAAGGCATAAGAACAAGCCTTAGATTAGGAGATAGCTCCCTGATTATTGGAGAGATACGTTCAAAAGAAGCTCAGGCTCTTTGGGAAGCAATGCGTATAGGTGCATTGGCTAATGTTGTTGCAGGAACAATTCATGGCGCAGACCCATATTCAGTATATGATAGAGTTGTCAATGACCTGAAAGTTCCGAAAACAAGTTTCAAGGCAACAGATATCATAGTTATAAGCAATCCTATAAAAACAGCAGACGGTATGCACAAGAAAAGAAGAGTGCTTCAGATAACAGAAGTAAGAAAACACTGGGAAAAGGATCCTCTCAGAGAAAATGGCTTCTTAGACTTAATGAAATATGACAGCAAGGAAGATACCTTAAAACCGAGCGATGACTTGATTAATGGAGAAAGTGAAGTCCTGAAATCAATTGCAAGTAATATAAAAGAATATGTTGGAAATTGGGATGCTGTCTGGGACAACATTCTGTTGAGGGCAAGAATAAAACAAACATTAGTTGATTATTCAATAAAATTAAATAAAGATTCTGTGTTGGAAGCTGGTTTTGTGATATTGAGCAATGATACATTCCATCAGATAAGCGACAGAGTAAGGGAAGAAGTCGGTTACATAGACTCAAAAAGGGTTTACTTTGAATGGGAAGAATGGTTAAGAAGAGAAATTAAAAAAGATAATATGGGGTGATATTTTTGTCTTTTGAAAGTCTAAGAGAGTTATTATCAGAAATAAACAATTTTTTTATTAACAAGAAGTATTCATTCGGATTTTTCAGAAAAACTAGAAGCCCAAAATCTTTAATTAGTTCACTTGAATCTTTAAATAAGAAAGGTAATACCGTTATAAAAACTATAAATAGCACCAATACCCTGATTTTTGATTTAAACAAGCTGCACAATAAAGATATCTCAGATATAGAAAAAGCTCGGATAAGAAGATTTATCAAATGTTTAGAAGATGAAAAAAATAATTTAGCAAATGAAAGAGGATCATTTTTAAGAACATCCGGAATAATTGCCGCGGGCATTATGACATCGGGTTTTCTAAATCCAATGCTATTGATAGCAAAAGAGAGTTTATTTGATTTTAAAAAAGGTAAGGTAATCGCATATGGTTCAAATATTTTTGAGAATATAAATGAGATTATAGGTTCAATTATCAGAATAAATCTTTTTGTCGTAAGAAACAGAAAACTAGAATTCTTTTATTTAGAGAGGGAATCGTTAAACAAATTAATTGATAGTTCGTTAGTAATAAATGGTTATATAATACATATTGAAATTTTTACAACAAAACCGTTTGATGTTTACCTGGAAAAATATAAATTTGACTCATTCGAAATTAAAAAGCCAAGACCTGAAATTGAAGAGCACTACATAGATATTAAAAACATTAAATCATTTCTAATTTCAGATAGAGAAGATATGGATTTTTTGAAATCTCTAGAGAATAAAAATATATTTTCTTATTTTATTGGTGATTTTCCATTTACACCAATGCTTCATACTTATATAAATCTGATAAACAAAGAAGAATCTTCTGTAATATTTGGGTACAAAAAAAATAAGTTCAATATAACTATAAAACAAAATTCTGCTTCCGAATATTTAAAAGTAGACATTCAGCCAAAAGAAAGTTACGATGATCTAAAATTTATATATTTAGGCAATAATATCACAGAATTTGATAATATCAAAGATATAAGGGAAAAACTGACTGCTACAACACAAGGGATCTACAATGTAGAAAAATTGTTTGGAATAAACATAATAAACAAGTGTCTTCTCATAGACTATAATTTAGATAACGCCAGTTATTTTTATAGAGATTGGATAACACTTTACACCGGGATATTGATAAATTTTGATTCTGAAATGATTAAGCATTTTAGCGAACATGAAACATTACACGCTCTAGATTTCATGTTTAAAATACGGAAAAGCAAAGAGTTTAATCAACATTTTGCAGATTTGCTTGGTTACAAACCAAATTTTATATTTGGCGCTTTAACTAATGTCGGGTCAAAGTCCAAAATATTTGGATTTATAGAAAGTAATTATCTTGAAAAATTTGGGGGTCATCCTAAATCTAACATTGTAGAATTTTTTGCAAGTTTTGTTCATACAATAATGTATATCCACATACTAAAGATCAATTTGGAAAAATTAAACAAAAAAGAATTTGTATTAGTATTGGAAGATTACAAAGAAACGCTAAAGGTTTTAATAAAAATAACTCCAGATAAAATAAATTACGTTTTTAAACAAGCTTTGCATTATCTAGAAAAGTATATGAATTATTGAAAAATGCATGTAAAATACAATACATCTATTTTTTCATGCATACTTAATAATTTCTTTGATTATTAAAAACAATCAGATATAACTATAAAAAAATATTTTCTCCTACATTAATATTCTGAGTAACAACTTTTATTGTTTATTTTTAAAAATGTCATTATTTTAATCATTAAATAATAGTGTTAAGACCATTAAGATCGTTCAAAAAAATCAGCAGGTTTTTTAAGTAGCTTTGTAATCTAAGTAAACTTATAAGAAGAGGTGTATAATGCCACGGGAAGATGTAGAAGAGATCATAAACAAGTACAAAGAAAAGCTTAAAGGAAAGATAAAGACAGAAGAAATACTTGGTTTTAATCCAAGACCAAGTAGAGGATTATCTCATGAATACATGATGTTCAGGGAAGATGCTCTTTCAAGAAGCTTGTCGCTCTATGAGAACTTATGCAATTTTTCAGAAAGAATAATAAAAATAAATCCAAAAGACAAAGAATATTTAAAATTAAAGAAGAATATTGATGCAGCTCATCTCAAGCTTAATCCTGAAGGTGCTGCAAGTTTTGCAACTCTCTCAGTTGTTGTAATAATCTTCATAGGCATAATTACCGGTCTTCTATTATTCTTTATCTCAGAATCGAAAGCATCAGCTTATTTGCTGCCTCTTCTATTAACACTTGGCTCATTATTGATATTAAAGCCATTAACAAACATACCAAACTATCTTGCAACCAGATGGCGCTTGAAAGCAAGCAATCAGATGGTTCTTTGCATTCTTTATATAGTCATGTACATGCGCCATACATCTAATCTGGAAAACGGATTAAGATTCGCAATAGACCATATTGGTAATCCCTTAGCCTTAGATTTAAGGAAAATATTTTGGGATATAGAAACAGGAAAATATTCAACAATAAAAGAAAGCCTTGATTCCTACTTGGTCTCGTGGCGTGATTACAACCTTGAATTTGTAGAGGCATTCCACCTAATAGAAGGATCTTTGTTAGAGCCTTCTGAAGAAAGACGCGTAACAATACTGGAAAAATCATTAGAGGTCATGTTAAATGGCACTTACGAGAAAATGCTTCATTATGCTCAAGAGCTTAAGAACCCCATAACAATATTGCATATGCTGGGCATAATCTTACCGATTTTAGGGTTGGTAATTCTTCCATTATTTGGTAGCATGTTGGAAGGTTCAGCCAAAATAAAAATAATTTCATTGGTTCTGGTATATAATGTTCTCTTGCCAGTAACTGTTTATTTTATCGGCACCAGCATAATGTCCAAAAGACCGACAGGATTCAGCGAAGAGAACATGATGGAAAAAAACCCTGAACTTGTAAAATACCAGAATATAATCTTTAATATTGGGAATAGAGAAATTCAGTTCAACCCTGTCTGGATCTCGATAATAATAGGTCTAACAATTTCAGCAATAGGGATCTTTCCTTTGTTAATTCATATGTCAGGAACTGATTTTTCATTTCTTGGATCGAACTTCATCGATTACAAAACTGAAAAAGGTGCACCTTGTAATCAAGAAAGTAACTGTTTTGGTCCATTTGGTGTAGGATCTGTCATACTAAGCTTATTCTTGCCGTTGGGAATTGCCTTGGGCTTTGCTCTTTACTATAATATGCGCACAAGAAAACTCATATTGATAAGAGAAGAAACTAAAAAATTGGAGTTGGAATTTTCCAGTGGATTATTCCAGTTAGGCAATAGAGTAGGGGACAATATTCCTGTGGAAGTAGCATTCGGGGAAGTAGCTGCATCCATGCAAGGAACACCTACTGGAAATTTTTTTGCCAGGGTCAATGCCAACATCAAGAACATAGGTGTTGATATTCATGAAGCTGTTTTCAACAAGGATTTCGGAGCAATCTGGTATTATCCTTCTTCATTAATAGAGTCTGTAATGAAAGTTATTATTGAAACAACAAAAAGAGGGCCGCAGATAGTATCTCGTTCATTGATAAGCATATCGTATTATATCAATAGAATACATGAAGTAAATGAACGCGTCAAAGATCTATTAAGTGATGTAATCTCCAGTATGAAAAGTCAGATATCTTTCTTAACACCTGCTATAGCCGGCATCGTAGTCGGCATAACAACAATGATAGTCAACATACTTGGTCGATTAAGCTCATTACTGGCAGAAGGAGCACTGGAAGGAAATTCACAAGGTTCATCTATCGGCAATATGCAGGGAATACCAGACCTCTTCAGCATACCAAACATAATCCCGAGCTATTATCTCCAGATCATCATTGGTTTATATGTTGTCCAGATAACTATAATACTATCCTTCCTTATTAACAGTATAGAAAACGGAATTGATAGATTAAGTGAAAAATATAATGCTGCAAAAAATCTGACAAGAAGCATTATCCTATATTTTTTGATTGCATTAGTCGTCACAATATTGTTTAATATCATGGTTAACAGCATAAAACTCTCGGGTATTGCAGGATCATAGACATGGTGCTTATAGAAGATTACAGAAAGCATAATGTTTATTAATCCTGTAGCATTTTTAGTCTCATGGTTTTACAAGATAAAAAAGGTGACTTATTCAGTAAAAGACTTGTTGTGTTAATATTTGTAATCTTAGCAATAATCGCCATAACAATAACAGTATACAATATATTAAAATTATTTTTAAGATGAGTAACAAGAAAGCAGCATGGGAACATTTAAGGGAATTAATATTGGTTCTTTTATTTATTGTTATTGTGGGCTCGATCTTCGGAGTTCTGATAAACACTTATCTCTCACAAGGCAAGATAACTGCATGCAAGAACTGGGTTATTCTCCAGGGTGTAAAGAAAGGCGCAACATTAAGCTTCACTGGAGCAGAGCCAGCGCTTGGTTATAGCAATACCAAAGACAATGGCAATTTATACACAGACACTTCTCCTTGCATTACAACAACAGAGAAGATAACTGAAAAAGATATTGAAAGCCAGAAAAAATTATACAAAAAGCTTGCTGATAACATGTACACGTGCTGGCAACAATATGGTGAAGGAAAAATAGATTTCTATAGCAACATTGATTTTGGATTGGGAAACACATACTGCAGGGTCTGCTCTGATATCTTTGTTGATACAGGCATCAGCAATAAAGAAATTGATATTAATGAATTTGAAAAATTTCTGAGCAATGAAGTTTCTCCAAATAAAAAGGATAAGTATTCTGAATTTTTTCTAGGAGAAAAAGATGCAAAGTTAAGCATAGGCAATGAAGAAAATGACAAATTAATAATAAGCAACGACAATCATCTATACACAATCTTTGCAATAACAAAAAAAGCAGAAGCAAGTGCAGAAACATTTGCAGTAGGAGCATATGCTTGCTTAAAGGGTACCGAGCTTGGATCAGGGATTAGTAGTCTTACAGGAAAGTTTGGTAAAGGTAGTAAAGGAAAAATTCCCATTAAAAATGTAGGAACACAAACAAACCCTCTCCAGCTGCCTATTCCTTTTGTAGTGAAAGACACACAGAAGATAACAGGAGCTGCAATTGGTCTCAATCCTACCTTAATAGGGGGGGCAATAGGCTGTGGCCTGGGTATTGTAGGAACAGCTTCATCATATAAGAGTGGAAAAATCCCTCATTTATTTTTATACATGGACAATCCTGAATTATTGAAAAACACATGTGACTCAGTTATAATAAACCTTGAAGAGGAAAAAAAGATAGACTTTATTAGGCTGAAAAATGATAAATAAAAAAGCAGAGTGGGGTTGGGAAGAAATATCAAAGATAATAGTAGTCCTTTTTGTTTTGGTCATCCTGATTTTTTTAGCATTTACATTCAAAGATAAACTATTGCAGTTAATTGATAGAATAAAAGATTTTTTCGCTACAACATGAAACACATATATAGAAAATCTCAGCTGAAAACCATAACAAGGATAATATTCATCTTGGTAGTATTAAGCCTGATATTAGTTTTTGTGTACAGCAAATATGGGAGCATTGGTAAGGCATTAACTGATATGTTTAATTTTGGGGATGAAACTGATTATGGCGTATTAAACCTGAAGGCAAAGAAAGGATTTGAAATAATGGTAAACGACATAAACAATTGTATTAAATCCAAAGACAGTGATTGCGGTTGTGAAATCAACATGGAAGGTTTCACAGATACTCATTCAATAAAACCAGACGGACATAAAATTTCCCTTTTAAATATAAAAGACGAAAATGAAATCACAATAGATGACAGTGATTTCAAAAGTCTGAATTGTTATATAACAAGTAATCTAATGCCAAAACAAACCGGGGCTTCAAGTTCTTTACGATTTGACAAAGGCCATCCGTATATAACTGACTTAGATACTTCAGATTCAGAACTGACAAATAAGTTCAACATTTACAAGAAGGGGCAGGAATTATGCTGGCTTCCAAGTACAGTAAAATACGAAACTGGCAACAAGATTAAAAAGTGCCAATTATAACATTAATCATTACAGTATATCTTATTGCTAAACTTTTTGAATTATCCATGTGAAGTTTTAGCGAGTTCAAATATATCTTCAATAAACTTTAAATAATCAGAATATTCCTTGCTCATTATACCTGCTTCTTGAGATTTCTTAATAGAATTCTTAAGAGACTTTATTTAAAATCTTAGGAATGTACCGGTAACCAATAGAAAGGTTTATATAATAAATTTAAGTATGAATAAATAAGAGGTGTAATGAATGATAAAAAACAAGAAAGGGGCTGAGCTTTCTTTAAACGTGATAATAATTTCAATCATTGTTATAGTCGTCTTAGTTGTTGTCATCGCAGTTTTTCTAAAAGGTATTAATGTATTTCAGCTTGGAACAGAGGCAGCAACACCCGATAGGATTTCATCATTTACTAACTCCTGCTCCAGTAACTGTCAGCTTGCACAAAATTTTGATACAAGAGTCTCAAAAGAAGCATCTGCATACTGCAGAGACACAATAAAGCTTGATACGAACAATGATGGGATAGCAGATGTAAAAGCACATTGTAATTCTCCAGATATAAATGTAGAATGCCCTAGCATACAATGTAAGACACCGCCTGAAGAACCTCTTGTTTAGATATGAAAAAAGCAGATTTGTCATTACAAACAATTGCAGTGGCCATATTAGTCTTAGTCGTCCTTGTTGTTTTGGTAATTGCATTTAGAAGTCAGATAGCCTCCTTATTTGATAGTTTCTCACAGATAATATCTGGAACAAAGGAGTCTGCTTCTGACATTAGTTTTAAGAACGCTCTTGTAAAGTAAAGATGGATAAAAAAGCAGATGTAGAAATGATAAAAGTGGTCTTTGCGGTATTGAT
Organism: Candidatus Woesearchaeota archaeon; assembly: GCA_018303005.1. Classification (GTDB taxonomy): domain Archaea; phylum Nanobdellota; class Nanobdellia; order SCGC-AAA011-G17; family GW2011-AR20; genus JAGVYY01. Next base: position 28,060 of record JAGVYY010000013.1, read on the forward strand.
AGCTGCAGTGCTCCTTATTATTGCATATATGATCTTCGGAAATTACATCAAAGGATTTTTTAGCAATGAAGTGAAAACTTTTGACTCCGGTAAGATATCACCAAAAGAAATACCTGCTGAAATATTGGATAATGTAAAAAAACATGAATCTAAAATAAATTTAGTATTAGCCAATATTCAAGAAGATCAATTACACTCAAAAGTCAGTAAGAACCTAATAATAGCCTTAGTGTCATATACATCTGCAGGCAATCAAAGGTTCATTTCAGAATGTGGTTCAGTAGGTATTATACCTTTAATGCCCTCAACAGCAAATATCTTTGGATTAAATGTTTTTGATGATTCAAGGTTGATAGACTGTTCAAATAAAGCAATAAATACCGATTACGCTTTAAAGTTAAAAGATAAAATCTTCCAAATGGATAACGAAGAGATCAAACAGATAGATCAGCGCTTTGACTCAGACAAAAGCATAGAAATGGGAATAGATTACCTTTCTCGATTATTGAAAAAATTTAATAATGAAGAGGCCATGGCTCTTTCCGCATTTTATATGTCTCCGGATTTTGTGGAGAAAAATTGTAAAGGGGGATTCTCATCTTGTTCAGAAAAGAATAAAGAGATGAAAGATTTTGTTGTCGGCATCCTGGCAAATAAAAAGTACTTAGACAATATAAATTTTTCCGATAAAATTGCTTGAAAAGCAAATATTAAAAAGATAATAGTGGTAACGATGATTATGAATAAAAAAGGTGTAGAAGAAGCACAGTTGTTATTAATCACATATCTTGTATTAAACGTGGTCATTCTTCTGTCTCTCCTCTATATAGTTCAAAAACAATTAGATGGGCCCGATGCCTCAAAGACATTTATTTCTAAGGATCATGCATTGATACTAGATACATTGTATAACTCAAATGGAGACATAGAATTAGCTTATTCTTCAAAGAATAAATATGAATTTATCTATAAGAAAAACACAGCAATGGTAAAGACTGAAAAACTAACGGATACTCCTGCGTCATATAAATATTCTGAAAATGGAATCTATAACCCTATTGACATATCACTTAAAAATTATGATGATAAATCTGAAAAATCATGCAAGATATTATTTAAGAAGACAAAAACAGATGCTGTTGCAATAGAAAAAACATCTGTATGTAACGGGGAACAAGCTGAATGATGCATAAAAGAGGGTCATTTGACACAAGCATGGAACTTGGTTTGTTATTTCCCAGACTTTTTATAATAGGAATAGTGTTCATAGCAGTAACAATGATAATCGATACAAGCTTAAAAATGAACACTGATGTTTCAGAAATAGAATCCTATACGTTAAAGAACAGAATATTTTATAGTCAAAGCTGTATACTCTGGAAAGAACATAATAGACCAATACCGGGAATAATAGACATAGAAAAATTCAATGAGCAAAATCTGGATACTTGCTTAAAAAATACATTGTTTGGTATCAAATTTACATTAAATTATGAAAACAAAACAAAAGAGATTGAATTAAATAAAAGGATATATCAGCAGCAGATTTTCTGTTTTGATAAAGATCAGGTATACTGTGAGAATAAAGATTACTATATCTTAGTCAATGAAAAAGGCAGTATAAAAGACGGGATATTAAGGATTGAAATGGTAAGATTGAAGAGGGATACTCTATAAAATGAGGTTATTCAATGAAAAAAAAGCCCAGGAAGGTGGCTTCGAGATAGTCCTTGTTTCGCTAATGATAATAGCCGTACTAATAATAACACTAGTAATCGCACAGTTCCTTGATTTTTTTTCAGAAGATAGAAAAATAATAATAGAGAAATCGCAGTCAAGTGAAGACAAATTGCTTCTGATGAACTATCTCAGGAGTAATGTAATTTCCAACAAAAAAGAGATACAAATGTTTCAGTTGCTTACAACAGAAAACGAAAAAGAAATAGAAATCGGCACAAAGAAGATATTTAACAGATATTGTCAGAAAGAAACAACTGCTTTTGAAAAAAACAGATGCTTTTGGGATCTGTCAATAACATACAACAACAAAAATAAAGAATTAAGATATTCAGGAGGGGCTACCGTGATAAGCCTGAATAATCCTATAAACAGCTCAATTAAGATTAAAAACATGAACAATGAAGACATAACAATAAGTCTGATGAGGTATGAAACAGGATGAAACTCAACAAAAAGGCTAAGTGGGGTTTCCTGCATTTCTTGTTCTTGTCAGTGCTGATAATAACAACTTACATATTCTACTTAAACATGACTGAAAAAAGCACACTAAATGAACTCAGGAGATCAATAGGAGAAAATGAGATATTACTAACAGATCTCTATCAAAATTATGAAAACGATATCTTAAACTATGAAATAATATTAAAATATTCCTCAGACAAGGCAAGTAAGAAATTTTACTCAACAAACGGCATAACTGAGACATGCAAAGGCGTATGGAAATTAAATTCAGGTTGTGATCCTGACTTTGAATCATATTATATCACCTTATTAAAAGAAAATCTGGAAATATATAACATACAACCATTAGACATAAAAATAAACGGTGATTTAATCTCGGTTGATTTCGGCAACAAAGAATATAAATCAAAAACAAAAATAGCCGAAGCAGTTTATAAAAATAATGGTATAATAACAATAAAGAAGGATTTTAGCAGTTTGAATTCTGTAAAAGACAGGCTACGAGAATGTATCTTGAAAAATATGCTTGAATCCTGTTTCACTAATAAAAAACAGGAAAATAATATCATAACATTCGCGTTCAGCAACATTAATGAAACAATATTTCTTGATAACAAAGTAGAGACACTATCTTTTAATTTCAAAATAGATAAAGATGACACCGGATTAAACACATCATTTTAAATGCTAGTTTTTAGAACCATTAAATTTTTATATAAGTAAATAAAATTTTTTAATTAAAATGTTTAATCTTTCTTATGAAGAGGTAATCGAAAGGATAAAAAACAGTAGTAATCTGTCTGAAAAAGAAATAAATGAGAGAATTAACCAGAAACTGGAGAAGCTCTCTGATTTGATATCTAAGGCAGGTGCAGCACATATCCTTGCCAATGAGCTAAACATAAATATTTTTGAAAATGTCCCGAAGGACTTGAAGATAAACAAGCTGATTCCTGGAATGAGCTCTGTAAATATCATGGGTAAAGTAGTTGACATTTATGGTATCAGGGAATATATTAAAGAAAATAGGAACGGAAAAATAGGATCTTTATTATTGGGGGATGAAACAGAATTGATCAGAGTGGTTCTATGGGACACAAACCATATTTCTCTGATTGAAAAAAGTGAAATTAATCATGGACGCGTCTTAAACATAAAGAACGCCTATGTTAAACAGAATATTAATGGTAATAAGGAATTGCATTTAGGCAACAGAAGCTCAATAGAATTTTCTACAAAAGAGATAAATGTCAGTAGCAACGGCTATTCAACAAATGAAAAATGGACCAGACCTAATTTTGAGTTAAAGAAAATAAGTGAAATTAATGAAAATGAGATGGTAAAAATAAACGGAAACGTGGTTTATATGTTCGAGCCGAGATTTTATGAAGGTTGTGTAGAATGCAATAGAAAAGTGGAAAACGGAAAATGTATAGAACATAATAAAGGAACAAAGAACGTTCCTGTCTTGAATTTTTACATAGATGATGGTTCAGCAAATATAAAAGTTGTTGCCTTCAGAGAGCAGGCTACAAAGATCATGAATGGTCATGCCCAGAAAGACAATATAGAACAGATAAATTTCAATGAAGTGAAAAATAGCATCCTGGGAAGTAAATATATCATAGAAGGCAAAGTTGTAAAGAATAGTTTTAGCAATGATATAGAGCTGATAGCGAATAACATACATCACGCAAATATTAATTCTGAGTTGAAGGATTTAATGGATAATATTGAAAATAACAATTAGTTAAAAAGGTTTATATTCTATTTCTGCCTTGATTGAAGGATGATGTTTAAAACACACGCGGCATTTGGTCTGTTAATAGCTATATCGACCTTTTATTATTTCAGTAATATAAACAAATTCCTGTTCATTTTTGTAGTCTTTGTTTCTTCAGTTTTTCTTGACATAGATGAAAAACATTCCAATATCAGTCATAAGTTAAAACCTCTATCCACCATAATATCCTTTATTTTTAAGCATAGGGGTTTTGTCCATAGTCTTCTGTTTATTATATTGTTCTCAGCTACAATATTCATTTTTTTAGGCAATTATTATATACCATTCATAATAGGTGCATTAAGCCATCTTTTTTTAGATGCATTGACGCCTGCAGGTATAAAATTATTCTATCCTTTTAATATCAAGATCCATGGATTTTTTAGAACAGGTAGCTTTTTTGATTATATCTTATTTTTTCTGATTTTGGTCTTAATCTTCTTTACAGGCATCTCAAAAATGGGTAATTATATTTCTCTAATCTCTATATTCCACTCAAATGTTGCATATGCAAACCGTCCGCGCAGGCTTTATAAATAAGTTCTTCCATATGATATATTATCCTCTTAATGATTGATTTTGAGGAGAATCTGAAAAAAATCCGATTAAGGAAGGTGAAAAATATGGCAAACAGACCTATAAAAAAATTTAAATCTGGTTCTATAGAAGCTGCAATTTGGTTTAACGAACGTGAAAGAAACGGAGAGATAGTTGGTTTTAAAACAGTAAGCTTAAGAAGATCCTGGAAAGATAATAAAACAAATATATGGAGAGATGAGGTTATTAATTTGAGAAAAACAGATATCCAAAGAGTGTTGGTTATTTTAAATAAAGTTAATGAAGAGTTGTTATTAAACAAAGAAGAGGAGAGTAGGGAAAATGAGTGAAAATAATCCGGAAATACAAATTAATAATCAAATCTCTGAGAGCATTGAAAAAGAATTAGAAGCCAAAGAAACAAAAAGAGGTAGAAAACCAAAAGAAAAAGAAGAAAAGAAAGCATTTACAATTTCGGAATTACCCGGGGTAGGTCCTGCAACAGCAGAAAAACTAGAAGAAGCAGGCTATACAACATTAATGTCATTAGCAGTAACATCACCAGCAGAATTAGTTGAAATAGCTGGAGTAACAGAAGCAACAGCAAGGAAAATAATAAATGTTTCTAGGAATAAATTAGATATAGGATTTATGAGTGGGGATGAATTATTAAAAAAAAGAGAGAATATAGTTAGAATTACAACTGGAAGCAATGCATTTGATACATTACTGCAGGGAGGTGTTGAAACAAATGCAATAACAGAAGTTTATGGTGAATTTGGATCTTCAAAAACACAGTTAGGGCATCAATTAGCAGTAAACGCTCAATTACCAAAAGAAAAAGGAGGAGCAGAAGGTATGGTTTGTTACATTGACAGTGAAGGTACGGCTCGCCCAGAGAGAATAAAACAAATGGCAGAAGCATTAGGTTTAGATCCTATAAAAATATTAAAGAATATAAAGTTCATAAGAGCTTTTAATTCAGATCATCAGATGTTAATAGTTGATAAAATAGAAGATCTAATAAAAAAAGATAATTTGCCGATAAAATTAGTTGTTGTAGATTCATTAATGAGTCATTTTAGAGCAGATTTTTCAGGTAGGGGACAACTGGCCGACCGTCAACAGAAGCTAAACAAACATCTGCATAGCTTAATGAGATTAGCAGAAACACATGATCTAGCTGTTTACGTAACAAATCAAGTAATGGCAAATCCTGCCGTCTTCTTTGGAGATCCAACTACAGCAGTTGGTGGGCACATACTTGCGCATGCTTCATCAGTAAGAATTTATGTCAGAAAAGGAAAGAAGGGAACAAGAGTTGCAAGAGTCATTGACGCGCCAAGTATCCCAGATTCAGAATGTGCCTTCAAAGTTACTCAAGATGGTATTAGGGATGTTGAATAAATAAATTTTACTTTTTAAAATGGTATACAACACAAATTATACAGATAAGGATTATAATTTAGTCATGAAGCTAAGAAAAAAAGGCTTGGGTGTGATTAAGATACATCGTTATTTAATAAATAAAAAAAGGTGCATAACAAAGGGAACAATAAGTAGATGGATTTATAGAAATGGAAAAATATTCCAAAAGCAAAAAATAAATAATATAAAAGAAAACCATGGCATACTAACCATGTCCAAGGCTTATATCTTTGGAGTTTTATGTGGAGATGGTTATGTATCTACAAACTATAGAACTGGTTTAAATGCGAATGATTTAGATTTTGTTGAAGAATTTAGAAATTGTATTAAAAAAGTATATGGGTTAAATTGTAATATAAAGCAAAGACCTGCAAGAAAAACAAATTATGGTCAAGGCAAAATACAATATTCAGCAGTTTTAAGCTCAAAAAAAGCTTGGCACGATATATTAAGATATAATTCTTTTAAAACAAAAAACTGGAAAGTTCCAAAAGAAATTTTAGAATGTGAAGATTCTAAAATTATATCTGCGTTTATCAAGGGATTATTTGATTCGGAAGGTACAATTAGATTAAGAAGAAATGGATACGCTGAATTGCAAGTCTGTTCAGGTAATAAAGAATCTCTTCTAATAGTTAAGGATATGTTACTAAAAAACTTTGATATTAATATGAAAATTAAAGAAGATAGAGGTTGTGTTGTAGTAATCTCCACAGAAACTTATAAAGATATCAAAAATTTTTATGATAAGATCAACTTCACAATTAAACGTAAAAAAGAAAAATTAGAATATGCTCTATCAACTTATAAAAGGACAAATCTAAGGCATTATAATGATGAATTTAAATTAAAAGTATTTGAATTATTAGATCAGGGTTATGGAAAAAGAGAAATAGGACGAATGTTAAATTTTTCCCACACTAATATTTATGATTTTATAAGACAAAAAGCAGGTCTTATTAAGACCGAATTTGAAAAAAATGCGAAAGCAAGAAGGAATTAAAAATGGAAATAAATTTAGAGCAAGAATTAAAGATAAGGGGTTATTCAAACAGAACGGTAAAATCTTATCTTTACTATATTTTAAGATTTGAGCAGTTTGTAGACAAGCCTTGGTTTGAAATTACAGAACAGGATATTAAAGATTTCCTGTTTAAAATAGGAAATACGAACAAAACAAAAAGGTTGGCATTAGCATCATTAAAATTTTATTACAGAGAATTATGTGGTTTAAGAATATTTGAAAACATAAAAACACCAAAAGCAGAACAAAGTCTTCCAAAGCCATTAATGAAAGAAGAAATTAAAAAATTAATAGAAGTAACACAAAATGAAAAACATAGATTATTGATTGAATTACTCTATTCAACTGGATTAAGGGTAAGTGAAGCGGTAAAGTTAAAATTTGATCAAATTAACTTTGAGGAAAATACATTATTTGTAAGAAATGGAAAAGGCAATAAGGATAGATTAGTAATAGTCTCTCCAGAAGTAATCAAGAAGATAAAATTAATTGAAGAACTAAATCCCGAGAGAAAATTTATTTTTGAAACTCAAGATAACAAGCATATGTGTATAGCATCGGCACAAAAAATAGTCCTAAGAGCAGGTAGAAAAGCCAAATTAAATAAAAGAATAACACCGCATATGTTAAGACATTCATTTGCAACTCATCTACTAGAAAATGGAGTAGATATAAGGTATATACAAAGGTTGCTTGGACATCAAAGACTTGAAACAACCCAGATATACACTAATGTTTCAGCAGTTTATCTCAAAGGAATAAAAACACCTTTGGACTATTTAAACAGGAATAAACCCACATTAAATGGACAAAAGTCCGTTTAATACTTGTTCGTCTGAAATCGAGAAAGATTTAAATATTTATTTGTTAATGTAAAATTATGACAGAAGAACAAAATATTTCAAGATTAGAAAAAATCTTTTTTGAAAGCGGAAATATAGGGGCCCAAGCTTTTCAGTTGGCTGGAATTGGTTTAGCAGCAACAGGTGTGCGTTATGGTTGGTTCTATGTCACATTAGGTACAATATTAGATATTGGTGTAGCTTTACATCAATCTTCACTTCATTATAAAAAAAATGAGGTATTTCCTTATTCAAGAATTAAATATTCTAAGATTTTTCCATATAAGTTATTAATGCCTGAATAACTTTCT
>JAGVYY010000002.1 GCA_018303005.1 Candidatus Woesearchaeota archaeon
GTGCTATAGAGCTGATAAAAGTTCTGGATAAAGCAAAGGTTCCTAAAGGTGTTGTAAATTTAGTGACTGGTGGGGGGAATCTTTTAGGTAATTCATTGATAAAACACAAAAAAATTAGAAGTGTCTCTTTTACAGGAAGCAGAGATACAGGGGATTATATTATCAGAAATGCAGGTATAAAAAAAGTTGGCTTGGAATTAGGGGGGAAAAATGCTATTATTGTAATGGATGACGCAAACCTGGAATTAGCTGTTGATGGAATTGTATGGGGGGCATTTGGGACTACAGGCCAAAGGTGTACTGCAGCATCAAGAATCATTGTACATAAGAAAATTAAGAAAAAATTAGAACTAATGCTGCTGAAAAAAATCAAAAGATTAAAGCTGGGAAATGGCTTGGATAAGAAAGTTGATATAGGGCCTTTAATAAATGAGAGGGCTTTGGAGAAGGTTCATCATTATACTGAAATTGGAAAATATGAAGGTGCTAAATTGTTATGTGGAGGAAAAAAACTAGAAGAAAATGGTTTTTACTACCAACCAACTGTTTTTAGTAATGGAAACACCAACATGAAAATAGCACAAGAAGAGATATTCGGGCCTGTTGTTGTTTTAATCCCTGTTGAAGATTTGAATGAAGCTATTGAAGCCTGTAATTCTGTTAGTTATGGTTTAAGTTCCAGTATTTATACTAATAATATAGAGAATGCCTTCAAGGCTATTGAGAAAATTGAAGCTGGAATAGTTTACTGTAATTCTAGTACAATTGGAGCAGAAGTACATTTGCCTTTTGGAGGTGTTAAAGAAACTGGTAATGGGACTAGAGAAGGATCAAGTGGAATAGAAGAATTTACTGAAATTAAAACTGTTTATATTGATTATTCTGGAAAATTGCAAAAAGCACAGATTGACATTGATTAGATTTTTTATATAAACAAAATATTTAAATATAACCTAATATTATATAAAATATAATTGTTAATTAAATAAAATGGAAACAATATCAAAAGTAAGAGCAATTGGAGGATCTTTAATGGTTAGGATACCGAAAGATTTGGTTAAAATGGAATCTTTAAAAGATGGAGAGCTAGTTAAGCTAAAAGTAGAAAAAATAAAAGAGAGTGGATTTGGAATTTTTAAAGGAATGCGTTCTTTTAGTAAAGAGGACGAGTTAACCGCACATGAATAAATATGTAATAGATGCATATGGTTGGGTGGAATATTTTATAGGCAGCAATAAAGGTAACAAGGTTAAAGAAATTATAGAAAATTTAAACAATGAAATAATAACAAGCATCATAACAATAACAGAAGTAATCAGTATTTCAATAAGAGAAAACAGAGATTATGAAAAGGCATATTCATTAATCTTAAATCTGTCTAAAACATATAATTACAATGAGGATTTTACAAGAGATGTTGGGTTGTTACATGCACAAATAAGAAAAAACATAAAAGACTTTGGCTTAGCAGATTCTTTTGTTTTAATGACAGCTAAAAAATTAAATGCTAAAATTTTAACAGGTGATCCACATTTCAAAAATTTTAAAGAAGTTATATTAATATGACCTTATGGAGGTTAAAAAATGGGTTGGGATGAGCCGAGTTATGATAAAAGAAGAACAAAAAGAGACAAGAAAGCTAAGAGGTTGTTTAGAGTTTACAAGAAAGGCGGAAAAGAGAGAACCATGAATCTTTAATCTTTTATATGAATTATTCGTAAGAATATAAACATTTAGTGATTGTATCTACATTCTTTATCGTTTCTAGTATTTCAATTAATAGACCTCTATAGAGGTTTGTTCCTGTGTCGTTATTAACATAAAAATCCGGACAAAACAAATTGTTTTTATTAAGTGCAAAAAATCCTAATATTTCATTGTTATTATCTTTTTCGTGTCTTTCTAAAATATCTTCATGTGTGATATTACCTGAATTATCACATATAAAACCATATTCGAAAATGTATCTACAAAATCTTAATAATTCTTGATAATTGTAAGATTCATATTTTATTAAAGAATCTAATGCCATTATTCTCCGGATTTTAACAATGTTTATAAATTTCATTATATTGCATTATAACTGTTAATGGTTAAATATATCTGCAGAAAACCAGGAAAAAATGTAGATATGGTAAAATAAACAGTGTTAATTGTTTATTTTTATTGTGGAAAGAGATGAATGAAAATGATGGTCGCTCAAGAATTTCAAGAATTATTACAGTTCATTGTTGGCATAAATAATCATCTCGTCAAAATTAGAAAACATATAGAAAGAGAGAACCCTGAAAATAAGAGTGAACTTACAAAATGTGTTGGTAATACAAGAAATAATTTAGTAATACTAGCGGATTATGTAGATAACTTAAATCATGATCATAACAGATTAATAAGCTTTTTCAGAACATTTAAAACAAGTTTGTTGGACTTAATTGATCGAGGGATATTCAGCTTTAATAACGAACAAGAGAAGAAACAATTTTTCGAAAAAATGAGTGGATTGGAAGAAAAAATAATTGGCTATAGAACATATTATTTGATAAAAGATGGAAAATCATGGCATTATTCTATACCAATTGTTGTAAGATTTGATAGTGTTTTCCATATTGAATCATTCTTAATAAATGGTTATCAAAATAAAGAAGGGTTTTATAGAAAAAACGGGACCTTTCCTCTTTTGTTTATGACAATGGAAGATAATGCAACGCATATAGTAGAAAATGATTTTGACGAGAATATGCAAAAAGGTTTTATTGATGGATGTTGGCAATTTGCATATAGGATGATTATAAAACTTATACTTTTTAAGGGGGGTTCTGGAGATGATCTTAATGAGGAACTATATCAATATTATAGGAAAGGTGTGTTAAATATTTTTAATATCAATTCAGAGGACTATAACAACATTATGGATATTCATATGGAATATGAATCTATTTTGAAGTCGCTGCATCAAAAATCAAGATTTATTGAAGAAAAGTTGCTAAACAACCCAGAATTCATATTACAATTGCATTTAAGTTATTTTCCTGGTATAAAGAGATATCATAATGTATACGATTTAGCGGTTATATTGTATGCTGCTAAAACACAGATTAACAAAGGCGTTACAGTACTAAATGCAATTTACTTTAATTGCAATAAAGATGCATTAATCGGATTACAAATTATCCATAAAAATCCAATTCTTAGAGATTTGGTCAAAAATTATTTATTAAAAATATATAATAAAACAAGAACTCAATTTCCTATTTTTGATGTTAATTTTGATCCTGTTTAATCTTAAGATAATTAGCCAGAAATCCAGCAGGTGAAACCTGCGACCATCCTTTAGGATGGGGATGAATGGCGTATCCTGAAAGGTTTTTCTATTTACGATTTAGAATAAATGTTGGTAAAGTGATGCTTCCCGAAGGAGGAAAAGATGAGCATCTACCAACAGAACGCACATACACACTCTGTTGCTTGGAGTACATGGCACTTTGAGTGGTGCACAAAATATCGCTATAAGATGTTTAAGCAGTCATACCTTAAAAACTTTTGTCTTATTGCGATACAGGAAGCAGCTAAGAGATATAACATAGAACTATTTGAAATTGAAGTAGACATCGACCATGTTCATATCATAGCTTCAATTCCATTAACCATGGTACCAAGTAAAGCACTAAATTTAATAAAGGAATTTAGTGCTTATCTGATGTTTAGGCTTGTGCCAAATTTAAGAAAAAGGTACAAGAAGGGACATCTATGGAGCAAAGGAAAGTTTATGGCAAGTGTTGGACATATAACATTAGAGAATGCAAAGAAGTATCTCGAGGAACATCACACCAAATCTATGAATTACATTTATTTAACGAGGGAAGCTCCACCCTTTAGGGTGTGAGAGGATGTCACATTATTTAAATTTTTATTTAAAGAATTTAGAAGTATTTATATAATTAAGAAATATTAATTTTGTAATGGTTAAATATATATGCAGAAAACCAGGAAAAAAGAGTGTAAGAATAATCTTAAGAGATAGTAAGATAATAAGTTCCAGTTATTCCAGAGAGTATAGTTTTGTTTTTAAGAGAGGAAAAGGGATGCATCTATGGGATGTTGATAACAGAAAATATTTAGATTTTGCAGCTTCTGTTGCTGTTAATTCTGTTGGGCATTGTAATAATGATGTAATTAATGCTGTTAAGAAACAATTGAATTATGGATTGCATTGCGCATTTCCAGATTTTTATGCTGAACTGCCTGTTTTGTTTGTTGAAAATTTGTTAAAATTTGTTCCTAAACATCTGAACAATGCTTTTTTATCGAATTCCGGAACTGAAAGTGTTGAATGTGCTTTAAAATTGGCTAAATGGCATACTAACAAAAAATGGCTAATTGCTTTTAACCCTTGCTTTCACGGAAGAAGCATGGGAAGTTTATCAATGACTAATTCTAAACCTGTGCAGAGAGAAAGATTTGCTCCATTCTTGCCGGTAAGACACGTTCCTTATCCTTATCCTTACAGAAGTAAATTTCATGATGAAGATGATCTAAGCAATTATTGTTTAAAGGTTTTAGAGAAAAATGTTAAAGACTTAAGAAAAGATTTGGCTGGAATATTTTTTGAGCCTATTTCAGGAGAAGGTGGCTATATTGTTCCTCCTAAAAGTTTTGTTAAAGGTTTAAAGGAAATCTGCGATAAATATAATGTTTTATTGTGCGATGATGAAGTTCAATCTGGTTGTTATAGAACTGGAAAATTTTTAGCTATTGAGAATTTTAATGTTAAGGCTGATATTGTTTGTTTAAGTAAAGCAATTGGAGGTGGAGTTCCTTTAGGTGTTACCTTAGCTAATAAGAAAACAATGAATTGGGTTCCTGGAAGTCAAAGCAACACTTTTGGCGGGAATTTATTAGCTTGTGCTGGAGGAATTGCAACTTTAAATTATATAAAAAAACATAGATTAGGAGAGAATGCTGTTAAAATAGGAAATTATATGCTAAAAAGATTAAATGAAATGAAAGAGAAATATGAGATTATCGGCGATGTCAGAGGAATCGGATTAATGATAGGTGTTGAAATTGTTAAAAATAAACATACTAAAGAATATGGTATTAAAGAGAGAAACAATATCTTGTGCAGAGCAAATGAAAAAGGCTTAATTTTAATTCCTGCAGGAAAAAGTGTTATCAGAATATGCCCCCCTTTGATTATTAATAAAAGACAGGCTGATAACGGCCTCGATATATTTGAAGATGCTGTGAAAGATACTATTAAAAAATGATTTTATTGTTTATTTCTATAATTTTCTAAAACCTTGTTCGTCTGAAATCAAGAAAAAGTATTGATTCATCAGAAGATTTATAAGTTTTCTTATTATCTTAGGTTTATGCCAATAAATAATCTTTTATATGTAGATGATGATTCATTATGGTGCAAAACATTAAAGAGAAGTTTTCAAAGAGCTATATGTCCTAATGTTGATACTGCTGAAAATTATCGTGAAGCTTTGGGATTAATACAGCAAGGAAGTTATGATTTAATAATTTCAGATGGCCTTGATGGTGATTGTTTTAGGCTTTTTAAAGCAATAAAAGATTTGCCACATGGTGATTTTGTTATTTTATCTGCCGATGGTGAGTGTGAAGGACAGGCTAAAACTTTAGAAATACCTTTCTACAGCAAGATGGACGGTATAGATAGATTATTAGAGAAATACAAAACGTAACTTTTTCTTGACTCAAAATTTCCAATTTTTGTTTTACGGAACTCAGACAACAGCAATTTACGAGATTACGAAACCTTGCAGGTTTCTTCATCCAAATTCCTCGCTTAATTGATAATTTTAATTTTGGCTCGGAACTTCTTTTAACATCATAAGTTATTGCTTTACAGGCTCTGTTAAATATACATTATCTTTTGTGCTTAAAATTCTTACTTTCATATTTTCGTTCTTATTATATTTATGATTGATTATTGTTAATGCTCGGTTTCTTGAGACTGCTATAGATTGATTTTCGAACCAACCCGGAGCTTTAATCTCTACAGAGACTTTCTCATTTTTTTTGAATTTTACTGGTAATGATTTAACTTTTTCTGTTTCTAATTCAGAGTAGGCGTATCTTAACTTTATGTTATGCTTTTTTTCTAGCTCTTTTAATTTATTATAGAAGTTGAAATAAGTGGGTTCCTTTATTTTTATTTTTCTTCCATACTTATGGTGTTCGTATTTTTGGATTATTATTTTACAGTCTAATTCTTTTGCTAGTTCTATTATATCATCTACATCATTTTCATTTACATTTGGAATGTAAACAGGAGCTAAGTAAATATCTATCTTTGTTTTCTTTATTTCTTTTATTGTATCTATTATTTTTTTAATGTTGTATATTGTTGAACCAAATAGTTCTTGCGATTTTAATATGTTTAAGCTATGAATAGAAAGATTTATTCTTGTTAGACCTGCTTCTTCTAATTCTTTTATTTTTTCTTTAGTAAGCAAAGTTCCGTTTGTGACCATAGATATGTCTTTATAATTTTTAATTTTTCTAATTCCTTTTATTAGATTAATTAGTTTAGGATAAGCTGTTGGTTCTCCTACAGAATCTATATGAATCTTCAAGTCTTTATCAAAATAATTTGCTAATTCTCTTAAGTATTCTAACATATATTCTAAGTCTACAATATATTGTGTTTTATGAAATTTTGAGATAATTCCAGCATCTGTCGAACAGAATTGACAATTCATATTACAAAGAGTGGTTGTTCTTACCTGTATTAAGTTATTACTGTTTCTGGCAATTATTCCTATGAATGCCAATCCGATCAGCGGAATGCCTGATTCTTTTGTTATATTTATTACATTAGTCATTTTGTCTTATATATTATTTCCATGAACAAATTTAATAAATCTTTTTAATTGAGCTTTAACATGATATTAGGGAATATTATTGGAAAAACCAGCACTAAGGAGTTTATGTTTCTTGTTAGAGGCAATGCTAAGAAATTTGACTATGTTCAGGTTTTAAGTGCTGATAGTTATATTTTAGGGCAGATTATTGAAATTGAAAAAGAAAATAACCAAGCTATTGCTTTCTGTAATGTTATCGGCTATAGAAAAAACAATGAATTCAAAAGATTATTAATCCCTTTAGAGCCTGGAATTGAGGTTTTAAAAGCAGATAGTGATTTCATTAAAGAGATTATTGGATTAAGGGGTAATGGAGTTTATCTGGGAAAATTAGATGGTTATGATGACATTGATGTTTTTCTTGATATGAACAAGATATTGACTAATAAGATTAGCATTCTAGCTAAAACCGGCTCTGGGAAAAGCTATACTTCTGGTGTTTTAATTGAGGACATGATTGAGAATGGCATACCTTTATTGATCATAGACCCTCATGGAGAATATTCCAGTTTAAAATTTGAAAATGATAAAGATAAGGAAAAACTGATTAAATTTAATGTTAAAAGTAAAAGCTACAGGGATAAGATCAATGAGTACAGCCCAGATATTGAGATAAACCCAAATTGTAAAGCATTAAGGTTAAGCAATTATAATCTTTCTACAAGTGATATAATGCAGCTTTTTCCTGCTAAATTGTCAAATACACAAATTGGCTTGTTATATGGGGCTGTAAAAAACCTAAACAACAAAATTGATTTTGACGGATTGATTCTCGAGTTAGATCTTGAAGATAATTCTGCTAAATTCAGTTTAATTCATATTCTGGAATATATCAAAAAATTAAACATTTTTTCAGATGCCCCTACTTCACTCCAGGAATTGATAAACCCCGGGAAATGCTGCATAATAAATCTAAAAGGCATTAACCAAGAATTACAAGAGGTTATTGTTTATAAATTATTAAAGGATTTGTTTGAAGCAAGGAAGAAGAACAATGTTGCTCCATTTTTTTGTGTTATAGAAGAAGCCCAGAATTTTGTTCCTGAGAGAAATTTTGGAGAAGCTAAGAGCTCAGGCATTATACGACAAGTTGCTGTCGAAGGCAGAAAATTTGGAATTGGATTATGCATTATAACACAAAGAGTTTCCAGAGTTGAGAAAAATGTCCTAAGCCAGTGTTCTACTAATATAATACTTAAAGTTACGAACCAGAATGATATTAAGAGCATATCCGGTTCTGTAGACGGTATTAATTCTGAAATTGAAAAAGAGATAAAAAATCTGCCGGTTGGAACTGCCTTGGTCACAGGTGTTCTGGATTTGCCTTTATTTGTAAATATAAGACCTAGAAGAACCAAGCATGGTGGAGAAAGTGTGAATGCAATTGTTAATATCATTAAAGAAAAGGAGAGTGATGAAAGAGATTTTGTTAAAGAGATAAAGGAATTCAAAGAAGATAAAGGAGAGTTATTGTTGGTTATTAAGCAGAAGATTAGTAAAAAAGATATTGGCATTATAGAGGATAAGAAAAATATCAGGACTGTTTTAATCCCTTGTCTGTCTGTTAATTTAAAGGAATCTAATGTTCTTATTAATCTTAATAATGGAGAAATTATTTATGATGTTGAGCATGGAAATGGGAAGAAATTGTTTTTTGATATCAATCTAAGCAGCCAACAGAAAAATATTTTTAATCAAGCCCTGAAGATGAGGGAATTTACCGCTTCTGAGATATTTGCCAAGAGTCAGGTTAATTTTTCCGAGATTTATGATATTATAAACATCCTGGTAAGCAAAAGTTTTTTTGTTAAAATCGGAAATAAATTCAAGGTTAATGATGCTTTTAATGTTAAATTAGAGGATTTTGCTTTGTATGAAAATCCGGATTATTTTAAAATGGAATATGATGAGAAAATGGAAAAGAATTTTAATGCCGTTGATGTTGTAAAATTTATTGGGAATTTTAACGAGGTTAAGAATTATAAAGAGTGTTGGTTAGAAATGTTTAAATGAATTTTTTACCAGCATAATTAGGCTGATAATTTTTAATATTTATCAATTTTATTTCTTAAATTTTGGATAAACACCAGAAGGCATAAAAACTTTCTTTGTTTTTACTGCTGAACCCTGCTTTTTTTCTATAATTTCCTGAGATGTTGTTAGTGATTCTCCTAAGCAGATTAATTCATTTTTTAATGTTAATACTGCCACACTATCTTTTTCTTTTATTTCGGAGTCTAATTTTGAGATTCCAGGGATATTTAAGTCAGCTCCATGACATAATGAGTCTACAGTAGAATCTAGGACATAAATCTTAGGTAAATGCTGAACCGCTGTTTCTACAGGTAGAATAATTTTTCTTATTTCCGTTTCTATGTTTTCATTTTTGTAAAGTTCGTACGCATCTTTTAGGTCATGTAATGTTGTCCATGTTTTATCTGTAAATGGGCCTGCTTTTGTTCTTATTAACTGTTGCATATTTGCTCCAATATTTAAAGAAAGGCCAAAATCATGTACAATTTTCCTGATATAAGTTCCTGCTTGACATCCAATTTTAAAAAGGACATCTTTGTCTTGAATTTCCAGAATATTAAAATAATAAATTTCTCTAAAACGCTCTTGTCTTTTAACAGCTGATTTTACTGGAGGCAACTGCTTTATCTCTCCTGTAAATTTTTTAACTGTTTCTCTAATGTCTTGTTCTGAGATTTCCTTATGCAGATGCATTAAACAGATATATTCTTTTCCTGCTTTTAACAAAATCTGGACTATTCTTGTTGCTTTTTCCAAGGCAATTGGTAAAACTCCAGTCACAGCGGGATTTCATTAAAGTTTTTGTTTCACTAATGTCCCACTGTGTCCGGCTTTTTTAATGTTTAGTATATCCTGTACATAAGCTGAAACCATATGTGAAGTCGGATTTTCAGGTTTGTTCAAATTTATGATGCCATAATTAATTAATTCATCCATAGTTCTTTTATTTGGATCTTGTCCATAGCTCCAGTTTGTTTCAGCTTCTTTCTTTATTAACAACCGCCTTCTTTCCATTTCAAAAGGTAATAAAGATTCCATTGAAATGCCTTTAATATCAAGATTTTTATACTTATGTTTTTAATCTTGGATAATGGTATTTGGATTCATTTTTGAGTATATTGTTAGCGTTATTGACAAATTAGGTTATGTTGGAATATTTGTTTTTATGGTTTTAGAAAGCATGGTGTTTCCTATTCCTAGCGAAGCTATAATGCCCTTTGCAGGTTTTTTAGTTGCACAAGGAAGATTAAATTTGTATTTGGTTATTGCATTGAGCGCATTGGCATCTTTAATAGGATCCCTTTTATCTTACTATATGGGATATTTTGGCGGAAGAAAATTTGTGCATAAATTTGGCAGATATTTCTTTATTAATGAAGGACATTTGATTTATACTGAGAAATTTTTTAAAAATTATGGTGAGAAAACAATATTTGTAGGGAGATTTATTCCTGTTGTAAGGCATCTAATCTCTGTTCCAGCCGGTATTGGAAAAATGAACCTTATTAAGTTTTCTTTATACACTATCTTAGGGGCCGGAATATGGAATACTTTTATACTTTATATTGGATTTTTCCTAAATGAGAAGTGGGAATTAGTAAAACAGTATTCTAGCAAAATTGATATTTTTATTATTATAATTGTTGCTCTTTTTATTATATATTATATTTATAAATTTTTAAATAAAAATAAAATTATAATATTTGTTTAGACTCCAAGCATTGCCCTTAGTTCTTCGCTTGGCTGCCATGGTGGATTAAATGTTATTTCTATATTTACAGAATTAACACCTTTTATTTCGGATAATTTTTTCTTAATATCTTCAACCAACCATGGGCCATATGGGCACATTGGTGTTGTGAATGTCATTTTTATGTTCAGATTATTCTCATTAATGTTAATATCATAGATCAAACCTAATGTCCAGACATCTATATTTAATTCCGGATCATTTACTTTTTTCAGTACTTCTATAGCTGATTCTTTCTGTATTGCCATGATATTAATGGAGTGAGAAGATATTTAAAATTAGCCTTTTATCTTATATAGCTGTACAGCATATACTTCTACATTATCTCTGATCTTAAGTCTTTGTCCAATCAAATAAGCATTAGCTCCCTTTTGTCTTAAATCATCAGAAATATCTTCTATATCAAGATGTTCTATCGAAGGTAAACAAACTCCAAGTTCATAGTCTAATTCTATTACTAAAGGTTTTCCTATTGGCTTTGTGTCAACAACTGATTTATTATCTTCCCTTAAAAAAACATTATGATCAGAATCAGATACCAATTGTGTTAGATATATTCTTTTAGACACCGGTGTCTGTTTTTGGACCATGTTTACCTTTCTCCAGGAATCATCTTCTGCTCCCTTAATTTCTTCTGAGCTTGCTTTGTGGCTGTTTTTTTATGCTTTGTAATGTCTTCCGGCTTTGATTGTGATTCCTGCAATACTTTTCTTTCTTTTTCTGTCGTGCCTTTCTCTAGAACTTCTTTCTTTTCTGATTCTAATACAACTTTTTGAGCTTCTTCTTTTGATTTTGTTTCTACTTTATCTTCCAGCTTTTGTTTCTTGTCTGCTTTTATTTTTTCAATAGGAATATTCGGCAGCTCAACCCTGACAATCTCGATCTCTTTATCTTTTATCTTTTCTGTGTCTTTTATAGCTTTAACCTTTATTCTAGGAGGGGGGTTTTTTCTTCCATGCTTCCATAATTCCAGATTTAAATGACTTCCAATCTTTATATTTTCACATTTCATGTGTTTTTTCATGAAATTCCTGATGGCGATTACAGCTTTCCTTGTCTTTCTATAGTTCGGTACCTTATTGAATTCTTTCCTTAATGGAATAGTGTATAAACGTTCTATCTTTACCATCTTTGATTATGCATTTGTTTTATTTCTTCTCCAGTGTCTTTTTACTTTTGTGTGTCTTCCGGGATGAACTCTTCTTGTTTTGCCGTAAATCTTCTGGACCGTCCAGAAAGGAGCCCATCTAGTCTGCTTTGCTTTCTTTGCTAACCTTAATTTTTTTGCTACTGGTTTATGACGTGCCATTTTAGAAATGTATTTTTGTTTCCCTTTTCGTTTGCTCATGAATTCTTTTTAATATTAACTTTAATTCGTCATCTGTTATTTTTTCTTCTGGTTTTTTATACTGAACCAACTGGGATAAAACCCCCAAAACCTGGATGGCTTTTTCCTGGCTCACAGCTTTTATGTTTCCATACCTTATCAATGCGTCTCTTGACAAATATTTTTTAATCAAATTTTCTAATTGCGCTGCCTGATTCTTAAACTCTTGATCTTTATCCTGTGCTTCTTCTTGATGCGAACTGAACCTTTCTTGCAACTCCCTCAATTTTTGCTCCTTGATCTTTTCTATGTCTGGGTTATGCATTTTTCCTTATTTTCTTTGCTACTGAATCTAGAAATTTAATTCCTTCAGGCGTTATTATGCGGCCTTTATGGGCCCCTTTTGATCCTTTTATGATTAATTTAGCGCTTTCTAGCTGCTGCAATGAATTTCTTATTATTTTCCCAGAAGCTCTATAAAATTTTTCAGGTTTCATGCCTCTGTGCTTTAAGTTTCCAAATAATGTCCTTAGCTTGTTTGTTCCAATAGGACCTTTCATATAGATCTTTCTTAATATGGCTGCTATTCTCTTATAATACCAGTCAGTGTCATCAGGCGCCCTTTCTTTTCCAGAGCCTGTTTTTACATATTTTGCCCATTCAGGAGCTTTGACCAGTTTCTTTTCTTTTAGCTCTTCACTTGCGGTTTTTATAAGGTCATTTGTGTTTACATCATATATCGTTACCATTTTATATTAAAAGACTATAAAATAAGCTTTAAAAAGTTATTGCATGGAGAGAGTGTTAAGTATTCGGGAGATGAATAAGGTGTTAAGGGGTGGGAGTTAATGTTTTATTAGTGCATTTTCTGCTAATTTGTCAATCTCTTGTTCTATTTTATCCAATTCTACCCTTTCTTTAGTATTATGGGCTTTTTCAGATAGTTCAGCTAATCTTTTGTGATGTGGGTTATTTTTATCAAATTTTAGAATTGGAACACTATCCACCATATTTATTGATAAACCCTATTTGCTCTTGCTTGAACGGCTTTCAAAATATTTTTTTGATGTAGTAGAATTGAGAATAGCACAAATATAATGTGCTTCTGCTTTGTTATCTACTGAAAAATAACCGATTGTGTTATCGGGCATAACTTCCTTATCTCCAATATTCTCATCATTAACCTTTGATACTACAGAAAAGTTTGGTTGATAGCTCATACAGCACCACACTATTTTATAGGGGGCGAAACTATAATCTCCTAAACCAAAAAAAGAATAAAAGGGTATTCCTTTTGTCTTAAACCATTTAGAAGAACGATTAAGCAAATCTTGTTTGAAACCATGTAAATATTTGTAAGTAATGGTTGTTTTATTCTTAATGCAGATTCATTCTTTTCTCCATTTTTTCTCTTAATTGATCAGCTTTTTTCCAATTTTTATTTATTTTCTAGCTCTTTTCTTAAAATTCTAATTATTTCTCCCCCACATTTATCCCAAAAATCTAAAATTTCTTCTGCTTGGGATATAGAAGTTCTAAATCCCCTATAATTTACATCATGTCTTGTTTTCTTAAACCTATCCAATGAATTTAACTTAACCTTATCTTTTATATCAAATTCTTTAAGCACCTCCATGCTAGCTTCATGATTTCCAGGTTCAAAACCAAGAATTCCCCATTTTGCATCGCCTAGCTGTCTAATAGATTCATAAATTTCTCGGAATATCAAAGTAGCTGTATCTTCGTTTAATTTAATTGATTTAATAACTCTCACGTTTATCTCAGCAGAATTTATTATAGCTTTAATTTTCTCAATATCTTTTTGCTTATTTCGAAGTGCGCCTGTTTTAACCCAAATGTCTATAATTTCCTTTTTCATTTTTTTACTTCTAAGAACCCCCATAATAAGATACCATTCGCAATGTTGTTGAATATTCCTGTATCTATATTTTCCCTGCTAAATAAATGTATCTGTATCCTTCTTCCTATAATTTGCTCAAATTCAACAAGTTCTCTCAACCCCATAATATGATATTCTTTAGCATCATACAATTCTATAGCTATATCAATATCAGAATTAGACAAATCCTCCCCCTTCCTGAAACTACCAAATAAGACTATTGCTTTGGGATTTTTAAAATAATCTACAAGAAATTCAACTAACCCGCTTTTATATACAAAACTTAAGTTATAGACTATCTTGCTTCTAACATAAAGCCAATTTGTTTGATTTGCTTTAATTCTCCATATCTTACTTAGTTTCTCAATAGAAATTAGCTCAGCTTCTTGAAATTCTTCTAAAATTTTGCTTATATTAGCTTTTGCTACCTTTGCCTCTCTTGCTAAGTCACTTAAGCTAAACTCTTTTTCAGGGTATCTGAACAAAACTTCGATTATTTTATTTTTTGCAGTTTCTTCATATAACTTAAGGTATTTTTTATGAACAATCGGTTTTATCATATTACATATGTTATAAATAAGAACTATATAAACTTTTCGTTTTTGTTTTGGTTTGAATAATTTAGCATGTTTTTTAATTCCTTTATATTTTTATTAACATTAAATAGCCTGAACATAGCCAAAAAATATCGAAGCAATAAATCCAGTAAATACCCGCTTTCCTAATAAAAATATAGAATATGTGAGAAATAGAATAAAAAATAAGGTTAAAGCAGAGTTATTATTAAGAATATCTAAGGGATATAAGAATATTGATTTAAGCTTAGCGGAAAAATTGATTGATGATACTTTAAAAGACACAAATGTTATCTAAATTTATTATAATCTTTTAATAATATAACCTTTTTCTGTATCTTCTACAATATAACCTTTTTCTTTTATTTTTTCTCTTAATTGATCAGCTTTTTTCCAATTTTTATTTTTTCTTGCTTTTTCTCTTTCTTCTGCTAGTTTTATTATTTCAACCGGTATTTTTTCTTTTTTTATTTTATCTAAGTTTAAGCCTAAAACTTTGTCAAAACCTAGTAATGTTTCATATTTTACAGAATTCTCAATATTTGAATCTTTTATTAAATTCCATAAAACAGCTAGAGCCTCTGATGTGCCTAAATCATTATTAATGGCGTTTAAAAATTCTTCTTTATATTTTTTAATATCTTTGTGACCTTTATTCTTTGTATTTAAGATTTCCAAAACATAGGACTTTAATTTTTCTACTGAATTCTTTGCGCCATCTAAAGCTTCGTAACTGAACATCAAGGGCTTTCTGTAATGTGTTGTCAAACATAAATACCTATAATCTTCAGGAGAATAACCTTTTTTTATTAATTCACTTAATGTTATGAAATTCTCTCCTGATTTGGCCATTTTAATATTATCTTTTAAAACAATAAATTCATTATGAAGCCAGTAATTTACGAATTTCTTTCCTGTTGCTGTTTCTGACTGAGCTATTTCATTTGTATGATGTACTTGAATATGGTCTATGCCTCCACAATGGATATCAAAGGTATTTCCAAGATGTTTCATTGACATTGCTGAGCACTCTATATGCCAACCTGGAAATCCGGTATTGAATGGAGAAGACCATTCCATCTGTCGCTTTTTATCTTTTGGAGAGAATTTCCATAAAGCGAAATCTGTCGGATGTTTTTTCCCCTTTACTATCTCAACTCTAGCTCCTGCGAGTAAATCTTCCTTTTTTAATTTGGCTAATTTACCATAATCTTTTAATTTAGAAGTGTCAAAATAAATACCATCTTCAATTTTATATGTATACCCTTTCTTTTCTAATTTTTTTATAAGTTCAATTTGTTCTTTTATATGGTCTGTTGCTTTACAGATTATATCTGCTTTTATGATATTTAATCTTTTTATATCTTCAAAGAATGCTTTTGTGTAAAAATCTGCCACTTCCCATACTGTCTTGTTTTCTCTTCTGGCTCCTTTTTCCATTTTATCTTCTCCTGTGTCAGAGTCAGAAGTTAAATGTCCTACATCAGTTATGTTCATGACATGTTTTACTTTATAATTGTTGCAAAGAAGAGTTCTTTTTAAGATATCCTCAAATATGTAACACCTTAGATTACCGATGTGAGCATAATGGTAGACGGCATGCCCAATTCTTAATTTTTATTAAGAAAGTTGTTTGGCCCGCATGTATATAAACCCACATGATTATCTTTAATCGGCTTAAATATCTCTTTTTTCCTTGTTAATGTATTATACAGTGCTAATTGCATGTTATTAATAAAATTTTACATCTTTAAAACCTTTATCATCTAATTCTAAAATGGCAAATCTACCAAACTGAGCTGCTCCAGGATTGATTATAATTGTTTTGTTAATATATTTTAGACCTTGATATTCGTGCATATGGCCGCAAATGTGGATTAATGGCTGATGTTTTTGCAATAAATATAAGACTGATCTATCACCAATGTGTTCACCCTTTCTCGGACCAAATTCTGGAATATCAAAAATACTGTAAGGAACATAGTGCATAAGAACAATTGTTTTATTTGAATTCTTTATTTTTGAAAACAAACCTTCAACTTTTTTTGAAAATCTGCTCTTTGCACCTATATTCTTTATTTCATTATCCTGATTTGAGAAATATTTTGGCTGATCTATGCCAAGAAGCTGGAAATTTTTGAGTTTTAATATTTTATTTTTAAGATATTTAAATTTTTTATTCTGCTTTATTCTTTCTTCTAAAGACTTTACTTCTAATTTTAATTTTTTTATATCCTGCTTTGTATAGTCATTATTACCCTTAACAAGAAAAATAGGTGTATCTAACAATGCTAGTTCATCTAGAATTGACTGCATGCTGTTTATTGAGCTTTCCAGTTATTGAATATAATATCTCTTATTGAATCTACATTGCATAAATCACCACAACAAAATACTATGTCTATCTTATTTTCTTTCAGAAATGATTTTATTTTTTCCGGAAATCTCCCATGAAAACAGGAGAAAACTGCAATTTTCATAAAATCCTAGAGAAAAAATGTGCTTAATTACCTTTCTATCCAAATGCCTTTTCTTTTGCTTTTACATTTATTACTACAGTTTCAGAATTATCCTCGCCTTCAGGAGCTCCAGTTATACTTACAGTACATGCTGTGTTCCTTATAGCTCCATTTAGATCTTGCACAATCAATGCTATATTCTTTTGGTTCCCTGATGATATCTTGAATGGTCCTAATTCCTGTGAAGGTTCTGCATTTGTTTCGCCGATTACATAACACTTCAGGTTTTTATCAGATGACCTCGGTGTTACTTTGATACCCACATTTAGATCAGTTCCATCTGTGTTAAAATTCGCTATTATAACTTTTGCTACATCATCTTTTCCTTGTTCGATCTCTATTTGTGTTGGTGATACAGTTAGTAAGGATTTAACATTTTCTAGTCCACCAAGCAGGTCATTCGCGTTGTTGAATGTGTTTTCAGATATCTTATCCATTTTACCGAATATGCCTCTTACAAATAATAAACCAAGTGTAAGCAAGGTTACACCTATAACAATGATTATTATTGTATTAATAGAAAGCTCTAATGCACCTTTTTTATTTACCATTTTTTATTATAATGCTCGGCTTATTTAAATTATTCTATTATATTATAAATGTTCCTATCTGTTTCTTTTGCCGTTATGGTGTACTGGCCTTGCTTTTGCTGTTCTTTATTTATAAGAACCATGCATAGATTATCTATTTTATACAATTCAATCTGTTGTTTTGATTTCTGCTGCATATCGCCGATCTTGAAGCCAGCATTTTTAACATTTGATATTGCATACAATACATATCTGTTATTGTCTTTTCCATTTTTCCAGGCTTCACAATCTGTTGTTTCAATGAAAACATTTGATATAATGTCGCTTGTGTAATCTACTGATAAGGCTGAATTTACGCCCTTTTTTATGTCTAGAACTGTATATGGTATGTTTATTGTTCCTGTCTTAGTAAAAAGAAATTTTTCTGTGCTGACAGTTACATCTCCACTATAATTGTTTAATGATATTAATGCTATGAAAGCAGCTAATATTGCTATTATAAGCAATAATTTCTTTGTTAGAGAGTTACCTTGTTCTTGTTTTTTATCATAGTTTAATGTAGGATTTATACTTGAAGATATGTCTTTTTCCTGTATGCTTTCATTTTCTGGTTGAGTTATAGAATTACTATCCTCTGCTTTTTTTCTTACTTTAGCCCCTCTTTTATCGTTCTTTATAGAGCTTATATTAGGTCTTATTCTTTTAACCTCTCTTTTGATCATAAGAAGCATAATAATTTATTATTAATAAAGTTTTCTTTTGTAGGCACTTAGAAACGAAATGGTTTTAAATAATACAGTTTAGCCTTTATCTAAGCTGAGTTTTATGGGAATTTTGAAAGCTTAAGCTTTTAAGACCATATAGGTAGCTCAGCCTGGGAGAGCACATGGCTGAAGACCATGGTGTCGAGGGTTCAAATCCCTCTCTTCCCACCATTAAAATATACTTTTAACAATAAAAGATTTAATAAAGGTTTTTTAGGTTAATTTTTAATATGCAAAATCAAGAAAGAACTGGTGACTGGACCCAGATTTATAATGGAAAGAAGTTTTGGCCCTTGGATCCAAGGTCTGAGGATGTTTGTATTGATGATATTGCACATGCTTTATCTATGATATGTAGGTTTGGGGGACATTGTAATGATTTTTATTCTGTTGCACAACATTCTGTTTTGGTTTCTCAAAATATTGAAGAAAAATATCAATTACATGGTCTTTTACATGATAGTGCTGAGGCATATATTGGGGATATCGTTCTTCCTTTGAAAAAATATATGAAAGGAATTAAGGAAATAGAAAAGAAAATAGAAATTGCAATTTTTGAACATTTTGGATTGGTATATTCTTATAATCACAAAATAAAGACTGCTGATAAAATTGTACTGTACACTGAGATGAGGGATCTGATGGCAGAGCCCCCTGAGGAGTGGCAAGAATATAATGAATATATTTATCTTTTGCTAGAGAGTAGAATTATACCTTTAAATCCAAAAGATAGTGAGCGTTTATTTCTTGAAAGATATAACATTCTGATAAATAAGATTTAAATACTGGTCTCTAAATTAATCTAAAATGCCATATGTTTTAGGTCATGTGTATCTAGCATCGAGATTAAGCAAAAATCCACAGTTTATACTTGGAAATGTATTCCCTGATATAGGCCATTTAATAGATAAAGAAACGCATGCAAAGATGATAGGATTTGCTGAGGCTTATTACAAGTTTACAGGAAATAGAGTCTTTTATGACGGAGTTAAGAATCATTTTATTATTGATGGTTACATGCATCCTAACTTTGTCTTTAAAAAGGTCAGTATATTGAAAGAGAAGTTCAAGAATGTTGATGACATTGTTTTACATGCTTTGATTGAGGCGACAATGGATATGGAGATAGCAAAAAGGCACCCTGAGATCTATGGTTATCTTTCATCTGCTTTAAAAAATTTTGATAAAGATGGTTTTACAGTATATTTATCTGATTATCTATATATGGACAGAAAGAAAATAAGAGTAATCATTGAAGATGGATTCAATGTTATAAACAACCGCAAGATTTATAGTATAAGAAACCTCTTCACAAAGGTTTTATCATTAAGGAAATATGCCATTGGCAGAAATTACCTGGGAAACATTAGGATTAGACATACCCGAAAATTGTTTAAAACGGTTAGAGAAACTGTAAAGGAAGATTATGATGAATATCTGGAAAAAACAGTTGAATTAACCAAAAAAAGATTAAGCGTAAAGGCAAAGAATCGGTATACCTTTGAAGATGTTTAGTTTATATTAAGTCTATAATCTTTTCGTTTAATTAATAAATTTTTTACTTTTCCATCTAATATTAATTCACCATTTTCAATTAATAATGATCCTATAAATGTGCCCATAGATATATTTTCATGGTCTAGTTTTATTATTGCTCTTTCTAGCTCAATTATACCTTTTTGCTCTCCTTCTAGTTTAGGTATTGTAATGTTTTCTGCTGAAAATTTCACATAATCTACAGTTAATCCTATTGGTAAGTTTTGTTTTATTTTTATTTTTTCTGTAGAATATTCAAAAAAACTGCCTTTTAGTTCTATTATCTCTTTTAAAATCGCTTTTCCAGTAAAACCTTTTATTTTTACCTTATCTTGTGATGATATTTGAACTTTTAGATTATTATCATTAATATATATGCTCTTTGATTGTATTTCTAAATCTGAATCTTTTAGAGGTATTTCTGAATCTTTTAGAGAGAAAATCGCTTTTATCCTTATATCTTTTGCGTTAATCTCATCTTTTTTATCCATTTCTTTGTTTGTTTCTAAAACTACAGCAGATTGAACTTTATTATCATCTGAGAAAAGATTTTCTTTATTTTTTATTGTGAATACGGTAAGAGAGAGCAGTATAGCGATTACTAATAATATAAAGAAAGTTCTGCTGATCTTTTTCATTATATTTTATTAGAAATTTTTAAATATATACTTTATCCTTATAAATTATATATCTGCTTATATTTATATAGTTGTATAAAAATTTATATACCAGTTACTTTTCCTATTAAATATATGAAAAGAAATATTATTCAGCTGGCCAGTTCAACTTTAGTTGTTTCTTTACCTGTTCAATGGGTTAGAGAGTTTGGAATAAAAAAAGGTGATGAGGTTTTTCTAGAATTATCTGAAGGTAATATTATAATTAGACTTTCAAAAGACAAAAAAATAAACGCAGTAACATTGGATGTAAACGGATATGGCAGATTCATATTACGACTGATTATTTGTTTGTATACCTCCGGATATGACCATATCACTTTAAGGTATAAAAATATCTCTGATTTACGTTTAATTGAGAAGGTTCTTAAGGATTCAATTGGATATGAAATTATTGAACAAGGGAAATCTTATTGTGTTATAAAAATCATTACCACTGAGCTGGAAGATGAATTTACCAATACTTTACGTAGACTATTTTTGGTTACAAAAAATGTTATCGATTCCACTGGAGTTTATTTGAAGACAAATGATTATAGAGGATTAAAATCTATACCTGACCTTGAGATTACAATAAACAGATTGACTAATTTTTCTTTACGCATGATATTAAAGAATAAAAACCTAAAAGATAAAACTCCTTTTCTTTATAGCGCCGTGAATGCACTGGAAAAAACTGCAGATGAATATAAATTTCTTGTATATCACATTATAGATTCGAAAGATTCGTTATCTAAAGATGCACTTCTGTTTTATGACCAAGTGAATTTGTATTATAATCAGGTTTATGATCTTTTTTATAATTTTGATCTAGACAAATGCGCGAAAAATTTTTGTATGGCTGAAGAACTTTTAGATAAATATCTTCTTTTAAGAAAGCGAAATCATTCAGATGTTATAGCTCTATCCTATCTTAGAAATGTTATCCTGAATATTACTGATATTATTTATGAATCTGTGAATATAAACTTTAAAAGTTTTCAATGAACCTTTTATATAACCTTTGCCCTATATTTTGATCGTATGTTTTTTGCTTTAGCACATGTGGTAGTATTTCTAAAACAAAAAAACCGTTCTCTTTAATTTCTTTTATTATATCATCTTCTATATTTTGAATTGCCAAGGATGTTATCCATATTTTCACCATTTCCAAATGATTTTCTCTGGTTTTGCATAATCTTCCAATATGATGTGGTATACTTTCATGATTTTCTTTTTTTAGTTCTAATATCTTTTTTGTTTCTTTGCTATATTCATTGATATGGTGCCTTATCAGTTCGAACTGTGATATCAGATTGTAGAAAAATCTTCTTTCCTTTGCAATAAATTCGTAAAACTCTATTTCTTTTCCCAATGGTTCAAATAACTTTTTTTCTTCTAGGAACTTGTCTATTTTTGATACGAGATCGTTTTCTTCCCTGATAACAGCCCTAGAGCGAAGTGATTGAAGATGTGCGTAATCAAGTGCGTTAATTGTCCGGATGCTTTCACTTTTTAGAGTAAGATCTTTTGGAGCTAAATTCCATCTAAAACCGGGTTGTAATAATCTAATGAAAGACTCAGCTTCAAAGCCCTGGAAACTCATATCAAAATCTGTGATAATTACATCATTTGAGTCTCTATCTGACGTTCTTATGTTATTTGGATGCGAGTCCAGGAGATAAACCAGACCTTCTTTGTAGGTCTTTATATATTCCTGGATTATCTTAATCTGTTTTAAGCGTAATGATGTAAAAAAATCAACTATGGCATTTTTTGTTTCTTTAGGGATATCTTTTCCTTCCCTATCATATTCTATTATTGGAACAAGAATTCTTTTCTCTATGTCATTGTAAACCAGATTATATACTGAAGGAACATCAAAATATTCTTTTATGCTTGATTTAGGTTTTACCAAGCCTTTTTCTATACCTTCTTGGCCTTCTACAATAAATCGTGCTATTTGTTTAATTGCTTTTTCTAGCATTGCTAATCTTACTACGCCTGTTTCATTTAATTCTGTTAAAGAATAAAGGCTATCATCATAGAAACCCAATTTGTTGTCCTGAGTTGGTTCATCTATAAAATCTCTGAAGTGCAGATAAGGATCTGACTTGCTATATTTTTTATTTACTTTTCTATAAAATTCACAATTTTTTAGCTCTGACTCAAATAAATCATTATTGATATAACTTTTTATTATTACTACTTTGTTTCTTCCCAATGGACTTTCTTTAACTTCTAACATAACAAAACAATGATAAAAAGTTTATTAAAGCTTTATATTGCAGTGATAGAAACAAATTATGATAAGGCTTTTAAACATAGATATTATTTTGTAAGATATGATTGTTAAAGAGTATAATAGTAATGATGTGGAGAAGAGAATAAGGGATTACTGGGAGAAAGATAAAATATTCAATTTCAACAGAAAGAACACCAATCCTATTTATTCTGTAGATACACCACCACCTACTGTTTCCGGGAAGATGCATATGGGGCATGCTTTTTCCTATTCTCAGGAAGATTTTATTGTTCGTTATAAAAGAATGAATGGTTTTAATGTTTTATTTCCTTTTGGTACTGATGACAATGGTTTAGCTACTGAGAGATTAATTGAGAAACTAGAGAATGTTAAATCAAGCAAAATGAGACGAAAGGATTTTGTTAAATTAGTTCTTAAAACTTTAGATGAAATAAGACCCGGTTTTGTAAATGATTGGAAAAGAATCGGAATGAGCTGTGATTTTGATATTTTTTATACTACAATAAATGAACATTGCCAGAAAATAAGCCAGAAATCTTTTATTGAACTGTACAAAATGGGAAGACAATACAGAAAAAAAGCACCTGCTTTCCATTGTCCTGAATGCAGAACTGCTATTGCTCAGGTTGAGATGAAAGATGAAGAATTAGAGTCCAAGTTTATTGATTTAAAATTTAAACTGGAGAATGGGAGTAATCTTATCGTGAGCACAACAAGACCTGAACTTTTGAGTGCATGTGTTGCTGTTTTTGTTAACCCTGATGATAAGCGATATAAGAATATTGCTGGAAAAAATGTTATTGTTCCTTTATTTAATTTTAAAGTTAATATTATAGAAGATAAGAGAGTTGATATAGAGAAAGGGACAGGCGTTGTTATGTGTTGTACTTTCGGAGATTCTACTGATGCTGAATGGTATTTAGCTTATAATCTGCCTTTAAAAGAGGCTATTGACAGAGATGGCAGAATGACAAATATTACTGGAAAATATACGGGACTTAAGGTAAAAGAGGCCAGACAAAAGATAATTGAAAACTTGAAAAAAGAAAATTTTATTGTTCAAGAAAGAACCATCAGACATAATGTAAATGTTCATGAAAGATGCGGGAATGAGATTGAAATTCTGGAAAGCAAACAGTGGTTTGTTAGATATCTTGACTTAAGAGAACAATTCTTAAAGAATGGCAAGGAACTTAATTGGTATCCTGAGCATATGCGTGTAAGATTAGAAAACTGGATTAATGGACTACAATGGGACTGGTGCATTTCAAGACAAAGGCATTATGGTATTCCTTTTCCAGTCTGGTACTGCAAGAAATGTGATAATGTTGTGCTAGCTGATGAAAAAGACTTGCCGGTTGATCCGACACAGAACAAACCAAGAATAAAAAAATGCGATAAATGCGGATGTAAAGATTTTATTGCTGAAACAGATGTGCTTGATACATGGGCAACTTCTTCTTTGACGCCTGTTATAATAAGAGAATTTTTTAAGGATGATAAGGAGCTATATGAAAAAATATTTCCAATGAGCTTAAGACCACAGGCAGGGGATATCATAAACTTCTGGCTGTTTCATACTTTAGTAAAAAGTCAGCTGCATTATAACAAGAACCCATGGAAAGATGTAATGATCAGCGGCTTTGTATTTCTAAAAGGCGAAAAGATGAGCAAGAGCAAGGGCAATATAATAGAACCGCAATCAATAATTGATAAATATTCGGCTGATGCATTACGATTCTGGGCGGCAAGCTCAAAATATGGGAATGATGTGGATTTTCATGAAAAGGACGTTGTTACAGGACAAAAAACCTTAACAAAAATGTGGAATACTTTTAAGTTTTCTTATATGCATCTGGAAAATTATGATCCAGAAAAACCCAAACATCTGGAATTAATAGACCAATGGCTGGGGATAAAATTAAACAAACTGATAAAGGAATGCACTGAAAGCTTTGATAATTATGAATACAATAAATCCAAGAGCGCAATAGACAACTTTTTCTGGAACGTGTTCTGCGATTTTTACATTGAGATTATAAAAGACAGAATTTATAACGAGGATAAAAGAGGTTTGGAATCCAAAAGAAGCGCCCAGTATACACTGTATAATGGATTTTTAACTATATTAAAAATATTTGCTCCAATAATGCCTTATATAACTGAAGAGATATACTGTAATTATTATATAGAAAAAGAAAAATCTAAAAGTATTCATTTAAGCTATTGGCCAGAATATGATAAGAATTTGATGAACAAAGATGTCGAAGAGAAGGGAGATAAGTTTATAGATATTTTAAAGAATGTAAGGATGGAAAAAGCTAAGAATCATAAATCAATTAAGGAAGAGATTATTTTAAGTTTAGAAAAGAAATATGAAGATTATTTTGATATTAATACTTTATATGATTTAAGAGCTGTTACAAATGCGGTTGAGATTAAATTTGTAAACAGATTTGGTGTTGAATTTAAAGATTAAAGAGATTATTTTAATTCAGGACAACACAATTGTAATGTACTATAATAAACTATTTAAGTAGGCATTAATTATAATTATCACATGGCTTATGGTAAAATAACTAGAAAAGAACTAACTGATATTGATGTGCTTACTCAAGTTATTGAAAATTTTGCTAAAAGAGTTGAGGACTTATATAGAGAGCATCATAATTTAGGGGGTAAGTTAACTAAAAATCATGGATCATTTGTATTTTTAGATATTTGTAAAAGCCCCAGAGAAAAAGCTGAGAGTCTGGAAAGATATGTAGAAACGATGTTACAACATGAAGATATAGAATCAGTAAGAGGTAATCTGGGTGTAATAAAAGAAGCAGCTGTTGTTATACAGAGAGAGTTAAATAAAGGCATGATGAATGATACAACAGCTTTTTTTGTAAGCAAGGCACACCTTGAACAAGAAATCCAGTCTATAAGGGCTAACTTGAAGATTATTTCAGATTATATTGCTCATCAAAAGTATAAGTAATATTTTAGAGTTAGATGATATACATCTGTTTATTGTTTCTTATTAGTATCCTAGACAATTCTTAAATTCTGAATGTGTTATGTTAGAATGTCAAGTCAAATGTTAATGTTGCAGCATTAATCTCTATGGAATTTATTTTTAAGAATATTTTGTTTTGGTAAAAAAATATACTTCAGTAAACAGGTTTATCTGTATACGGATTTAGTAATGTTATCCCATTCTCTATTAGATTCTCAAGACCAAATGCAAATAGTTTTGTACACATTGGTTTTAATTTTTCGTTAAGTTGTGTATTTGGTTGCCAATTACCTTCATCTGGAAATGATTTAGATTTAGGAAATTCAGTTTCTTTACCATTTCTGCCATATTTATCGTATACTGCTAAAAAAGCATAATCTCCTTCTTTGTCTAGA
Organism: Candidatus Woesearchaeota archaeon; assembly: GCA_018303005.1. GTDB lineage: Archaea > Nanobdellota > Nanobdellia > SCGC-AAA011-G17 > GW2011-AR20 > JAGVYY01. Next base: position 26,151 of record JAGVYY010000002.1, read on the forward strand.
ACACCATTGGCTCCTCCGTCACTTGCAGTTGCGTAAATATTAGAATTAATTATATTACTTCCTTCAACAAGACTTGCTGTAACAGCAATTAACATTTTTCTAGAATTTCCAGCAGGTAAATCCCAATCACGATCTGCCTCAATATTTAATGTTCCTGATCTGTTCATAAAATAACTGATTTGATCTTCTGTTAATACATCTTTTAGTCCGGTTCTTTTAAGAATGTCATCTGTAAACTTTAATCTCTTGGTATATCCATAAAGTTTTCGTTTTCTGTCGAAAGCATATAACAATGATGGTAAATATAAACTGCCGATTACAACTGAACCACCTATTATCATGTCTTTTAAAATTTCTCTCCTTGCCGGTTTTGAATATAGACTCATTTTTTATTAATAAAATAATTTTTTTGTAACTGGATTAACCAAAATGTATCCGTCCTTTGTTACAGATCCTAAACCATAATCTAGAAGCTTTTGAGTATGATCACGAAGTTCTGGAGTTTTTTGTAATGTACTAGATCCCTGTGAACTTATTGATACAAATGCATCATCAATCTTTCTGTCTATGGAACTGCCCCTGATACCATCAGAAACCTCTAACCATCTTTGGGGATCCTCTTTTTTGGAACGGAATGTTATAAAATCAACACTCACACAATAAGGATTAGAAGAATAGTAATAAGGATTTTCTGTCACAGCTACTTGAAGCAAAGCTTCATGGCCTATCCATCCTTCCTTTTGTTGCTCTGTTAAATAACCTAAAGCTCCAATAGAATCCAAGACACCCTCTGTTACTCTAATCTGTTTACTATAGGAATATATTATACTTGAAGCCATTTCCTGATGATTTCGACAACCAAATACTGTTGATCCTAACGCAAACGATAAGCCTAATGCTTTCCAAAAGTTTGATTTATAATGTTTCATTTTAATTTTTTTCTTACTTGTACCAATATATTTTCTTACCTTTCTCTCTTAATTCTTTCTCTGCTGCTTCTAATGAATCTAAATTTGCATAAGCTTCTAAAGGATGCCCTCTTGGGGTATGACGTATGATTTCATCAAATTTACCATCATTGTTTTCATCGATGGCATAGACTTCAATTGGTATATCATTTGCTCGTTGTTCTTCTGGATTTTTATCATGTATCTTAATAATTCTCCCTCTTATATCTACTATATATACAGCATAATATCCTCTGAATTCTCCTTCTATTCTTTCAAATTGAGGTTCATTTTCACATCCAGATTGTAAAATTCCAACAAGACTTCCTAATGTTAAAGCTGTTTTCCAGCTAGGAATTAAATCTGATAATATTTTATATTTCATTATTCTTTCTCCAAATTTAATATTTTATTAAGTTTCTTGGAGTTTATAAATCTTTCTATTTTTACTATTCTGAAGTGATTAGAAATAGTTATATACAATTCTATCTTTATATATACTAATCAATATGAAACAGAAAATAAGTTTAACAGTTGAAAAAGATGTATATCAAAAATTTTTGAAATATTGTAGAGAAAGAGGTATGAAGGTTTCTTCTAAAGTAGAATTGTTAATGTTAGATCAAATGAAAAAAGAATTATAACCTAAAATGTTCTATGGGATAATTTTAAAAGTTATAGAATAGAGTAAATTAAACAATGGAAAAATTAGAGGAAAGAAGATTAAAGAAATTTATCAGAGACTTGGAGAATATCCGGGGCAGACATACTGAGCTCGTTAGTGTTTATGTTCCTGCAGGTTATGATATAATAAAGATAATACAGCATTTGCAGCAAGAACAAGGAACTGCTGAGAATATCAAAGACAAAATTAACAGGAAAAGAGTTATAGATTCTTTAGAAAAGATGATTAGGCATCTGAAACTATTTAAGGTAACGCCGAAAAACGGATTGGCTGTTTTTTCCGGAAATATTTCTGATAAGGAGAATGTTGAGAATATTCAGGTTTTCTCTATTGAACCTCCTGATCCTGTGCAGACAAGATTGTATAGATGTGACCAGACTTTTATGTTGGACATTTTGAGAAACCAGATGGAAGCAAAACATTCTTATGGATTAATTGTTATTGATAATAGAGAGGGAACAATTGGATTATTAAAAGGGACTAATATTACTGTTTTGGCACATATGACTTCCGGTGTTCCTGGAAAACAAAAAGCAGGTGGTCAATCAAGTACACGTTTTGCAAGACTTAGGGAAGAGGCTGCTCACGAGTTCTATAAGAGAATTGCAGAGATTTCGAACAAAACTTTTTTGGAAATGAAAAATTTGAGCGGCATTATAATTGGTGGACCAGGACCAACAAAAGAAATCTTTCTAGATGGTGCATATCTGAATAATGAATTGAAGAAAAAAGTTCTTGGAACAAAGGACTTAAGTTATACAGGAGAATTTGGTTTAAACGAATTAGTTGACAAGAGTAAAGATTTACTTGAACAGGAGGCTATTGTAAAAGAAAAAAAGATTATGACTGACTTTTTTACTATATTTGGAAAGGAGCCTGAAAAAATCAGATTAGGAAAAGAGAAAGTACTGCAGGTTATTGAATATGGTGCTGTTGATATATTATTACTAAGTGAAGATTTAGATGATGCTGTTATAGAAGAATTGGAAAAAAAAGCTGAAGCATATGGGAGCAAAATTGAAATTATCAGTAATGAGAGTAATGAAGGAAAGCAATTTAAAGAAATGGGTGGAATTGCAGCTATCTTAAGATATATTGTTTACTAAGATGCCAGACTAGGAGAAAAATTCCTTTGCTTTTTTATTGAACATCAAATAACCACCGATAACCAGATCTATTATTAGACGGATTATGTTTTCTACAATATCCATTAGGTAGATTAGGTTATATAATGCACTAATTATAC
>JAGVYY010000001.1 GCA_018303005.1 Candidatus Woesearchaeota archaeon
CTCTTTTGCTACTATTTTTGCATATTCTGTGTCTTGAACTGGTCTTTGCAGGTTCTGTATTAATTTTGGGAATTGCTCACTTTGAAGAACACCCATAGGGTCTACTGCATAGTTTGCAATCATCTCGGTGATAGGATTTATTGCGTAAGACAATAAACTACCTAGAGCTAAATCATCTATTCCTGTTCCTTCTAGGAATTCTTTTGCTGCTTTTTTATACCCATTACTAAATAATTCTGCATTATCAGCACCGGTTGTTGGTTTAGGTCCTAAACCTAATCTAACAGCCTCACCCATACTTTGATAAAATGCCTTTAATTTATCATATTTTGGAGTTCCTGCTGTTGGAGTTCCTGGTGTTGGAGTTCCTGAAGTTCCTGCTGATGTAAGTGCTGGTATTCCTGTTCCGCTTGTTGTTGTCATTTTTGTTTTGACCTCCTTGTTTTTTATTTGTTAATTTACTAATCATTAACTGTTAATTCTTTAATTATATACAAGATTTGCTTATTTATAAAGCTTTCTATTTTCCTTACTTTAGAGTAGTCATAATTTGTCTTGTTTCCACTTCTCTTTTAAGGTTTTTAACATTGACTCCACGACATTCCAGTCAAGTTCATGCTTTATTGTCCATGAGAATTCATCTGTGCCTGTCGAGATTCTTATAGGGAGGTGTTTTGTATCAATATCATTTCTGTTAATTTTATCCTTATCAATTAAGTGTTGGTCCTCTTCCTTTAATCCTTGAAAACCAGAGTAATAATCATTGACATCTTTTGTGTCAGGAACATATTCTGGAGCAATAACAGGCATTTCATTTTTAACAATATCTGGCTGCATTTCCCTCTCTGTTTCCTTTTCATTTATGTTAAAATCATTAAAATCATTCATTCCTTTGATAGACCTCGAGCTGATTAAATATATTCTTGAGTTTTCTATTGCAAATTCCAGTTCTACCCTGGAATTTAATACCGACTCTATGTTAGTGCTTATTTTTGCCAGATTTATCATGTCATAATCTGATATTTTCTGTGTATATGACATTGAACCTGTTAGTGTTTTCTTTATTGTCTTTCCTGTGTATTCATCTTTTACCAGGATAATTTCTTGTTTGTTTACAGACTTGTCTTTTATCTGGAGCGTATTTTTATCAATTGCATAATAATCCAGCGTTGTCATATTTGAATAAATTGCTTCTGATAAACCAAGAGCTGCCTTTATCATTACTGATGAATCATCTGTTGTTATTATTCCTGATATTTTGGAATCAACCATTTTTTGTATAATCAATGTTGGCTTTATAGTTCTCAGGTTTTCTATGTCTGTTATGAAATTCCTGGTAAAGACAGATGCATAAGACCTTTGTATTGCTGTTATTATGTTGTTACTGCCTTTTACATTCAAGAAGGCTGGAGGATTTTTGAATGTCTTGTTATCTGTTAATGAAACCCTTACTGCAACATAAGACAGGTCCCTGCCTGCTTTTATCATATTTATCGTTGATCTATTGGCTACTTTGTATATGTCTAAATTAACATTCATGTTGTTATAATTCTCGAGAATTGCTTCTCTCAGCATATAAGACATCTCAGCATCAAGGATTGCCTCCTGAATCTCTGAAGCTTTTTCCTGCGCCAGTTCATCATCGTTTATATTCAATGAAATGAAGTCGAGTATTTTCCTCTTGATTCCTGCTGATTCCAGAAACAAGTCATAAAATTTTTCTGACAAAATGAAGCCATGTGGGATCGGCAAGCCTTCTCTCTGTAATCTGACCATGTTAACAGCTTTTTCTCCCAAGAACTTAAAATCCTCTTTTTCAATATCCCTGAACCATTTGATTAACATTGCATCTCGTGTATTTTAAATTAATATAAATGTTTCTAATAAAACAAAAGAGATAAATACTTGCAAATCATTGCATATGTATGAAAGAGAGAAAAGATGCCCTGATTAATTACTGGAAGGAAGAGAATGTTATAAAAGATGAAAAAATCATAAAAGCTTTTAGAGAAATTCCAAGAGAAAATTTCATTCTTAAAGAAGATTTGCACAGGACATATGGAGATTATCCCCTGAATATTGGCTTTGGCGCTACCATCTCGCAGCCTACAACTGTTGTGATAATGTTAGAATCATTAGATATTAAAGAAGGAAACAAGATACTTGAAATTGGAACAGGCAGTGGCTGGAGCACTGCTTTGTTATCTGTGCTTGCTGGAAATAAAGGACATGTTTATAGTGTAGAGGTTGTCAAAGAATTGGTTGACTTTGCCAGAGACAACCTAAAAAAATTAAAGATAAGAAATGCCAAGGTATTCCATACAGATGGTTCTAAAGGCTTTAAAAAATATGCTCCCTATGACAGGATAATCCTGCATGCTGCAAGCGATGATATCCCTGAAGAAATAATAAAGCAGCTTAAGAATAAAGGAATATTCCTTGGACCTATAGGGAACCAGTATAATCAAACAATGGTCAAAATTGTGAAAGAAGGAAAGAACATTAATAAAGAAAACTTAGGTGATTTTATTTTTATCCCTTTAAAAAAGAAATAGTATTAAAAAAAATATCATGGCTTATTTATCTGATTAACTTCTATAATGCATTTTACCGGAATCCTTGAGACAGCAGACCATAATGCATCTCTTGCCTTTTGCATGTTTTCCTTATCGACATATGCTGAAAATATTATTTTTCCTTTCCTTACCTGTCCTGCTAATCCGACAGGTTTGCCAAATGAATGTGCCATTCCTGATTGCAATCTATCTGCATGTGCTCCGCCGATCATCTTATTTTCCCTTATGATGTGATGTGGATAAAGCCTTATTTTCAGAAAATAATTTTTTGAACCTGTATTGAGATGTAATTTTCTGTTTATTACAAGCCTTGCTGATTCTATTGCATTATGCCTTATCTGAGCGTCTTCTTTTGATATCAGATTTATCTCGTAAGAAAATTCCTTCTTTGAATTTCCCATGTAATACCTTACTATCTTATTCGGCGGTACTGTTTTTATATAGCCCTTGCTTCTGACCTTGCTCCTCCTAACATAAGGTCTTTCCAAAAACCTGTAACATATACCTTTTCTTAGTCCTGCCATTTTATTAGAACTAAATAAATTATATTTAAAAAACTATTGGTTGTTTTAATTATCTATTTTGATGATGACTATGCAAATTCCTGTGGCATAAAATTTACTTAAACTGGTTATTTGGTCTTTAAAGAAAATTTAATAACCTTTATGTTTTTATCTTTACTATGGTACACAAATACAGCAACAAGCCTGAAATTTATAACAGAGAATCCATTGATGTTTATCTTAGAGAGATATCCAAAATACCTTTGATAATGCGTGAAGAAGAATCAGAACTTGCAAGAAAGAAAAGAGGAGGAGACCAAGATTCGCTGGACAAACTTGTCAAATCAAACTTAAAGTTTGTTGTGTACATTGCCAAGAACTATCAAAATTATGGCCTTCCACTGGATGATTTGATAAATGAAGGGAACCTTAGACTGATAAAGGCTGCAAAAAGATTTGATGAAACAAGAGGATTTAAATTTATCAGCTATGCTGTCTGGTGGATCAGACAAGGCATATTACAGGCATTAATATCTGCACCATATCAGAAATTACCCAGAGATTTTTTAAAGCAAAAAAGAGCTGTTGATTGTACTATTAGTTTATTGGAGCAAAACCTTGGTAGAGAACCGACATTACTCGAGATAAGTGAAGAATCCAATATTAATCAGAATGAATTGGATTCATTTTTTATCTCAAAATTTAAAATGATGCATCTGGAAGATACTATTGGCAATGATAACAAAAGCAATCAGTATCATAACTTTATTGAAGATACTATTATAGCAAAACCTGACGAAGATTTATATCGAAATAATATGAAGAATGATATTGTAAATGCCCTAAGAACCCTTCCTGAAAGAGAATGTGAAGTTTTGATATTGTATTTCGGGATCAACGAGCATAGACCCTATACATTAGAAGAAATAGGCACTCGTTTTGGGCTGACAAGGGAAAGAATAAGACAGATAAAACTGAGTGGATTAAACCGTTTGCGAAATACTCATAAAGGTTTACCTTTGCGTAAATATAAGGAAGATTAAGCCCGGGGTTCCGGTTTCATGAATGGAAACAAAACACATTCCCTTATTGGCTTGTCAATTAAATAGGAGAACAATCTTTCAGAAAGACCAAAACCTGCTGTCGGTGGCATACCATACATTAATGCTTCTACAAAATCTTTGTCATGCATCTGGGCCTCTTTATCACCTTTTTCCCTCATCTTTGCCTGTTCTTTAAACCTTGATTCCTGGTCTATTGGATCATTTAATTCTGAATATCCATTTCCTAGCTCACTGCCTCCAATAATAATCTGAAATCTTTCTGTCAGCCTCTGGTCTTTTCTGTGCCTCTTTGCCAGAGGGGAAACCTCCACAGGATGATTTATAAGAAAACAAGGTCCGGAGATATTTTTTCTGCAATGCTTCCATAATAAGTCCATTAAGCGCCCTTTTTCTAAATTTTGTTCATATTTTATTTTTAGTTCATCTAATCTTTCCTGAATCTGCTCTTCTGATGACTCTAAGATATCTATACCGACCTGTTTCTTTATCTCTTTTACATATTCTATCATCGGCCATTTTTTATTCATGTCTATATTAAAACCATGTGTCGTGAATTTTAAAGTGCCGAGAACTTTTTTTGTTACTTCTTTGTACATTTTTTCCACTAATGCCATACATTGCTCATAATCTGCATATGCCCAGTAGAATTCCATTTGAGTATAGTCCTGCAAATGCTCCATACTTGCTCCTTCATTTCTGAATTGTCTCCCTATCTCAAATGTTTTTTCAAAACCTGCAACCATCAGCCTTTTCTGCCATAGCTCTCCTGTTGATATTCTTAAGTATACATCTGTATTGTATGTGTTGTAATGTGTTATGAAAGGTTCAGCATCTGCGCCGCCTGCACTGCTTTCCAGAATTGGTGTCTCAACTTCTACAAAACATTGTTTTTGCAAAAATTCCCTTATTGACTGCCAGAATATGTTTTTTTTGATGAACAGCTGTTTTAATTCAGGATTTGTTATTAAATCAAGGTATCTTTTCCTTAACCTTATTTCAGGATCTTGTAAACCATGCCATTTTTCAGGCAATGGCTTTAATGATTTGGCCAGCAATTGAAAATTTTTTATCCAGACTGTTATCTCTCCTGTTTTAGTTGCAAACACTGTTCCTTCTATCCCGATTATATCCCCTAAATCAAATTTTTTCAGCAGACTGTACTTTTCTTTAAGTGTTTCTTCTCTCGCCAAAAACTGTATCTTGCCGGAATAGTCCTGTATATGACCAAAGGCAATCTTACCCATTTCCCTGAAAGCAATAATTCTTCCTGCAATCTTCACCTTTGTGTTTGTCTTCTGCTCTTTCTTTAATTTTTTAAATTTCTGAATAATCTCAGAGGAATTATTCTTAACATCAAACTTATATGGATAAGGGTTTATTCCTTTCTCCTTTAAGGCCTTTAGTTTTTCTGTTCTCTGCTGGATTAATTGGTCTTCTGGTTGCATTTTTGTTTAATTTTATGTTATAATCTTGAAAAGTCCTTTAATTTAAATCTTTTTATATCCTTAATATTATTAAAGTCTTCATCATCTGTTATTATATTCTTTATATTACGGAACAAAGCACATGATAAATGAATAGCATCTCTCGGATTTAAATTGTAATTCTTTAATATTGAATAAGAATTAGCAAGAATATTTAGATTAACATCAATAAAATTAAGATTTTTTAAATTTAAGAATAATTTTGAAGATAATAAAGCATTTTCACGACCTTTTAATCTTTTAACCTGATAAAAAAGTTCATCAAAAGTTAAAATAGAAGTAAATGCATTGATTTTATTATTGATTATTAAATTTAATATTTGTCTGGATAATTCTCCAAGTTTTTCATCATCATTATATGCAAAAATAAACACGTTTGAATCTATGTAGTATGTTTCTTCTTCCATCTGTCTTCTAGCATTTCCTCATAATTTTTATCTGAATCAAATTTCCCTAATCTTTTACCTGATTTTGCTATTTGTTCCATTACTTTTATTGGATCTTCCACTTGTTCTTTTTTTATTAAAATTCCCTCGTCTTTCAATTCAAATATAATTTCACTTCCGGGTGTTATCTTTTCCATATCCCTAAATATTTTAGGAATTACAACCTGGCCTTTTGGACCCACAATCATCTTTTGTTGAATTATTCTTACCATGAGTTATACTTTAGTATAACTTATATTTAAACCTTTTTATTTATTTTAATACTACATTCCAGTAGTTACTAATAGAAACATTTATAAACATCTGATTGTGTAACAAGCACATGAAAATATCAAATAGAGTTAGAAATTTAACCTTAACCATTATGATAGTACTAGGTTTAGGTTTATCTGGATTTTACAAATGGCTTGATTATTCCAAAGAAAGGGAGTTTGAAGCATTGAAAAATGGATTTCCTTCTTATGTTACTAAACTTGAAGATAAATATGGCAAGCTAGACGTAGAACTGAGATTAGCTTATCTGCAATTGCCAGTTTGTATCGGTGGAATGGCAAGATCAGATTCTGTAATCATTAATGATAACTTATTAACCTATATACTTGCACCAGAAAAGGAAAAAGTTGTGATACATGAAATATCTCACTTTTTTGTTGAGAAAGAACTAAAAGGGACTGACCAGAAATTTCTTTTTACAGATGGATATGGGAGATGGAGTGCTGCAAGTTCCGATATGGGGATAGCAAAACTATTAATTGAAGAATGCACAGAATATTTAACAGAAGAACAGTGTGGAGAAATTTCCAGTCTTGATTATCTTGCATATTACCATTTTGTAAAGCCAGTTATGGATGAACTAGGCGCTGAAAGCGGCATTGAAAGACTATTTTTAGAACCGGTAAAGCTAGAAGAACTTGATAACCCAAAAGATTACTATAAAAGAATTGGAATAAAACAAACAAATTAAAAGTTCATTTATTTGTGTTATTGGTCAAGACGTCTTAAATTTTTTTAAAGATATATACCTTGTACAACATATCCCCCACATGAATTTCAGTTTCTTTCTTTTCCTTGAATCCGAATTCTTTTGAATATCTTTCCAGCAGCTCTGTTCTAGGGGACAATGTAACAATCAGGCCTTTTTTCTTTAATATGTATTTAGCCTGATAAAAAAATTCTTTTGTCAGTCTGCCGACAACCTCCTCTGTCTTAGTTTTTGAGACAAAGGGTGTTTTTGTAACAATCTTGTCAACAGATTCTTTCTTAAAAAGGGTATCCAACCAGTCAATTTCATTAGTGCTAAATTCAATTTTAACTTTTGCAATCTTGGAATTAATACGGGCGTTTTTAATATCCTCAGAAAAACCATATAATTTCCTTCCTTTCATCAGGCCTGCCTCTATCAGAATAACCCCATCTGAGCAGAAAGGATCGAGTAATATTTCATTTGTTTTAAAGCCTGCTGCTTTCAGCAAAGAATAGCCTATGACAGGATTTATAGAATCCCTTCCTGACCTGACTTTGTAATTTCTCTTATAATAAACAGGGTTTCTGCCAATAAAACATTCATTGTTATTTATATCAAGGAATATAATTGTTTCAGGATTTTTCAGATCAACTTTGAAACCTCTGTTGTAGAATATTTCCCCTATTCTTACTTTTATTTCCTGGGATGTTAATCTTTTGTTATTCTCCTTAATGCAGTCTACCTTAAATTTCCCAATTATCTTTAACTTTATCTTTTTTATTTTATCTGTAAGGTCTTCCAGGCCTGTGAATCTTATACTTTCAACAAATTCATAAGAAAATAGTGCTGATTTCACATATTTTTTCTTTTTTGTGAAAAGAACATGTTTCTCACAACTTTTTTTTCCAGATACCTCCCATGAAGTTGTTCCTTCAAGGCCTTTTAATGTGTATGCAATGTATTTCATCTTATTGAGATTGATAGTATTCTATAAAAACTTTATGAAAAAAGAAAAAAGAAAATAATGCTAGTCTTTTGCTAGTTCGAACACTGATTTCAGAGCTACTATAATTGTGGCTGGAACAAATAACACTAAGATAGCAGTTAATATTCCACCAACATACGGACCAACAGTGTTAATCTTGCTTATGACATCTCCGCCGAAACTGCTTACAAGCACTAGAACAATACCTGCCATCATAAACGGCTGACTTTCCTTTGCTGTTACATTTAGGAGACCAACTACGATTCCCATAATTACCAGCAATGACGCCACTGTTGTGCCTAGTATTCCTTTAGTTGCTATGCCAAAAATTACTGCCAACACTACTCCTACTAAAAAAGCCCACGCTCCCATAGATCTAGTCATTTTTTCACCCCCATTGCTTTTTTATTATGATTTTGCTAGATAAATTCTTACAAAAGCTTATATATAAATTTTGTGTAAAAACACTCTGTCCTAAATTTTTATATTTAAGAGAACCCTTTGCCTCGTGAGAGACAAAGGGGGTTAAACAATGTTGTTCAACCATGAAAAAAGAAGTAAAACCAGTAAATAAAGTTAAGTGTTGCTGAGAGCACTTTAATTTCCCGGGTTATTGTCATTTGCTAGAATGTTAGGTTATTTTATCAAGTTAAAATTATTTTATCATTTTAATTTTTTGACGAATTTTTCCATTCTATCCATTGCTTTTTCGATCTTCTTTATGTCTGTTGCATAGCTGCATCTTATATATCCTTCGCCAAAATTCCCAAATTCTGAACCAGGCATTACAGCAACCTTGGCTTCTTTAAGCAATTTGCTGGAGAAATCAAAGCTTTTCATGTTTAGATGTTTAATATTCGCGAATGCATAAAAAGCACCCCCGGGCATCCTTGTTGTTAATCCAATTTCATTTAATCTTTTTACTATATACAACCTTCTTCTGTTATATTCTTTCCTCATTTTTTCTATATAACTCTTATTGATTGACAGAGCTTTCAATGCCAGATGCTGCGACAATGTGCCTGATGTTAAGGTTACATAATGCAAACTTTTTGTTACTGCCTTGGCCAGATTTTCAGGAGCATGTAGATAGCCTATCCTGAAGCCGCACATTGCATAACTCTTAGAAAAAGACTGGATAGTTACAATATAATCTTCCATTCCATTTAATGATCCTATTGATACATGCTTTTTGTCATAGACTAATTTTTCATATGCCTCATCACTGAAGATGTATATGTCATTCTCGACAGCTATATCAGCTATTTCCTCCAGGACTTTCCTCTGCAATACATTTCCTGTAGGATTTGCAGGTGTATTTATTATTATGGCCTTTGTCTTTTGCTTGTTAACAGCTTCTTTTATTCTTTCCGGATTAATCTCAAAATCATCTTTTTCTTCTAATTTTACATACACAGGGACTGCATTCAATAATTCTATTGCTGGAGTGTATGCAAGGTAAGATGGATTTGGCACAATGACCTCTTCTCCCGGATCTAAAGAGCACATCAAAGAACTGAACATTGCTTCCTGGCTGCCCACTGTGACAATTATATTATCCGGGTCTGCGTTTATGCCATTTTCTCTTCTCAGCTTTTTTGAAATCGCTTCCCTTAATTCCTTAATCCCCTGGATTGGTGCATAATGTGTTGATTTTTTTATCACTCTTGATGCATAGTCCAATATTGGTTTTGGGGTTATAAAATCTGGTTCACCAACACCTAATGAAAGAACATCCTTATCCTCTACAGCTATTTTTAAGAGCTTTCCTATCACAGCATCAGGCAACTGAGCTTCCCTTTCTGAGATATGCACCATTTTTTTCTATAATTTTTATATGCTAACTATCTTTTAGTATTTAAGTTTATTCCTTATTATTTTGTGCGATTATCTGAATTGTTATAAACTGAGATAAAGAATCTTGCGTTTCTTCAACAGACTTAATTAAGAAATTTAGATTAGACATTATTTATTGCTTATCGTAAGGGTTGCACCAGCGCTTGAAATAGAAAGGCTTATATAACTAACATAGTTTTGCAGAAAAATGGACTCTGTATTAATTCATACAAGATTTTCCTCTAATAAAGTTGCACCATTTTTCGGAGAAAGAAAGAATCAATCTTTTGCAAGCCTGATTCAGCAAGGGAAGAAAAATGATTTAGATATTATCTTATCTGATATGAGATTCTATAATAAAAATAAAAAGACTATCTGCACCGGCTGGATTTTTGAAGAAGGTAAATGGAAAAAAATAAAGAATAAAAATTTCAACCTTGTTTATTACAGAGGAAGGAACAAAGATTCTTTAAAATTTGCCAAGCTTGTGCAGAAACTAAAACATCCTCTAAGAAACCACTACATACTTGAGAATATCTGCAATGACAAGATACTGACAAGCAGCATATTCCAAAGACTGATGCCAAAAACTTTCCTTATCAACAACCATTATGAACTGCAAAATTCACTTAAAAACATCAAGACTGAAAAAATTGTCCTTAAACCGAGATATGGTGCTTATGGCAAAGGAGTAATCATCATTGACAAAAAAGACCTGAGGAATGGCATAAAGAAAGATACTGTGTTACAGGAATTTATTGACTCTTCAAAAGGGATTGATGAATTAAAGATAAAAGGCTACCATGACCTGAGATGCATAATCATTGACGGAAAAATAGACCATTGTTATCTGCGGATGCCAAAAAAAGAATGTCTTCTAGGCAACATGAGATATGGGGCAAAAAAAATACGTATAGACAATGATGACCTTCCAAATATAATCAGAGAGAAGATAAGTTTCATTGATAAAAAAATGAAAGTATTTGACAATCGTGTTTATTCCGCTGATTTCCTGGTTGACCAAAACAGAAAACCTTGGCTGATAGAACTAAACTCAAAACCTGGAACATTCTATTATGACAATGCATTAAGAATAAGGGAGAGATATCATTTTAACCTGACAAAGTCCATAAGAAACTACATTGACAATATCAAGATTCAGCAAGTCTTTTAAATAATCTCTGTATTCTTGTACTATGACAAAAACAGTCTCGAAGGATATACCTTTGGCAGAGATTACACTAAGGAAGTATGAAAGGCCATATAACCAGTCTGATAGAGAACTAACAAGAAAACTGTGCCTGAGCATAGGGTTGTTGCAGCCAGGAGATTCCAGGGATGTAATAGTTGATATTCTGCATATACTTATAAAATCTGACAGTCTTTTGAGCTCTGAGGATATAAAGAACTTTGTTATAGATCACAGAAAGAAAGAGAATCTGCCTTTGAAAGGGATTGCATCCTCAAATATAAGAAGGCAGCTAAAGAGATTAAAAGACATGTTCTTGATTGAGAATATAAACAACAATTATAGAATAAGCGAAAATGAAAGGCTTATAAAGATATTTGAAGAGAAGATACAAAATTATTATCTGAACAGCATACTAGAAAGGGTAAAGGAATATTTCAATGCTTTAGACAAAAATGATAAATGACCTGAACTTTAAAGAATATTCTTTGTGTGATGTAGAAGGCTAAGCAGAGTAAAATGATATATGATCCTGCAGAAGATTCATTCTTGTTATTGAAGTACATAAAAAGATATGCCAATGGGAAAGTCTTGGATTTAGGAACAGGATCAGGTGTATTAGCTGAAGAGGCCTTGAAATACACTAATGATGTATTGGCTGCTGATATTGATCAGGATGCTGTAGATTTCTGCAATAGGAAAGGCATCAAGGCCATAAGATCAGATTTATTCTCTGATATAAATGGAAAATTTGACCTGATAATATTTAATCCACCTTATCTGCCTGATGAGGAATGTGAAAATCCTGAAATCAGGAGAGTTGTTTCTGGTGGGAAGAATGGGTATGAAATCATTGAGAAATTCCTAAAAAATTCAAGAGAGTTCTTAAATGAAAAAGGTAAAATATTACTTTTGTTCAGCTCTTTAACAATGAAAAGCAAGATAGATGACCTGATTGTTCAAAACAGTTTTAAATCTAGAATGCTTGAGACAAAAAACCTGTTCTTTGAAAAATTATATGTGTATATTATCTATTAGTTAAATATATATCAGTTAAATATAAAAATCAGTTTAACTGAGATAATTGCATGATCAAGATTCTAAAAGATTTTAATAGCTTGTTGTATCAAGACATCATAAGAAGGAACAAGATGACACCTTTCATTATTTTTGCCTTTTTCCTGCTGTCTTTCAGCACTGCCAGAATTATCAGCGTGAACTTTCCGACACTAAACATTTTTGTAGGGGATTATCATATTCACCATTTTTATTATGGATTTGCACTGCTGATTATAAGCAACTGGATAGCTTTGGTTACTAACAAAAGTTCTATGTTCAAACTGGCAGCAGGCATATTTGGTTTTGGTCTTGGTCTGATTGTGGACGAGATCGGTTTATTGCTGACATGTGGAACATCCGGATTAAACTGCGATTACAGAGCTAGGATTAGCTATGACACATTCATGATAATAATCTTTATATTTTTGGCTGTGTTATATTCTGAACCATTCATCAACATATTAAAAAAGACGAAAAACATGAGTTTTGGTAAAAATGAGAGAGATAAAAACAAATGATGGGAGTATAACCTTCTTGAACGAGGATATTAATGAGTTTTATAACCCTCTGACTGGCGCAATTGACAGAGCCTTCAATGCTTACATAAACAAGATTGACTATTCTAATAAGAATGAACTAAAGGTACTTGACATTGGTTTTGGGTTAGGATATAACAGCTTATGCCTTACATATGAATGCTTAAAGAGGAACATAAATGTTGAGATTGTCGCTGTTGACAAAGACATTGGTGCAATAAACATGATTCCAAGATTAAACATTCCTGATTATCTTGTTTACAGCCATAGCCTTTTGCTTGAGGGCATTAAATCAAAAAGAACAGAGCATAAAAATTTCAGATTCAGGCTGGAAACAGGAAATATTTTAGACATAGCTGACAAGCTGAAAGAAAAATTTGATATTATTATTTTAGACCCTTTTTCATACAGCAAGAACAAAGAGATGTACAGCAGTAATCTATTGATTAAATTGAAAAAACTGTTTAATAAGTATGGTTTTCTTATATGTTACAACAGCAATCCTGTTTTTGTGAGCAATTTATTAGAAAACAGCTTTTTTATCAAGAAATACGAGATAAGCAAGCATGAGCATGGTATTATGGCAAGCCCTTTCTTGAAATTTGAACTAGATGATAGCAGCAAAAAATTAGCCAGAGCTTTTGGCAAAGATATTAATCCTTAAATAAATCCTTGTCTCTTTTCCATTCAACATTTAATGCATTTAACTTGTTAATCAAATGTTCTCTTTGTTCTGATTTAAGGGATTTCCATTCTATAACTGCAAACTCCGGCTTTGGCATTGTCTTGTTTAGTATCTGTTCTATCAGATCTTCGGTAAGAGAATCTACTGAATGTTTCGGGCAGATATAACCTACAGAGAAATTTGTCCTTTTAATTATCTTAACTGCCAGCTGAGAATAATGAGTTCCCCCAAATACTGTTAAGCTCTTTTCGTTAACTATCTTTCGTGTCAGTACATTAACAATTGTTTTTGCCAGGACTTCTCCTGCTCTATTGTTCTTCCATTGCTTTTCTGATGACCCAATCTCGATGAACAAGCATGGCTTTTTGTTGTATGGACCGTGATGTGTCACTTCTACAGTTGTTTCATAACCTAAATTATTGTTCTTTTCAAGTTCCAAGAATAATTCTTTTATATAGATTGCATTTACAGGAACTAGTGTATTGTCGAGGCCCCCTAACTCTGCCTTTTTCCAGTTTCCTATGGAATGGACTGAAAGAGAATTCACCTGCTTTTCGCTTCTATGCGTGCTTACAAAAACAAACAAGTCTGCGTTTATTTTATTATGTAGGTTTTCTGATTTTATGTGCAGCTCATTTATCGTGTACAGATATATTGATTTGTCATTTACCAATGCATAAACAGGATTGTTTTCAAATTGGGCTGTTTCTTCAAAAGTGTATAGACTAAGAAGATTATCCTTTACATTATTGCCTACAGGACATGATTTAGATGTGATTATTGCAATCATCTGCTTTCCTTATGTTCAGGTATATAAAAATGTTGTTACCTATATAACAATCCTGTAAAGAAATCTATCTGATCTAACCTATACAGAGTGAACATTACTGTCATTAGCAAGACCAAGACCAATAATCCTAGAATAACTCCCAGGTAGAAATTCATCGTCAGCCATTTTCTGGTGTGTTTTTGTTCATTAAGCTGCTTCAACTGCAGCTCTTCTGACCAGCTTATCCTGTATTTCTCACCGTCATTATCCACCTTATATTTTTTACCGCCTTCTTCCATATATTTCAGTTCAGCCATGAAAGTTATAATAAAATGTTGTTTTATAAGGTTTTTTATTATAGAATAGTAAATATACAACATAATGGTTTAAGTAATGTTTTTAAATATAAGCTGTTTTTTTATCTTATGTTAGGATTATTAGCTTTTCTAGGTCTGATCTTTGGTTTTATAGTTGCTTATGCCTCGAAAGAAGAACTGATATCTGGAAAGAAATATCTTGACTTTACTGAAATGTTTATATTAGTTTTGTTAACAGTTGTAACTCTTTTTTTTAATTCAAGCTATTCTATACTAATAGGTGTTGTAATTGGTTTTTTGCTTCATGCTTTTCTGGTGAAAAATATTTATTTTTATTTTGGGCTTCTATTAACTGTAAACAGCTTTTTAAATTTTAATATCCTGCTTTTTTACATATTTGCCATATTCTTATTCGGCTTAGCTTATGGCAGAAGACTTGTTAATATTAAGAAAACTGAATTCCTCAGCAAGGTTCTTACCATGTTCATTGGATTTATACTGCCTTTTTTTTTATTTTTTATAAGGGAAGCTATATTTAAATATGACATAATCTTCAATGGAATTTTTATAGGAGCATCTTTACATGTTATTGGAAAAAATTATAGATGAGATAAAAAGAAAGAAAGAACTTAAAGATTTGGACAATGAATTCATTAAAAGAAGGATTAACATTTACCTTCTGAAAAACAAGATTTACCTTGATGAGGACGATGTCAACAGAAGAAGCAAAAAATATATGGGGCTGTTTAAGGCTATGAGGAAAGAGCTGAGAATCATATATGGCGCTTTTCGAGATGTAAATGAGAAAAGAGCTTCCAAGATCTATGAAGAAATATTTTCTCTTGTCGGTAAGTTTGACAGGCTGCTTGATCTTGGATCAGGATTGAATCCTATGTATTATGCTAAATTAAATAAAGAGGCAGAATATTACTGCTGTGACATAAACAACCAGGAGATAAAGGCTTTAAACAGGTATTTTAGAAGAAATAAAATAATCGGCGAGGCTTTTGTATTTGACCTTGTCTATGATGACCTTAGCCTTTTGCCGAAAGCAGACGTAATATTTTTGTTCAGGGTCCTAGAATCACTGGAATATTATGAGAGGAACATAAGCAAAAGAATACTGGAAAACTTAAATAGTAAGATTATTGTTGTGAGCTTTGCAAAGAATGTCTTAAGCAATAGGGGGAATATAAGAAGAAAGGGAAGGATATGGTTCAGGAGAATACTGAAGAGGCTAAATTACAGATATAAGGATTACGACATAGGAGATGAAATATTTCTTGTAATCCGCAAATAATTTAAATCATTGTTTCAATTTTATTCATTATGGAAATGATTGAAACAAAAGCATTAAAGAAAAAGCTGTATGAAACCTACATAATTGATGTTAGAGAGAATGATGAATATGAGCAAGGCCATATAAAAAATGCCCTGAACATCCCATTAGGCAGATTAATCAGGGATAATGGATCAGGAATACCTCATGATAAAGATGTTGTTGTTTACTGCAGAAGCGGCCATAGATCCGGGATTGCTGCTCAATTTCTGGAAAATATTGGTTTCAGGAACGTCAAGAATCTTTATGGTGGTTACAAAATGTGGCAATCTGCTGAAAAGGGTGATTAAATGGCATTATACCTGATAGGCATTGGCCTTGATGAGAAAGATATTAGCTTAAAGGCGTTGGATGCTGTAAAAAAATGCAAATACCTGTACATTGACTGTTACACTTCTCTTGGCACAGACATAAAGACTTTAGAAAAAATGTTTAACAAAAAAATAATCGAAGCTGACAGAGAAATGCTGGAAAATAAATCAAATGAGATTATTGAAAAAGCAAGAAAAGAGAATGTCGCTGTTTTAGTTTACGGTGATTGCCTGAGTGCAACAACACATATATCTCTTGTTCAGGAATCTGAAAAGTTAAATATCAAACATGAAGTCATACATGGAATTTCAATACTGACAAGTATAAGCGAAACAGGATTAAGCTTGTATAATTTTGGAAAAACTGCTTCCATACCTTTTAACAATAAGAATGTCAAAGTTGCTTATGATATTTTAAAAAATAACCAGAAATCTGGGATGCATACGTTATTCTTGCTAGATTTAAATCCTGAAAAGAAGATGTTTCTGACTATAAAAGAAGCAATTGTATACCTGACTGGTAATGGTATGGATATAAATCAATTGGTTGTCGGCTGTGCAAGACTTGGAAGAAAAGATAGTATGATAAAGAGTGAAAAGGCTGAATCAATAAAAAACATAGAATTTGGAAAACCACCTTACTGCCTTATTGTTCCTGGAAAAATGCACTTCATGGAAGAAGAGTTCTTGGAAAGATTCAAGTAGAAACCAGAGAAAGAATTTTCAGCATTTTAAGGAATTTTATTATCTTATATGCCATGATTATCATTCTTGTGATAATGTCTTTGTCATTTGTGTTATATCTTATATAAGATTCTGACTTTGATGTCTTGATAAAAAGATTAATAAATAAGATAATAACTTCTGTTCTGTTAACAAAAATGGAACAGATTAGTAATCACTCGTCATTTGGGCTGCTACTAGCTTTTGCCGCACCTGTTCTTGGTATTTTGTACCAGGTAGGCATACTCAGTCGTATAATCAAGAGTTTAAGGAACATCTTTGGCAAATGATTTGTCAGTATTAACTTAAGGAAGAAAGATAAAGAGATATTTTATTTTCCACTTTAGGAAATACTGTATCAACCAATATATTTAAAAAGAAGCCATGTCTTTTAAGACTTATGCGGAGATGCCGGAGATGCCATTGCAACCGGAATCTGGAAACTAGAATGTGCAAACATTTTAGACAGTCAACGGGCAGGTAAGCTATCAGATTAGCTTTGCTAAACTCAGAGCTTTGTTAAACTTAAGTACAGACTCTTTTCCAGTATTGCTACAAAATGAGAAAAGGGCGATGCTGAGAAATCCTGTGGCTTAGTGCCTACGCAGGAATCTTCGAGAGAAAACCTCAAGATTGCGAATTCAAATCCTGTTCTCCGCATTATTATATCAAAAGTTGGAAGATGAATAAAATGGTGAATAATGAAGAATATGAATCGATTTTTGTCTATGCGCTAGATGATAAAGACAATCAACCTTTAAAAGAAGCTTTAAGAAGTAAATTAGAATGTTCCTGTATTGAGAATACTTCTACAGATCATGAAACTGGAGTAATGATAAGAACCCAAGGTGATGATCTAATAAAAATCATAAATGATTTGGATTCTATAAAGATTCCCAACTGCATATTTGTAGGTGCTAAAAAAGCGTTATCTTATGAAGAATTGGAAAAACGAAGAGAATTTTATAAAAGTATTCCTGAGATGAAGGCTTCATTAAAAAAAGCCAGTGAATACATAAAGGACATTGTTAGCAGGTTCCCAAAAGGGGAAAGTGCAAGGTCAAATATTTAGCCAATAGAAATTCTTATAACCCCTTTAATTTTAAATTCTTTTTATAATATGCCTCGGTAGCTTAATTGGTGGAGCATCGCCTTGGTATTGGTGAATTTATTACTGCACAATCAGGCGAAGGTTGCGGATTCAAGTTCCGTCCGAGGCTTTTAATTAAAAAGGTTTCCTATTTTTCTTAATTCGAGAATACATTACCAGTATAATTACCAATAGAACAACAATAATTATGGCAGCAAATATCAAAGTGTTTCCAGCATTATAAGAGTTTTTAATAACCTGGCCTGTAATTGCATTATCTGTGTTATTCTCATTTATGTTCCTGTCAGCATCTTGGTTATTATCTTGATTTATGTTATTTCTTACATCGTAACCTTCTGGTGTCACTATTACAGGTTCTTCTGATTCATGCAGAGAGCAAGTTTCGTAATCAGACAGCTTGATATGACTGTATTTTGAAGTCCTGCATTTATCTGCAAGATATAATGGAAATGACCTATCCTCTGACAGACCTAATGCTATATCCTTGACATAATTATTCTGGTCTAAATCAAATGTCAACAAGTACTTGTCTGGTCCAGATTCAGAGATATGGAATTCACTAGGCAAAGGTCCTCTTTTGTCTATTATATTAGTCTTTGCCTTATAGGGATTTTTTGTGCTTATCATAAAATCTAAGGCTTTTCCTGGATCAACATTAAAACCATTTACCAAGTTAGACTGCCTTAATCCCTTTGCTGTAATCTCTGCTGTAAAATGCCCTTTGTCTGTGTAACATCTGTCTACATCTATATATAACAAACTGCAGCTGAACACCAAGCCCGGGCAATCAGCCTCAAATTCCTTTGTCTTGCTTTGGTCATCTTCTAGATAATAGAGATTTATTTTGTATGCCTTTTTTTCAGGCAATGCATTTTCCGGCATACTAAATGTTGCATATCTTTGTTTCTCGCTGTATGAATCCTTTACACTTTTGCCAGTCCATGTGCCATTAACAATCAAATCTTCTATTCTGACAATCATGTCCTTGGTGTAAGACTCATCAGGGTCTGTTCCGATAACTGTAAACTCCATGGAACCATCATTATTGCATTGCACTTCTTTAAGGTTCAATGCGCTTACATATGTTGAAGTAAAGACAGCAGTTAACAACATCATTAATAACAAGAAAACCAGATCGTTTACCTTTTTCATGTAAATCTTATAATCATCTGATTTAAATTGTTTTCTATGAATAAATATTCAATAAATTTATATATAGAATAAATCAAATACTTCTTGTTATGGACAAGGCTAAATTTAACCTAATAGAAGAATATGATAAGTTAAAGCATAATCTGCCTAATTTCAACAAATTGAATGATGAATTTGAGGTATCCAGGAATCAGAATGACTATGAAAAAGAATTCCTGCTCAGAGATATAAGAAGGAAGATGAATGACAAAGTCATTTTCTTTTGCAGAATAATCGAAGGTCTGCTGTTTCCGACACATGCCAATATAATTAGCATGTATGAAACCAAGTATTTTGATGAGAATACTAAAAAAGTGATTCTTGACCTGTACAGGCAGCTTATGATTTTCGAGAGAGAGTCATTAAAGCTGGACATAAACTCTGAAAGCGAAAAAGAAGCAAAATATATCAATGATGTTTATAATAAATGGATTGAATATAAAAAAGAGATGAAAAATATGATAGAACTAATGCAAGATGCATGGAAGAAGCAGGAGAAAATCATCCCTGATAATTACTTCGGCTGATTTTAAAAAAGATGAATATAATCATAATAGGGCCACCGGGGGCTGGAAAAGGCACTCAAGCAAGGAAATTAGCCAAAGAGCTTAATCTACATGTAATTTCCTCTGGCAGACTTCTGCGTGATGAAGCAAAGAAAGCGACAAAAACAGGCATTGAGATTAAGAAATATGTTGACAAAGGTAATCTAGTACCAGATAGCATATTCTTAAAAATATTGAACAATGCAATAAATAACAGAAAGAGACTGATTATAGATGGTGTTCCCAGGAGCAGAAGCCAGCTTAAATTCCCTTTCTGTAAAAAACCAGATTATGTTTTTTTGATAGATGTACCCAAAAAAGAACTGATGAGAAGAATAATCCTAAGAACAGGAAAGAACAGTAGAAACGATGACAAGAGTATTATTGCGCTACAAAACAGGTTTTATAAGTATGTGAATAATATAGAATATATAAAAAAATATTACAAGAAAAATGGAAGTCTTTTCTTGATTGATGGGAACCAGACAAAAAACAAGGTTTTCAGGGATATCATGAACATCATAAAGAGAAAGACCAATTAGTTTTTTAAGCTTTTTATCTGCTAAAGATCATGTTAACCAATATTATAAACAATTTGAAAAAAACCAAGGATTTGGGCAATATCCATGTGTTAGACAATAAACTAAAAAGCCGTATATCTAAACTTGAAGATAAAAACAATATCGGAGTCCATGAATGCCTAAAAAGAAAGAACACTATTATGCTAACTCATGACTCTAGATTTAGGAGTCCTGAAGGAGAAATTGTTTTGAAAGATAAAAAAGGTATTCTCTTTCCGGGAGTTCCGTTTTCTGAAGTAAAAGCTGTAAATGTAATAAGCTCTTCCCCATCAAAAAAAATCCATGCCCTTCTCATGAAAAAATTCAAACTAAAATTGAAGGATGAAGCAACACTGCTCATCGGCTTTGACTAATCTGTTTCTTTATTGTTTATATCTAGTTCCCCATCCTGCACATATTTTAAGCCGTATTTTAATGCAAGATACGCCTTCTCTAATTCCTTGCCGAGATAGGCTGCATGGTCTGCCCTTGAAATCAAACCTAATTCACAAGCGGTGAAATAAATGTCCTGGGGTTTCTTTCCTTTTATTATTTTTTCTATTACATTATTTCTTTTGCAATGTCCTGCTTCAATCTCTTTTGTTTTTCTATTTATCCTGATCAGAAAATAACCTTTAGGATCATATTTCCAGTCTTTTAATTCATCATAATGACCTTGAATTTCTTCTATATTTTCAGCTTGGTGGGATTTATCAAATAGTGACATTTTCTATACATCCAATATAATAAAAGATCTCCAATAGTTTTTAACCTTTTCTACTTTATACATATGTAACGTAACAGCTTTTACATCGACCAACAGTTCATGTTTCTTAGGATTTATTTTTTCACCATATAATCCTGCATTTAATATTAATTCCTTACCGTGTTTTATCTTTATCCTGAACTTTGAAAATAATAATAAGTTTGCATCCTTTAGGAAAATTAATTCCTGCAAGAAATTAAATAATAGCTCTTCTGGATTTTTTGCTTTTAATTTTATTGATTTTATTGTTTTATGCTTTATTTTTTTAAGATTTTTGACCATTGTTTGTTCTGTTGCTAAGGCACATGACTCAAATAATTCTTCTAATGTCTTTCCTTTAGATTTAAATGCAACATCTGCTGTATGGTCTATAAATTCATATGACATTTTATAGCCTTGATTTCTCCAATTCTTTCTCTATTTCTCTTTGATATTTCTTAATACTTTCTCCGATAAAAACCAATTGAGTTTTTTCTTTATCAACCTTTTCTATTACAAAACGAGAAGCAACATAGTTTAATAGATATGTTCCATCTTTCAAATTGACAAAACCCTTTGATCTATAGATCTCTTTCGGCAATGTTGTTATTATATCTTCAAATTTTTTTCTGTCAAATATTATGTTCTTATCAAATACAAAACTCTCAATTTCAGAATGCCCATGATTCTTGTCTAATTTAATCCAGTGTTTTTCATGGATGCCAAACAATAAGTTTAAGTTTATGCCACAATTTTGTACTCTTATAACAACTGCACTTTTGTTTATTGTCTTCAATTTGGATTCAAGCTCTTTCAATTGCCTGTCATTCACAAGGTCGATTTTGTTTATTAATATAATGTCTGCCATTTCAATCTGTATTTTTGTTGTTCTCCCTATCTGCGGAAATTTTACTAGGCCATCTGCATCTGCTATTGCAATTACAGAGTCTAATGAGATAAACTTAAGATTTTTTTCTATATCAACTATTAAGGCATCTGGTTCTGCAATTCCTGTTGTTTCCACAATAATTAATTCTGGTTTAACTTTATTTATAATCTCTTTAATTGCATCTTCAAATTCTCCTGTTAGAGAACAACAAACACAACCATTCATTAATTCAGTCATGTTGACATTTTTTCCTTTTATTATTTTGCTGTCTATGGAAATTTCTCCAAATTCATTCATGATTATAGCTATTTTCTTTTTTGAATCTTTTAGAATATGGTGCAATAAAGTTGTTTTGCCTGCTCCTAAATAACCTGTTATTATCACTAGTGGAGTTTTTTTCATATAAAAATTAAGACCATATTGTTTAAATAAGTGATTAATTTAATATTTTTTAAGGCTAGCCCATACAATACTGCTTTTATATATTTTATTATTTATCAATTAATATCTTTGCCTGATATATTGTAGCTATAACCTGAACTATACCCATGATCAAGAAAAGAGTGTTGAAGGAAAAATAGTTTATTATTAAACCACCAATAATAATAGCTATAGCTGTTACTATACTATTCATCCCTCCTACAATTCCCCATTGAAAACCGTAATAATCTTCCTTACTATGTTTTGCATATAATGCATTCCAGGCAGGTGTAGCAAATGCTGCAGCTATTCCCAAGCCTACTTGTATAATAAATAAATGCCAAATTGATGAGACAAACAGATAACCAAATGTGAATACTGCATTTAAAGCACATCCTGTAAGCAATATTTTTTCTTTGATGTCTTTGCGGTCTAAAAAATGGCCCACAACTATATATAAAATTCCTGTAACTATGAGATATGTTGCCCACGCCCATGTAACATCAAATATATTACCGTTTATCTTTTCTGTAAATACGGCGAGAAGAGGACCTAACATACCCTCTCCAAAAGCCCATATTACCCCTCCATAAAGGAGGATTTTGGCATTCTTATTGAGTCTCATATATTTTAATATATAGATTACACTTATAAAGCTTTTTTGTCTGAAATAATACCTTACAATTTCAGAGTTACATTGTCAACTGATTTAAATGTGTGAATTAAGAATCGGGATATATTCTCTTAAAAATTTTGAATTATTAAATAAATGGAAAATATTTGATTTACATCCTTATAGAAAATTAACGTTTAATAATTCTTTTGATAAATTAAAAACATATTATGGTATTAAGTATATCTCACCTAACCCTTCAGATTCCCGATTGGAGAAAGTAAAGACACCCTTCTAGATATTCCTGATTTTTCTACAGAATCAACGACTAACTCTAAATCCTTATAAGATTGACCGGCTTCCTCTGCTAAACCTGACCATGAAACACTTTTTACATATATGCCTTGCTTCAACATATCTTTTTGTAATTGTTCTCCCCTAAACATTTTTTTTGCTTTGGTTCTTGACATTGTTCTTCCAGAACCATGCATTGTTGAACAAAATGTTTGTTCTGCTTTTTTATCTCCCACTAAAATATAGCTTCCGGTTGACATTGAACCACCAACAATAATATAGCTTCCATCTTCACGATATTTTTCAGGTATTTCTTCTCTACCAGATGGGTGACTCGCTGTGCTACCTTTACGGTGGACTAATAATTCTTTAATTTTACCATCAACTTTATGTTTTTCCAAACTAGCCTTATTGTGGCTAATATCTCCTAACATATGCATACCTAAATTTTCTGCATCTTTATTAAATATTTTTGAAAATACTTCTCTTATTCTATGTAAAATAACCTGTCTATTTGCAAAAGACATATTAATTCCAGTGCCCATTGCTTTGTAATAATCCTGTCCTTCATTACTATTGAAAGGCGCACATGCCAATTCTCTATCTAAAATTTTAATTCCGTATTTTGGTTCCATTACATTTAGAAACTTTTGTAGGTAATCAGTTGCACACTGGTGGCCATATCCCCTCGAGCCACAATGAAAAGTAATTACAATCTGATCTGAAAACAGTCCCCATTTTTTTGCTAATTTTTCATCTTTAATATTCTCTGGTTTAATGTGCTGAATTTCTAGATAATGATTTCCTGAACCTAGTGTACCAATTTGATTAAATCCTCGAACAATAGCTCTATCACTTACTTTTGAAGAATCGGCAAAATCTGCTTTTCCATTTAATTCTGTTCTTTCTAAATCTTCTTTCCAGCCATAACCTTCTTTAACACACCAATGAGCACCCTCTTCTACTATAGTTTTAAACTGTTGTTTATTTATTTTCAGAAATCCTTCACTTCCAACACCACAAGGCACTCTTTGAAACAATGTATCAACTAATTCTTTTATTTTTGGTTTTACTTCATTATAAGTTAAATTAGTTAAAACTGTGCGCATACCACATGAAATGTCAAAACCTATGCCTCCGGGGCTAATCACACCACCATTCTCAACATCAAATGCAGCAACACCACCTATTGGGAAGCCATCTAGAGGAAGTATAGAGCTTTTCTAAAACTTCAAACCCCAATGGCCATCAGGCATACACATAGCGTATTTTACAATGCCTGGAAGAGTTGCAACATTTGTAACTTGGTCAAAGACTCCAGCATCCATATCGTTCAGTAATTTTTTACTTGCGTAAATTCTAGCTGGAACTCTCATACCTTTCTTATACGATGGTGGTAATTCCCACACATAACCTTTATCATCCGCTTGTTTAATTTCCTTTGGCGGGCCTGTTCTCTCTTCTTCCATTATTCTCCTCCTTAACTGTAATATTAAATAAGCAGTTAGTTTATAAAATTTCTCATAGTGTTAGCCTTAACTTCTAAGTATTAACTTTGTCACGAAAACTAAAAAGTCAAATAATTAGTACATTGGTATGTTAAAGAGTGCTAATTCAATTAAAAAATTAACTCCAAATTTTGGAAGCATTTATAAATTTAATAACATAATTAAAATATTATGAAAAGAGCTAAAAATAGCCCCACAAAAATAATTCTTGTTGATGCAGTAGATTGTTTTGTAGTAGATGATGAAGGCATCTTCAAGGAGATGTACAGCTTACTTGAAACATTTCCAAACCGAAAAATTATTCTGACCGGTGCTAATGATGAACAATTCAAAAAATACGATCTGAATAAAATGCCTTATGAAATTTTTACACTTAAGCACAATCCAGAGAAAACAGACCCGAAATATTATAAGATACTTCTTCAGCATTTTGATTTGAGCAAAGATGACGTTATTTACTTTGAACATAATCCAGATGCAGTAAAAAGTGCTAAGTCCGTTGGTATTAAGTCTTACTATTACGACCCGAAGAAAAAAGATTTAGAAGCTCTCAAAAAATTTCTGATTAACAACATTTAAATAAAATATGAAAAGAATTTATATGATTATATTATTAATTTTCATTTTGTTTATAACCGGCTGTGGTAAAGCAGAATACAATACAAGTTCTGAGGTTAAAAACGAAAATACCCTTACTGACATTTGCATTCAAGCATGTAAAGATGCTCTTTCACAAGGTAAAAATCTTGACAATGGTCCTTGTTTACTTAATCCAATAAAAGATAATCCGAAATGGGTTTGTGACATTGCCCATAATCCAAGAACAAGTATAGACAACATTCAAGAAAACCAATGTTCTTCATTTAGGGAAGGAAAAGTAAATAGGTTTATTGAAGTGACTCCGGATTGTAAATCTATCATATAAATCTGGTTTTCAATAAGTTTATAAAATTTTATTTTATTATTGTTCTATGACAACTAGAGAAGAAGAGATTGATCTACCCTCTATAGAGAATATAATTGAAGATTTTAATAATCTATCACCTAACGAAAAGAAATGTTTTATAGATTATGTTAAAGCGGTTTTAGAAGACAGCAGGTTATGCACTTCTTATGGGATAGAATTTAACCATAATGGTCGTGTCAATGATTATCAGGGTGTTATTATAAGCCAGTACTTAGTCTTCAACAAAAATGTTTTTTACAGCCCTGCAACTGTTCAAGGCATTATAAATCAAATGCAAAAAAAACAAAAACCAGATTAGATTTTGCAGGCTTTTCTGACCCGTGACTGTGCGATTTCAAGTGCTGCATCTCTTGGCTTAATCTTTTTCTTTAATGAATTTATTAATACTAAATCAACATTTTTTGCTATTTTTTGCTCTACAATTTTGAACATTTTTTCAGGTGTTCCATTTATTGTTTCTACATAGGAAGATATTACGCCGCCTGCATTGGCAATGAAGTCAGGGACTACGAGAATGTTCTTTCTGTACAAAGCTTCTTCTATGTCAGGTGTCATTGGTATGTTAGAGCCTTCAACTATTATTTTTGCATTTATATTATTAACATCGTCTGCTTTTATCAAATCCGGAATTGCAGCTGTTACTAAGATGTCTGCTTTTAATTTTATTATGTCTGAAGAAGAATGCTTTTCTGCATCATCATAATTTATTACAGAACCTGTATGATCTTTTATATTGCATAGTCTCTCGAAGTTTATCCCATCTTTATTGTAAATTGAGCCTTTTGAATCTGAAACTCCTACTAACTTTGCACCTTTCATTGTTAAATATTTGCAGACAAACCAGCCAACATTACCGAACCCTTCAACAACAAAAGATGAATTTTTTATGTCAATTTTTTTATACTTTGCTGCTATCAATACTGCATGATGTACACCAAAACCTGTTGATCCAAGCTCATGAGGCAATCCGCCCATTTCTTTGGGCTTTCCTGTACATGATTTTTTATTACCATTAGCTTTAGCAAACCAGCCCATTTCAATTTCAGATGTGTTCATATCAGGACCTGCTATATATAATGAAGGGCATATTGGCTTTATTGCTTTTGCAAATGTTTCTATTAACTCTTTCTTTTTTTCCTTTGATATTTGCCGATCATCTGCTATTATGCCTGCTTTTGCTCCACCAAACGGGATATCTGCCATTGCATTTTTCCATGTCATTGTCCTTGCTAATTTAGAAACTTCTTCAATAGAAACTGTTGGTGTCATTCTGATGCCACCTTTTGATACACCAAGATTTAAATTATCAATAACAACAAAACCATGCATGTTAGCTCTTGGGTTGTATACTTCGAATATTTTTTCAGGCCCAAATTCATCAAATTTTATCATAAAACACCTCTTTTCTATTTCAATTAGAGTTAAAATGTATTTATGTTTATTTAAATACAACAATGTTTGGTTTTAATTTTTTAATTGTTCTGTATTCTTATAAAAAAGTTATTATATAAATTTATTGTTTTTTGTATAGCCTATTATAGGACATGCAAGTCGTGTATAGTTTTGTATGAGTGTAATTCTTCTTTTTTAAACCATAATTTAATTTCTTGTTCTGCCTCTTCTTTATTGCCTGATGCGTGAATTAAGTTTTGTACTGCACGTTTTTTTGCATTTGCTAGATCAGGAGAATCAACTGAGAAATCTCCTCTTAATGTTCCAGGCTCTGCAAATGCCGGCACTGTTGATCCTATAATTTTCCTGACCATCTTTATTGAATGGAGTCCTTCTATGACCATCTTTACAATAGGACCAGAGGTCATAAAATTTATTAGCCATTCTCTTACCATCAGGCCAATTTTATAAGGATCATTTGTACCATAATCTTCTTCTAATGTTGTAGGAATTTCAAATTCTTTGTAACTTTTTACTGTGTTATTGCCTAAGCCAGTAATCCACTCTTTTGATTTTGGGTAATGTGCATCCATTTGTTCTCTTGTAGGATGTATCATTTCCAATGCAACTATCTTTAAACCGCGAGATTCGAATCTTCTTATTACTTCTCCTATCAATGTTCTTTTTACAGTATCAGGCTTTAATAAGACCAATGTTCGTTCTATCATTTCGTTTTATGAATTAAGAGACCTGTTTATTAAACTTTTCGTTCAACTATAATTTTTCTATTTTATAATCTTCAACTTCAAGTTCTTTATTAAATAAAAAATAACATCTTAGTGCATCTCCTTTTAAAATTGAAGGTAACCAATAATTATAATCTGACCACATTTTATCTACACCAGAAGGTATATCATTAAAATTAAACCATCTTGGTAATATTTCCTCACTTTCCTTTGGTTTATTCATCCATTTAGTTAGCAGGAACACATGAACTTGTTGATTCCAATACTCTGGTTTTTCTGCATAAGGAAATAAATAATCTATTTTTGCCACCTTAGTTATATTTTGAAGTGTGGTAATTACACTTATTTCTTCTTGAACTTCTCTTATTAATCCTTGTTCAATAGTTTCACCTTTTTCTGTCTCTACCTTGCCCCCTATACCTATCCAGTTTCCTTCTCCGAATCCTCTTTTTTTCTTCCTAACAACACCTGATTATCATTAACTAGAAAACATAATGTTCTTGGCTTTAATGGTGTTTTTAAACTTGAAAGATATTCCCTAATTCTCATATCAATTAATATTGTATCTTATTTTTAAAAATTATTATGAAATAATATTTAGGTTTAGCCTAAACTGTTCACTATTTCACATTCAAGAATTTTCCATCTTTATAAATTAATTTCCCATCTAAGAATATTTTCCCATTATTTTTTAAGTCTTTTATCATGTCCCAATGAACAGAGCTTTCATTAACACCATTGCATTCTTTATATGCAGAGCCAATTGCCAGATGTATTGTTCCGTCTAATTTTTCATCAAAAAGTATGTTCTTAATTGGTTTTTTTATCATTGGGTTCAAGCCTATTCCGAGTTCGCCTAATCTTTTACTTCCTTCATCTGTTTCTATCATTGTCTTAAGAAAGTTTTCATTTTTTTTAGCAGAGAAATTCATAATATTTCCTTTTTTAAAATCTAAATATACACCATCTACTTCTCTTCCACCATAGATAGCTGGATATGAAAATTTGATATGGCCCTCTGTTGTTGTTTCTACTGGAGCTGTAAAAATTTCACCGTCTGGCATGTTATGTGTCCCATTACCTGCAATATATTTTCTTCCTTTTGTTCTGAATTTAATGTCTGTTTCTTCTCCAGTAATATGCACTTCATCTCCTGACTGCATTATTTCCTTTATTGATTCTAATCTTTTACTGAATGTTTTCCAATCTATATTTGTTGCAGAGAAAACAAAATCCTCAAATTCTTCTGTTGACATGTCTGCTTCCTGCGCAAGGCTTGGAGAAGGATAATCGTAAAGAACCCATCTTTTCTTCAACCTTTCATTTTGTATAGGTTTTAATATTTTCTGCCTCTCTGATATCTTTTTAGGATCTATATTGGTTAATTCCCTGCTGTTAGAACCTCCGCGGATAGCAATGTAAGCATCTGTCTTTTTTATTTCTTCCATGACCAGTTCTGGGAATTTCCCTATCTGCTCTTTTGATGCATACTTGTAATAAATAAAACTTTGTCCGGGCAATCCGACCTTTAAGACAGGAAACGCTCCTCTCTCCATACATAACCTGTAAACCTCCAGCATCAACTCCTTTGATTCAGGGTCACCAAGAACCTGGACATAGTCTTCTTTTTTGATTTTTGTAGAATAATCTACAAGGATTTCTGCTGCTTTTGTTATTCTTGGATCCTTTACCACAGATTTCTTTATTTTTATTAGTTTTTAAATTTTATTATTGAAAATAGAATAATAACCTTTCTTCAATGCCTGAATTTCTTTTCATGATGCATAGCAAAGGTTATATAATCTATTGTATATAACCTTACTATGAATAACCTAATGCATTATTGCTGCCAAGTCATCTCAGCTCTTGAAGAAATTGCCGAAGAGAAAGGTTTTGTATATACACGGTACACTATATCCCCTGGACGAAACAGTTTAGCCTTGGATTATTGGTATTTTACCAGTAATAAAAGCCTTGCAGAATTCGGGG
Source organism: Candidatus Woesearchaeota archaeon (assembly GCA_018303005.1). Lineage (GTDB taxonomy): Archaea > Nanobdellota > Nanobdellia > SCGC-AAA011-G17 > GW2011-AR20 > JAGVYY01. The sequence continues at coordinate 29,757 of JAGVYY010000001.1, forward strand.
TTCTGAGGGTTGGCAATCGCGAAATCTTTGGCAGGGATAAGGATCTTATGGAAAAGATATGCATGATCACTTGGCGGAATAAAGAAATTTGTGATATGATAGATGAACCTGATGATAGTGAAAAAGATTTTGAAAGTGTATCTGACTTCTAAAACAACAAAACCTTTTTATAATACTTAAAGTTTATTCCGTCTATGCATAAAGATTTTGCAGATTTTTCAATTAAATATCTAGGTAAGATAGGAGCTTCTTATGCAGAAGCAAGGCTTGAGGAAGAAAGCAGCAATGCTTTCATGCTAAAAAATAACATATCTGAGATCTCTGGTTTTGGCGAATCATCAGGCTTAGGGATAAGATATATTTTAAACAAGAACCTTGGATTTATCTCCATCAATAACTTTGACAAGGATAAAATAAAAAGCATTATAGACAAGTCTGTAAGCTTAACCAGAAATTCATCGAAGATTGGTGAAAAAACAGAACTTTCCAAAGATAGTTTGTATAAGAAAAAATACGAAGCAGGGCAAAAGATTAAAATAGCTGATTTAAAACCTGAAGAAAAGATAAATCTGCTGAAAGATTTAGACAAAGATGTAATGTCAACCAATGTCAAGATACCTTCAAGGTATTTCTCATTAAGTGATGTTATAAATAATAAATATTTTATCAATAGTGAGGGAAAAGAGATTACATCAATTATACCCAGAATAAACCTTTTCTATTTCCTAACAATTGGGTCTGGAAAGAAGGTTGTACAGAGATACTGGCAGTATGGCGCTGTTTCAGGTTATGAGGCTTTTAAAAAGTGGAATATCAATGAAGTTCTGAAGAATGAAGTGAAGAATTTAGACCTGGCTGCCAAAAAAGGAAAAAAAATTTCTGGAGGAAGAATGGATGTTGTAGCTGGTCCTGAAATTTCTGGAATTGCTGTGCATGAGGCTTGCGGGCATCCTTATGAGGCTGATCGGATACTTGGAAGAGAAGGCGCTCAGGCTGGAGAGTCTTTTGTTAATTGTGATTCTATTGGTAACAAGATTGGGAGCGAGGCTGTCAGTGTAATTGACGATCCGACTATCAAAGATGGTTTTGGCTATTACCTCTATGATGATGAAGGTGTTAAAGCCAGAGAGAAATATCTGATGAAGAATGGTGTTATTAATGAATTTTTACATGACAGGCAGACTGCTGCTAAAATGAATTTAAAGAGTAATGGATCTTGCAGGACTCCCTCTTACAATCTAGAACCCATAATAAGGATGAGCAATACATACATAAAATCTGGAAATTATAAAGAAGAAGAACTTATTGAGGGTGTAAAAGAAGGGATTTATATCAAGAGTTTTACTGAATGGAATATTGATGATAAGAGATGGAATCAGAAATATGTGGGGAGTGAGGCTTATTTAATAAAAAATGGAAAAATTGCATATCCATTAATAAGGCCTATTATTGAAATTACAACTCCTGCTTTATATGGATCAATAGATGCTATTGGCAAGAACTTTGAGTTACATAGTGCTTCATGTGGAAAAAGTGAGCCGATGGCTGCGGTTCCAGTTGGGATGGGTGGTCCAACTATAAGAATAAGGAGTATAATTGTAAAGTGAAATGGAAAAAGAAATAGCCAAATATCTATTGAAAAAACTAATTGAAAAGGGATCTGATGATGTGGTAATCAGTTATGTAAGCTCTGAAGCCAAACAAATAAAATTTGTAAATAATGAAATTGTTAAAACTGGAACCGAATATTTAAGATCATTGAATGTATTTGCAAGCCTGAAAAAAAGACTGATTTCAACTACTTTGAAAGATATTACAAAGAAATCTGCTGATAACCTTGTTGATAACATTCTAAATTTTTCAAAGAATATAAGAGCGAAGGATGATTATTATGGTATTGCGAAAGGTCCTTTTAAATATAAAAAAATAGAAGATTTATACGAGAAGAACTATGACGATATTGACATGGTTGATTTAACTGTTAAAGGAATTAATGCTTCTTTAGAAAATGCTAAAAGAGCATCCGGGATATTAGAAGGGAGCAATGCAAAGATTTATTTAACAACATCCAATAATGTTGAACTTGAATATGAAGGAACACATCTTTATTTTTCAATTAGAGCTTTTTATGACAAGGAAAGCTCAGGGCATAAGACAGTATCTGGCAGAACATTAAAAAAATTTAATGTTGAAAAAGCCGGGCTAGAGGCTGGGAAAGTTGCTAAAGATGCTAAAAACCCAATAGAAGGAAAGCCCGGAAGGTATGATGTTATACTAGATCCTTTGGCTTCTGCGCCATTGTTTGATGCTATTGGAAATTCCTCTTCTATATTCAATGTTGAAACAGGCACTAGTTTTTTCGGAAATAGATTAAACAAGAAAGTCGCAGACAGCGGCTTTACTATGTATGATGATCCGACCTATCCTGATGGATTAAATTCAATTCCATTTGATAGTGAAGGCTATCCTACAATAAAAAATACAGTGATAAAAAATGGAGTTTTTAAGACTTACCTGCATAATACATCAACAGCAAAAAAATATAATACCAAGAATACCGGAAATGCAGGCCTGATTGCTCCTGAACCTACTAATATTCTTATTGATAAAGGTAGAAAAACAAGAGAGGAATTGATAAAAAATGTTAAAAATGGATTATACATAACTAATGTGTGGTATACAAGATTTACAAATTATGCCACTGGAGATTTTTCTACAATTCCAAGAGATGGGATATTTTTAATAAAAAAAGGAAACATTGAAGGATCTATAAAAAACATCAGAATCAGCGAAAACATGCTAAACATCCTGAATAATCTAAAGGAAAAAGCAAATGATATCCAGCAAATAAGGAGCTGGGAAGCTGAGATTCCTGTCATTATCCCAAGTATTCTGGTAAAGAACATGCGCATTACAGGGCCTGTTCTATAATGTTTTACAGAAGCATTTTTAACGTGAAGATAATAATGTGCTATTCTAGATATTTCAAAGAGAAACTTATATAAATTAAGCTTGGCAAATATATTATATGGGTATAATTACAACCATAAAAGAATTAGAGAGATTAAGAGAAATTATTGATGTTCTTTTTGAACAGGAATTTGGCTATTTTATAGATAAACTGCAATTAAGAACGCATCTATTATTCCATAAAAGGATTGACAGGAAAAGATTTACGAAAGAATATGATGCAAGCAGCATGCCTGTAAGATTAAGGATTTCAATGGAAAAACTCGGAGGGGGTTTTGTCAAGCTTGGGCAATTACTGAGCTTAAGGCCTGACCTAATATCAAAAGAATATGTTGACGAGTTCTCCAAGCTGCAGGATAATGTTGAGGAAATTCCTTATGAAGATGTTGTTAATGTCATTGAAAGTGAATATGGGAAAAAATTAAGCGATGTTTTTCTAAAGTTTGAGAGGATAGCTGTGGCTTCTGCTTCTGTAAGCCAGGTTCATAAGGCTTGGCTGAAAAATGGGAAAAAAGTAGCGGTTAAAGTGCAGAGACCAAACATGGAGAGAATATTTGAGCAGGATATTGCGCTGCTAAATCATTTAACGAATATTATCGAGAAGCATTATCCTGAAATCGGCCTTAATTTCCACAGGATAGTAGAGGAATTTGAAAGCTACAGCAAAAGAGAGCTAGATTTCAATACTGAAGCAAGAAATATTGACATATTTTATAACAACTTCAAAGATGACAGGAAGGTTGTTATACCAAGGGTTTACAAAGAATTTACTGCAAAGAGGGTACTTGTCATGGATTTTATAGATGGTGACAAGCTATCTGATATCAGAGACGACATAAACTTCAGGAGATATAAGAAAAATCTTGTAAGTATGGTTGTAGATTCCTTTTTGCAGCAAGTCCTGGTTTATAGTACTTTTCATGCTGACCTGCATCCTGGAAATATAATGTCTGTAAAAAATCATCAGGTTGCCCTGTTAGATTTCGGCATTATCGGGCATATCAGCCATGACTCTAAAGAAAAGATAGAGAATCTTTTTCTGGGCCTGACAACTGGAAACAGAGTTATCCTGGCCAATTCCCTTATCGAACTTGGATTTGTTGATACTGATATAAACATAAATGAATTTAAGAATGACCTAAGTGAAAGGCTAAATGTTTATTATGATTCTGAACTGAAAACCATCAATATCAGCAATGTCCTATATGACCTGCTTGAACTGACAAAGAAGTATAATATCAGACTCCCATCTTCTTTTATATTGCTTATCAAGGCTGTTATAACAACTGAAGGGTTTGCAAAAGAGTTCTATCCTGAATATAACTATCTTAACTCCTGGAAAAAACATGCAAAAAGAATAATAAGAAAAAGAAAAAGACCTGATTACATATTAAAATCATTCAGGGACAATGCAATTGATTTCAGAAATTTTTTTGTCAATCTTCCCGACAATATCAAAAATGTGATTAATTCAAGATCCAACCATAAGATAAAACTAGATCAGGGGGACATAAAGAATATTGAGAACAGCCTTAACAGAACAATTACAAGGATAGCATATGGAATAATAATCGCTGCTCTGATAATCGGCTCTACAATCCTGTCTGTTAAAGAAACAAAATACATGATTTATGGTTTTCCATTGATTTCAGCAATCTTTTTAATCTCTGCAATTATATTATTTTTAATACTTATAATTTCAAGAAAGGAGGTGTAAAATGACCAGATACCTGAAGAGAGGGATTTCTCTTGGATTAGCTCTGGGAAATCTCACAAAGAAAAAGGCCAAAAGCATAATCAAGAGGGCAATTGCCAAGAGTGATGTAAACAAAAAAAAGGCGTCAGAGCTAGCAAAAGTATTGTTTAAGGAAACATTAGCTGAGCAGAAAAGAATCAGAAAGGCTTTGCAGAATGAGGCAAAATCTGAACTGAAAAAAGCCCTAAGAGCTTCTAGGAAAGAAGTTGAAAGGCTGAACAAAAAGATAAAGACATTCAGCAAAAGAAACAAGGCAAAGAGGAAGCATAGAAAATAGTGCTATCTTAAAACAATAAAAATTATTAATCCCAGCAAAAAGCCAGACACAGCATCTACAAAATAATGCTGCTTTATATAGAAGGTTGATATGGCTGTTAAGAAGTAAAATGGTAGCAGCAGCAATGCATATGTCTTATACCAGAAAAAATACAGGGAGAGAAACGCAATTGTTATCATTGAGATATGCATGCTCGGGAATGTGTTAAATGGCTCATCAATCTTATAGTATAACAATGTTAGCTTGTTAAAGAACCCTTTGTCACTTATTTTTGGTCTTTCTATGTATACTGGAAAGGCCAGGAAGAACAAGTTATGGACTATTGTAGCAACGATGTACATTTCTGTTATTTTTATTATCAAGATTACATTATTAAAAAATATATAATACAGGATTAGAACCTCTATAAAATATAATGAGTAAAACACAGAGAATTTCGTGTTGAGCTTTATCTTGCTGTCTATTTTATGATTTATTCTATAGAACCTCCTTCTTTTTATTTTATTTGTTACTAAGTACATACTCCAAAATAACAAAAACAAGGCAAAGTAAATTATTTGTACGGCATATTTCATTTTATAATGTTCAAAATTTCTTTTTGGATTTTAAATTTATCCTGATCTGTAAAATATATATGGGTTGAATTTTCCAGCCTTATCAATTTTTTGTCATTGGATTTTATTAAACTGTATATAATGTCAGCGCTTGATGGATCAACTAAAGAATCTTTATCAGACTGTATGATAAGTATCGTTTCATTTACCTTATCCAGGTCAGTATCTGTATAATGTATTAAATCCAGTATATCATAAACACTTTTTACAGGTATTATTGAATATATTCTATATTCTTCACTTAAAGTCATGTCATCATCTGCTAAAAAAATATTTTTTATGAAGTATTTTTGTGTGAAATAAACAACCGGAGCTGCATAGATGATATTTGTTTTAAGATTGTATGGTGCATTTATTATTATTAAACCATTAATATCATATTTTTTTGCCAAGTTCAATCCGAGATCAGCGCCCATTGAAACTCCAACAACATAAACATCTTTGGATGTATTTCTTAGCATTAAATATGATTCTTCGCTTTTATTCTGCCAATCTCTCCATGAATATTTTTCCATATCAAATGCAGAGGTTCCATGCCCGGGAAGCAGTGGTGCATAGACATTATAATCATTTTCAGAAAAAAAATCTGCTAGTTCTTTCATACTATATGGGTTTGCTGCGAATCCATGCAATAGCAGCACTGATTTTGTGGAATTTTTATAGATACTAATTGGCTCTGCTCCTTTTATAATTCCCTTATCACGTTCAAGCTTACTATCGATACTCTCAGCTGCCAAAAGACTTGCAATTCTTGCCAACAATATCAGTACTATCAAGACTAAGATCAGATCAATAATTTTTTTATATTTCATTAGTTTTGTATTTTTTTATTATTTCCGACGCTGTTTTTCCATCAACCTTGTTCTTGAATTTTGACATTATAATCCCCATTAATGCACCAAAAGGAAGGCCCTTATTCTGCTCTATCACTGAAACTATTTCTTTCTCCAGGTCTTTTGTATCAATTACAGCATATTTCTCAAGATCTAATTTTTTGTTTTTCACAAAGTCAAGTATTATATCAATTATTGAATTTCTGCTTATTTTTCCGCTGTTTAATGATTCTATGATAGATTCAAAAGTTTTATCATCTACATATGCATTTATGTCAAATTTTGCTGAGATCTCTTTTGGAATTTCAACCAAAATATGTGCTATTAAACCATGTGTTAAATTTTTGTATTTATTAGCATAATCTTGGAATAAATCTGATTTATTTTCTTTTATTAAGGCATTTGCCAGTTCATTACTTAAGCTATATTCAGACTCTAATCTTTCAGACTTGTCTTTTATGAGCTCAGGAATTTTAATTTTATCTATCTGTTCATTTGTTATTAAAATAATAGGAAGATCTGTTTCAGGATATATTCTTGATGCGCCAGGCAATGGTCTGAGATAAGTGCTTGTTAGATCTGGATTTATTTTTCTTACACCAGGCTCGATTTTTTTCCCTTGTTTCATTAAAGACAACTGCCTTTCTATCTCATTTTCTATTATTTTTGGGATATGTCTTAAGTCTTGCACACCTTTCAACTCAATCCTTGCTCCATTTTTTATTGAGAGATTAATGTCCTGCCTTATTGTGCCTATTCCAGATTTAAATTTACCAGTTGATTTTAATATCATTCCAAGAAATCCTGCGACTTCTTTTGCTTGTTCTGGTGTTTTTATATCTGGGGCTGTTGCTATCTCTATCATAGAAGTTCCAAGTCTGTCCAATCGATACCTAACATTATTCTCTGTTTCATCTATCTTCCTTGCTGCATCTTCTTCAAGTATTATGGTATCTATCTTAATATCGTCTCCATTTATTATTACGCTTCCATCCATTCCGATTAAGATTGTTCTCTGAAATCCGGATGTATTAGAATAATCCAGAACCTGTTTTCTCATAACTTCTGTTACATTAAGGATGTGTGCATTTATCATTTTTGAGATCTGCAAAACAGCATTTAATGCATCTTTGTTTATTCCTAATGGTGGAGATTCATCTATTTCTAATTCACAGGTATTACTGTAATGACCTTCATAAACTGCAAACTTGCCTTTAGATAATTCATATTCTGCAGCTATATCTTTTTCACCTAGCTCTGATATTATAGGCCTTAATATTCTTTCAATTAAGAAATCTGGCTTGTCTTCTGTCAATGTTGACCGGCATCTGCAGAATAACTTATCAGTATCTATCTGCCGGTGTATCTCTAATCCAATTTTTAAACCCAGCTCTTTATAATCTATATTTTCCATGCTAAACTATTTTTTATAATTTTGTACATCCTGTAATTTACGTTTAATATTTTCAATAATCAACAAATTCATGCGGTAATATCCTCTCATTAATCTCGCTTCTTAAGTTTTCTAAAAATAAACTCTTTGCCTGTTCCCTTGAGTAATTGCTTAACAGAAAAGCTAATTTTATGAATGCTGTTTCCGTTGTCATATCCTTTCCCGGAATAACACCAATATCCAACAATTCTCTCTGGGGGCTGTAAATATTCATATTAACCCTGCCATATAAGCATTGGCTTGTTAGTATAACAATGCAGCCTTTTTTTATCAGTTTTTTAATTTCATTCTTATTTTTTTCATTTATTCTAGAAATATTATCAAAGGCTGTTGACTGAAAATGTCCCAAACCTGTTCCTTCAAGTATCAAACCTTTATATCCTTTGAAGCAAGAGATATTTTCAGGATATATGTTTGTATGGCTTTTTAATATTCCGACTTTTAAATTATCTTTAAAGTATTTAACATTAAATGTTTTTTTTTCATTGTAATCTGAGTTATAATCTTCTGTTAAAAACTCAATTTTATTTTCCGAATAAATAACACGGGCTATTGCTATGGTGTTTATTGGCTTGAATGCGTCCCTTCTTGAAGTATGGATTTTTTTTGTTTTCGTTCCCGGCAATATCAAACAGGAATTGTCTGACATGTTTTCATGCATGCATATTGCAACTCCCTTAAAATCAGATTTAGCAATGAAACATGCAGCGCATATTATGTTAATAAAAGAATCTGAACTTCCTCTGTCAGAGCTTCTCTGGCTTCCTACCAAGATTACAGGCACTGGAATATTTTCCAGCATAAAAGATAATGCTGCACCCGTATAATGCATTGTATCTGTGCCATGAGGAATTATTATTCCTTTTATGTTTTTATTCTTTTTCAGTTCGCTTTCAATGGATTTTGCAATTAAATTATAATGGCCAAAACGCATTGATTCTGACATTACACTGGCAATATCTTTGTAGGAGATGTTAGCAATATCTTTTAACTCTGGAATATTTTGCAGCAATTCCTCTGCTGATATCTTTGCTGAAACTGCTCCTGTTTTATAATCAACTTTACTAACTATTGTGCCACCAACTTTTAGTATTGAAATAAAAGGAAGATCTTTTTTATAAGCCAGTAAACTGGATTTTTTATGATTTTTTTTTTGATTTTTTTTCAGCTTATTTTTTTGTATTAACTCTATTGATTTAATGCCTTTTTTTATTATGCCTAGATTGTAACCTGAATCTTGCTTTAATATGATGATTTCTTTGTTGTAGGAATCGATATATGCGCCCTTATATGTTTTGTCTGTTGTAATTACTTTTACAATATCACCAAACTCTACTTTTTTCATGTTTATTTAGATATTCCATTAATATAAAAACCTTTTTGAAAATACTCTTACATTGCCTTGATTTTAGAAAAAACAGTATGTATATTGAAAGAAATATATTTTTCTCTTTGATAACCTTTAAATATAACCTCTCATATAAAAAACATAATCAAGAAAAAGATTTGAAATTGTTAGATTTTTTCTTGGGCAGTTAAAATCTAACTTGGGTAGCTGAAATCTTAACGAGCTAAACATTGGGCGTGTTTAGACGTAATAATACGATTTCTTAAGAGGGATATATACAATAGTAGTATATAAATATTGCTATACTAAGATATATACCTTAATGAATAATAAAAATAAACCAAAAGGGGGAACAAAAATGGAGTTCATTGTGCAAAGCGCTCTGGAAGGCTCGAAAAACAATAAATTTGCAGATGTTGAGATTGGGAAAGCTAATATTAAAGTTATAGGTGTTGGCGGTGGCGGAACAAACGCTACTTCTTGGCTATATAAGAAAGGTATTAAAGGTGCCGAGATTTTCGCTGTAAACACTGACAAACAGCATTTAGACATATCTGAAGCTGATAACAAATTTTTAATCGGAGCTAATCTTACTAAAGGATTAGGTGCTGGCGGATATCCGAATGTGGGACAAGAAGCTGCCAAAGAAAGTATGCATCAGATAAGGGAAGCTGTTAAGGGATCTGATATGGTTTTTATCTGTGCTGGTATGGGTGGAGGCACAGGAACTGGAGGAGCTCCAGTTGTTGCACAACTAGCAAAAGAAACAGGGTCTATTGTTATAGGAACTGTTACAATGCCATTGGATATTGAAAAAGCAAGAGTCGATAAGGCTGAATTCGGCCTGCAGCAATTGAGAAATGTCTGTGATACAGTCATTGTAATCGACAATAACAGGCTAGTGCAAATTGCAGGAAATTTGCCATTAAGACAGGCTTTTGCAGTTGCCAATGAATTGATAAGCACTATGATCAAAGGTATTGTAGAGACGATAGCTGTTCCTTCGTTGGTTAACTTAGATTATGCAGATGTAAAGGCAATAATGAGTGATGGTGGAGTATCTGTAATTGGTATAGGGGAGAGTGATACTGAAAGAAGAGTGGAAGAAGCTGTAAAAAGAGCTTTAAGCAATCCTCTATTGGATGTGAGTTATGAAGGAGCAACAGGAGCTCTAATCCATATTTCAGGTGGAGAAGACTTAACTTTGGATGAAGTAAGCAAGGTAGGTGAGTTAATTACTGAAGCTCTTGACCCTGATGCACAAGTCATCTGGGGTGCTAGAATCAGTGATGACATGAACAACAAGCTAAGAGTGATGACAATAATCACAGGCGTGAATTCACCTTATGTACTTGGAAAAGTCGACAGAACAAGGCAAAGTAATGAATCCAGAAGGTTAAGCAATGAATTAGGAATTGACATGCTTAAGGCATAAAAGATTACCCCCTTTGATGCCGACTAATGCCTCTTGGCATTAGTTCTTTTTCTTTTTTATTTTATAAATCAGATTGTTAAGAACATACAGAATATATCTAAATTTTAATAATATTGTTTTAGCTGTAACTCGTATTTTTTATTTATTTTTATACTAATGCCTGGACTTTCTTTTTTTTAGTTTATCTTTTATTAATGTAAATACATCCTGTTTCTGCTCCTCTCTTTTGTATTTAATGATTGGGAACAGATTAAGATCGTATTTCCTATTGCCAAATGTATTAAATGATATGAATGTTTCAACAGAATGTCTTTTTCTATGTCTGGGCTTTTCTTTTGTATAGCCTATTGGGATTATTATATATGGTTTAACATTTTCAGGTAACCTTAAATTCCGCCTTACAACATTTTCATCAAACACGCTTATCCAGTTGCTTGCAAGGCCTAAATCAGTGGCTTTTAACAAGATATTTTCTGCTGCTGCTGACACATCTTGTAATGCATAATACTCTGCCCTGTCTTCATAGAACCTTATAACATTTTTTAGGTCACTACACACCACAATCAAAATTGGTGCATCTGCCATCCATAGCTGCTTTAAAGAAGCCTCTGCTATCTCTTTCTTTTTATCTTCATCTGTAACTATTATAAACCGGAAATCCTGTAGGTTCCCTGCAGACGGCGCTTTTGAACCTGATTCCAGTAACATATGCAATAATCTGATAGGCACTTTTTTGTCAATAAAATTCCTGCATGATGCTCTGGTATTTATTGCTATATCTAAATCCATAGCAATTTAATAAATTAATATGCTTATAATTATTTCTATTGACTTAGTGAAGCCTTGATTATCTTCACTTCTTCTAATGGCCTGTTATCAGCATTTGTCTTGACTTTTGATATTTTATCAGCTATGTCTATGCCTTCTATGACTTTTCCAAAGGCAGGATGCTTTGCATCCAAGAAATTATTATCTGCCACATTAATAAAGAACTGGCTTCCACCTGTATTGGGTCCTGCATTTGCCATTGATATTGTTCCCCTGTTATTTTTATTATGATCTGTGAATTCATCTTTTATTGTGTAACCTGGGCCTCCAAATCCAGTGCCTTTTGGGTCACCACCTTGTATCATAAACCCATCGATGACACGATGGAATATGGTCTTGTCATAAAATCCTTTCTTAACCAAGGATTCAAAATTACCTGTTGTTATTGGCATATCATCATAGAGCTGAATTTTTATTATTCCAATGTTTGTCTCTAACATCACAACCTTTGTTCTGTTTCCCATTTTGTATATTGCTCCCAATGCTCCAAGGATTATTAATATAGTGATAATGAAAAAAATCATTATTTTTTTATTTTTCATTTTTTTAAAAAATCTAATGCTGAGCTGTCCTTTGGATTATTTTACTGTTTTCTTGCTTTTTCTTCAGTATAAATAAGAATTTGTGTAATTAAAAAGATATGTTTCAGACTGAACCATGATTATAGTTAGTGGCAAAAGTAAGTTATAATTCTTGAAGGAATTTATTACATACTTCCTTATAGAATGTTTCACCCCAGTTAGATTCTATAACTTATTTATGTCCACAACTATTATACAGATAAAGTTTTAAACAAATAAACATATCTTAGATTATGCTATATTCAGAATTGGTAAAAATCTATCAGGAATTAGAGAGAACAACCAAAAGACTGAAAAAAACAGATATTATTGCAGATTTTATTAAAAATATCAATGAAAAAGAATTAAAGAATGTTATTTATCTGCTGGAGGGTAGGGTTTTTCCTGAATGGGACGAAAGAAAAATAGGATTTTCTACAAGATTAATTATAAAGGCATTATCGCAATGTTCCGGAAGATCAGCAAAAGAAATTGAAAATATATGGAGTAAAAAAGGTGATCTGGGTATTGTTGCAGAGACTGTTTTAGAGAAAAGAGCACAGTCAACATTAACTAAAAGAAAATTGGATGCTGAAGAAGTAATAAGAAATATAAGAAAATTATCTGAATTAGAAGGAAAAGGGACAGTAGCAAGAAAACTATCTTATATTACTGAATTATTGTTTAATTCTAATGCGGTAGAAGCAAAGTATATTGTTAAGACTATTTTAGAGGAGTTGAGAGTTGGAACTGCTTCAGGCATTATGAGGGATTCTATAGCAAAGGCATTTAATCAAGATGTCAGGAATGTTGAGAAAACTGGTGATTTGTTAGTTGATTATGGTGAAGTTGCTTTATTATCTAAAGAGAATAAATTAAAGGATATTTCTTTAAAACCTGGAAGACCATTAAAATTAATGCTGGCTTTATTAGCAAAAGATATCCCTGAAACTTTTGAAAATCTTGGAAAACTATTAGTATGTGAAGAAAAATTAGATGGTTTTCGTCTTGAAATTCATAAGTATAATGGTAATATCAGATTATTTACAAGAAACATGGAAGATGTTACAAAACAGTTTCCTGATATTGTTGATGCTGTTAAAAAAAATGTTGATGGTAAGAATTTTATTATAGATTGCGAAGCTGTTGGTTTTAATAATAAAACAAGAAGGTATATGCCTTTCCAGAATATTTCTCAAAGAATTAAAAGAAAATACGATATTGATAATATCATTAAAGAATTGCCAATTGAATTAAATATCTTTGATATTATTTTCTATAATGATACAAATTTAATGGATGAAACCTTAAGAGAAAGAAGAGCTTTATTAGAAAAGATTGTTCACCAAATTCCCAGAAAGATTGTTTTAACTAAGAGATTAGTTACAGATTCCTTGGAAAAGGCTGAAGAATTTTATAAAAAATGCCTGAATGAAGGTTTAGAAGGTATTATGATAAAGAATTTAGAATCTATTTATAGACCGGGAAGATATGTAAACGGATGGATGAAACTGAAAAATATTCTTGAGCCTGTAGATGCTGTTATTGTTGGCGCGATTTATGGAAATGGGAAGAGAGCTAAATGGTTATCAAGTTATGTTATTGCCTGCCAGAGTGAAGGTAAATTTTTGGATATTGGAAAAGTAAGCACTGGTGTAAAGGAAAAAACTGAAGGTTTAACATACAAAAAATTAACTGAATTGTTAAAACCTTTAATTATTGAACAAAAAGGAAAAGAGGTTATTGTTAAGCCAAAGATAATTATTGAAGTGGGTTATGAGGAAATACAGAAGAGTCCTAGTTATTCCAGTGGATTTGCATTACGTTTTCCGAAATTTTTAGGTCTCAGATATGATAAACCTTTAAATGAAATAAGCGATATTAATTTAATTAAAAAAATCTATAATTCCCAGCGTGGTAAAAAATAAGACTGAAATCAAAATTGTATCTTAAATTTTATGATCTATAATTTTGATTTTTAGATTAAACAAGATTTATAAACCTTAAAAAAAGAGAAATAAAAACTTTTTTATTAATCTTTATCTGTATCACAATATTGCAACTGAAAGATAGCAATCTTTATATACTAGATTTGTTTTATCTATCCAATAATAAAAATCTTTAAAAAGATTAAAAAAGAAAAAGGGTGATACCTAGGAGGTAGGTTTTAGAATGATTGTAAAAGACGAGTTTTTAAGTAAATTAAGGCAGTTCTTTGCTTTAAACCTGTATGAAGTTAAAATTTGGACTGCATTGCTTTCTCGAGGTGTTTCTACTGCAGGCGAGTTATCTGATATCGGAAATGTCCCTAGATCAAGAGCGTATGATATTCTTGAATCTCTAGAGAAAAAAGGTTTTGTTGTTATGAAGCTTGGCAAGCCAATCAAATACATTGCTGTTGAACCAAAAGAAGTTGTTGAGAGAGCAAAGAAATTAATGTGGGAAAATGCAGGAGAATCTGTCAAAAGACTGGATGAGCTAAAAGGAACCGATGTCTTAAAGGAACTAGACTTGCTGCATAAACAAGGCATTGAATTTATTGAACCTACTGATTTGTCCGGAGCTATAAGAGGCAGGCATAATATCTATTCACATCTTGAAACAATGCTAAAAAATGCAGAGAAGAATGTTACTATCATGACGACTAGCAAAGGTCTGTTGAGGAAAATGGACTCTTTAAAGCCTACTTTTGAGAAACTGAAGAAGAAGAATGTCAAGATAAGAATTGCTGTCCCTATAACAAAAGAGAACATTGATCTCCTGAAAGATGTTTCGAAATTTGCTGAAGTCAGGAATTCGACGAAATTAAATGCAAGATTCGCTCTGATTGACGGAAAAGAACTGATGTTTATGGTCATGCATGATGACAATGTTCATCCAAGCTATGACATAGGCATCTGGGTAAACACACCTTATTTTGCATCAGCTTTGGAGAGCATCTTTGATTTGGCTTGGAAGGATATGCAGCCTGCTGAAAAAGCAGTCAAATAATCTTCCAGAATTATTTTTTTATCTTTTATCAATTTTTTATTTTTATAAAATAATACATGTCGATGCCACTGAGATAAATATTAATATACATCATGTTATCTGAACTAATTTTTCTTTCTTTTTGTTATAGCTAAGATACAGTCCAGTTAATTTCCTGCTTCTGTAATCAATCACCTCAGAGTCAATTTGTTTTAGTTTGCGTGCCTCTGTGCCCGGTCTTGATGAAAATCTAGATATGTTTATAACCTCTGGTTTTATTTCTTTAACCATATCTAAGGTCATATTGAAATCATGGTTTGTTTCTGTAGGAAATCCAACTATGATATCTGTTGCTATTGTAATTTCCGAAATTTCTTTCCTGAATTTTTTTGTTATATAAACAAAGTCCTCTAATGAATGCGGCCTTTTCATGTCTTTAAGCACTTTATTCGAGCCTGACTGAACAGGTATATGAATGAACTTCATTATTTTTTTATTCCTGTAAACTTTTATCAGTTCTGAAAGTATCTTCTTGACATGCCAAGGGTTGGCCATGCCAACGCGGATCTTGAAATTTCCATCTACTGTTATCAATTCTTTTAACAATTCAGTCAGATTTGTCTTAATATCAAATCCATAACATCCATTATCCTGGCTTGTAATATAGATTGTACTACAATTATCTTCGATAGCGTGCACCAATTCTCTCTTTATATCACCTATCCTATAAGATACAAGATTTCCGTGGGCAATTTTAGTGGCGCAGAATGAACAGTCAGAAAGGCATCCATTTGATATCTTTATTATCCTAACAGATTCGCCTGGCGAATGTCCTGCTGCCAAAAATATTTTCTTGTCTGAATTTCTGATTATATTTTTATGGCCTTCTCTAATATCGTCAATTAAATCTGTGACTTTATCTATAGAGCTTGGATCCAACATACCTGCAAAATCCGGCATTATCTTTTTTATTCTTTCAGGATTTACTTTGGTCAGACATCCTGCTATTATAATTTTCTTGCCTAGTTTTGACAGATCCTTAAGCCTATGGATTGTTTTTTCTTCTGTTTTATGTTTTACAGCACATGTATTGACAAGCAGATAATCAGCCTCTTTTTCATTATCAGTAATCCTATATCCATTTTTTTCCAGCAGATTAACTATTATCTGCGAATCTGCCCTGTTTGATGCACATCCATATGTCTCTATATATACAATTCTATTTTTCATGGATTTTCCTTTGTTCATTAGCAGAAGTATTTTAATTTTTTGTCTATATCTTCTTGTGAAAGATTTATCAATGGTCTTAGTGCCATCTTCCTGTAATTTCTTTCCTTGAAATTTTTCAACGTGCCTGCATCGACAACAGCATAAGAATAATCACTATAATGTTTTACTTCTTTTATTTTTGTCCCGGATGAAAAAATTTCTAGTTTCTTGTAACTTATCTTTTTATCCCTTATAATTTCTAATGAGCATCCTCTTTTTAGCATCATTATGCCGGCTAATATTGAATTCTTGTTATCGAGGATTAATGTACACAGACCTGAGACTCCCACGGGCAAGCCTCCGAAACATTCTATCGTGTCTTTTTTATCATCAAACAAATATGCTTTCTTATTTAATATTTCAATAAAGATATCCTGTTCAGCATTCTTAAGATTGACCTTCAATTTCAGTTTTTTTACTACAAAATCACCGACGATTTCATTTATTTCTTGTGAACTTAAAGCGATATCCTTTGACAATCTCTTTGTTGTTATCCTGAATGTTTTTCCTTTCTTGCATAATTTTAGCACTTCTTTTTTTATCTTTTTCAGGTCCAGATCAATTTCTTTTGCATAACTATATGATGTTATCCCAAAAACACGTTTTAGATCCGGAACTTTTTTGTCTACCTTAAGAAGTATTCTTGCCCTTAAATTTTTTATGTCATATTCTATATTATTTTTTTTAAGAAGGAATTTTATGTTCTTGATAAATCTGTCTTCAAAAAAGCTTTTGTTCAGGCCTTTTAACCATATTTCCCCGTATCTTAAAACAATTGTAGGCATATTACTTGATTCTTGTCTGCTGTGTGAACATGTCTATAGGATTTATAAATCTAAAACAGATAAATTTATAAATACTTTATCTTAATTATGATAAGAAAAAATGAATTATGATATTGGTGATAGTTTATGTATTCTTGTATTTTTTGATAAAAGTCTAAATGAGGAAAAATAATAACAAAAAATGATTGATTTCTATAACAGTTTAGAGGAACTAAGAGGGAAATCTCTAAAAGATAAACCCTTTTTGTTCAGCATTACAGTCGGCAACAGGATTCCAAAAAACTATTTCTGGACAAGCGGCACTGGAGAAAGTGACATCACAATCCATGCAGGTTCATATCATCTGGCATTAAAGGAGGCAGGGATTGAATGCTTTAATATAATGTCATACTCATCCATAATGCCCGGCATGGCCAAAGAGATTGAAAAGCCGGTAGTATATACCCATGGAGCTGTTCTGGAAGCAATCACAGCTACGGCTGATGCAAAAAAAGGTGAAAGGGCAACTGCAGGGATTATAGTGGGGTGGCTGTATAATAAAAAGACAGATATGCGCTATGGTGGATTAGTTTGCGAGTATCATGGACCTTTTTTAGAAGAGGAAGCTAAGTCATCATTAGGCATGAGCTTAGAAGAGCTTTATTCAAATGGATTTGAGGAAGATTATGAGCTCAGAGACATTAAAGTCTTTATCAGATCTATAATACCGAAAAAGAATTTTGGAACAGCCTTGGTTGCAATAGGATTTACAGACTATGTTTTCCCAGTGAATGAAGTTTCAGAAAATGGATTCATCAAGAGAGAATCAGAAACATAAATCTTATAATCTTAATTCTATAATGATATTTATAATAATATTAAGGCATAATAACAAAATATGACAATGAAAAAAGTAAACCAGATAAAGATTGGCCGGAATGTTACTGTAAATGATCTTGTCAAGAAATTTTCTGAGATTGGTGTAATGGGTGCTGGAAATCTTGGAAAGAGCGCTGATATTCTGGAGATGATGATTAAGGATAAAGACTGCAAGGTATTTCTTGGAATTGCCGGAGCAATGGTGCCTGGAGGAATGCAGAATGTCATCATTGATATCATCGATAACAAATATGCTGATGTTATCGTGACAACAGGGGCTATCCTGACCCATGATTTAGTTGAAGGCCTTGGATTTGATCATCTGCAGGGGCATAGCTCTTTGAATGATGCTGAATTATACAAAAAAGGACTTGTGAGGATGTATGATTCTTTAATGAAAAGCTCTGCTTATATTGTGCTGGAGAAATTTTTTGACAAGAATTTCAATAAACTAAAAGAAGCGAAGAACATAAGAGAATTCCTGAGTATACTGGGAAAAAATGCACCGAAGAACACGATATTAAATGCATGTTACAGGAATAATATCCCATTGTTCTGCCCTGCAATTTCAGATTCTGGAATCGGTCTTATGATATGGGGCAAGATAGCTAGAGGCATGAAGATAAATATAGATACATTTGATGATATGAAAGAAATCCTTGATATTGCCTGGACATCAAAGAGCTCTGGAGTTTTCTATATAGGGGGTGGAGTTCCAAAAAATTACATACAACAGTCAATGCAGTTCTCAAAAAAGGCCAAGTATGGTGTTCAGATAACTGTAGATGTCCCTGAATATGGTGGTAGTTCAGGTGCTTCTTTGAGAGAAGGAGTTTCTTGGGGTAAATTAGAGGATAAAGCAAGATATGTTGACCTGAAATGCGATGCAACAATTGCCCTGCCAATCCTGATAAGTGCATTAAAAGACAGGTTGGGAAATATTTAAAAAAGAACCTTACTTATCTTTTTAGGGGGTGCTTTATGAAAAAAAAGAACGATATAAAAAAAATGCCTGCGAGCAATGATTCAAAAACATGTGGTTGCGGCTCCAAGATGCGAAGTAATGATTGCTGTAATGGATAAACATCAAAAAAAATCTTATAGCAAATTCTTTATTTTTTTATATATTTTTAATTTCGTTAATTTTATAATATCTTTCTTTTAACATTATAGCATGGCTAAATGTGATTTATGCGGAAACAAATTGGATATGATATTTCTTAACAAGATTATGGGGACATATGTCAAGGTTAACAGAAAAACAAGAACAGTCTGCAGTAACTGTCAAAGCAAATTCTCTATTGACGAGCTAAAAGAGAAAATAAAATAAAGATAAATTTCTTTCGATCATATTGTATGGCAGACATCATCATTCACCTTTATAGATGTAGAACCATTTTAATTTAAATTTCTTAAATCAACAGTTAGTGATTATACTGAAGTTTCTTTAGGATTTTTATAAAATCACTAGAATTCATTTCTATAAATCCAGTTTTTGCATATCTTTTCCAAGCCTTTTCTGTCCTTTTAGCAAATATCAAATCTTCTTTTAAATTTTCATTAAAATCTTTGATGCTTTTTAGAATTAATTGCTTCTCATTTTTAATAATTATGAACTTTTCATCTTCTTTAAATTCTTTTCTCATTTCGTTAGGCATCACAACTTGTCCTTTAGAACTCATTTTAGTTTTATGGTATTGTTCTGTACTTTGTGTTTATCAAAGACCATTCTATCAATAACAATGTTATTGCGGTTATTAGGAAGGGCATTGTGAGATTCTTGCTTATCCTTGTTACAGTCAGGTTAGCTATTTCCTTATAAGCCTGGTCCAATGTCTTCTGGTCTGTTGCCTTGTAATACTTTCCATCTGTGCTTGTTGCAATCTCTGTGAGGCCTTTTTCATCTAGTTTGAGGACTGCATTTGTTATGTTCTTGTTTGTTATGTTTATTTCGAATAACTGGCCGCCTTCTTCTGTGCCTATGCCTATTGTGTCTATTATAACCCTATTTGTATTTGCGTAATCAATTGCGTTATTTGCCTCTGGCCCTATATTTCCCTGGCCATCTGTCAATATGATTATGACTCTCTGCTTCTCGGTCTTTAACAACAAATTTGTTGATGTTATTATTGCTCCTCCAAGATCTGTTCCTCCCAGAGGTCTTACAGAAATGTCTTTTATCTTTTCCCTCAGAACATCCATATCATTTGTCAATTCCTGCTCTACTGTTGATATTCCTGTAAAAGAGACTATGCCTACCTGGTTGTTTGATGAAACAAACTCGAGAAAATTTGTTGCTGCTGATTTCGCTGCCTCCAGCCTGTTGGGTTTCAAGTCCTGAACCAGCATACTATTACTGTTGTCTATGGCAATGACAAAATCAAAATCTGTTCCCTGACCCTGGTACCATAATGTTGTTCCAGCTACAGAGAGTATTATCAGGAAAAATATCAAGAGCCTTATGATAAGCAAAGAAAAATTCTTTGACAGGACCTGATTTCCTGTTGCCTTTGAGATAGCTGCAAAGTTTGAGAATTTTACTGCTCTCCTGCTAACTGCCTTTAATGTCAGGAAATGTATAAAAACCAGAGCAGGTATTGCTATCAGGAACCATAAAAATACTGGACGAGCAAAGACAAGATTTGCCATTTTATTTCTTGTATGCCCTCTTTCTGAAAAATGTCATTAGCGGTTTTATAAATGACTCATTAGTTTCAATCATGAAAATATCTTCATTCAGAATCAGGAATTTTTCTTTTACCTCATCTATCTGCTTTTTTACCAAAGCTTCATATGTTTTCTTTATCAGTTCCGGTTCTATAAGCAACTGCTTGTCAGAATAAGGATCCTGGATTACTACCTGGCCGACATCTTTCGGCAATGTCAAATCCCTCGGATCCTTGATCATTATTCCTATGATCTCGAATTTAGC
Source organism: Candidatus Woesearchaeota archaeon (assembly GCA_018303005.1). Taxonomy (GTDB): domain Archaea; phylum Nanobdellota; class Nanobdellia; order SCGC-AAA011-G17; family GW2011-AR20; genus JAGVYY01. Next base: position 50,645 of record JAGVYY010000001.1, read on the forward strand.
TGACATGAACTTAAGATATTTCTCCCATGTGTCATTGAAGTTTATAAAATCCGAGACCAGAATCACTACTGAGTTTTCCTTTAATGTTGTTAATACATATTTTGCTGCCTGTGTGATATCTAATCTCCCGCCGTAAAATCCAGGATTTGTTAGTATCTTTGATATTGCATAATATTGCTGCCTTCCCCTGTTTGGATATAATTTTGCGGTTATTCTGTCTGTAAATAATACCATGCCTGTATTGTCTCCTGCTTCCAGCATTGTATAGGATAATGATGCAACTAGCTCAGCTGCATATTCTGCTTTCAATTTGTCTGTGGAGCCGAACAGCATACTATCGCTGACATCAAACAAAAATATTATGTTCAGATTTCTTTCTTCTATGTATTCCCTTACAAGAACATCTCCAGTCCTTGCTGTAGCTTTCCAGTCAATCAGGGAAGCATCGTCTGTTGTTGAATAAGGCCTGTAACCTGCAAATTCCAAACCTCTTCCCTTGAATACGCTTTTATATGCTCCTACTGTCGTTGATGTCAACAGGCCTTTTTTCACGAAAGGTATTTTTCTAAGTACAGGCAATAGGTCTATGTTTAATGATTTTACTGGCATTTTTTTATTGAAGATTTTTTTGTTTAAGGAACAGGAACTTTTGCAAGAACCTCATCCACTATTTTATCTGTATCAATGTTTTCTGCCTGCCCTTCATAATTTAGCAATATTCTATGTCTTAGTATATCGTGAGCTATTGTTTTTACATGATGTGGTGTTACAAAAGAGCTTCCTTTCATCAATGCCTCTGCCTTGCTTGCTATGAATAATCCAATTGACCCTCTTGGAGATGCACCATAATCTATATATTTGCCCATTGGGATATTGTACTTTGAAGGTGTTCTTGTGGCATCAATAATTCTTACAATATATTTTTCCACTTCAGGGCTTAGATAAATATTCCTCACTTTTGACTGTAATCCCAGGATCTCTTGAGGATTTGTAATCCCTCTTATGTTGAATGACTTAAAATCCTGCAGGGTCATATTCCTTCTTAAGATTTCATTCTCCTCTTCGACTTCCGGATAGCCTATTTTTAGCTTGAATAGAAACCTGTCAATCTGGGCTTCTGGCAATGAATAAACAGAGCTGACTGAACTTTAGGTGGGCTTCTGTTTATTTCATCTGCAAGAATAAAATTTGCAAATACAGGGCCTTTTATGACACTGAATTCCTCTTTTTCCTTGTTATATATTGTTAATCCTGTAATATCTGTAGGCAGAAGGTCTGCTGTGAATTGTACTCTTGAAGAAGAGCATCCTGTTATATTGGCCAATGTTTTTACTATAAGTGTCTTTGCTATTCCTGGAACACCTTCTACCAAACAATGCCCATCTGCTAAAATTGCCCTTAATATTCCATTTATTACTGTGTCCTGACCAACTATTGATTTGTGGGCTTCTTTTCTTATGTTGGTGAAT
>JAGVYY010000054.1 GCA_018303005.1 Candidatus Woesearchaeota archaeon
TCTCTTCCCGGTTCATCATATTGAGCCTGAAATATATATGGAACATTTACCTGAAATAGTGGTTGTCCCTGTGTTAGTTTCATTTTTATTTAAACCTCCAATTTAACTAATTATTTTAGAATTTCTTTATCTATAAACCTTTCTATTCTTACTATTTTAGAGTAGATAATATAAAGGGGAGATGCCTTAACCAAAAAAAGACTTATTAGTTAGATACTGCCATTGATAGTAATCGAAAAGGATAAAAAACCTTAATTTATAATTAATATATGAAAAAAGAAAGAAGATTAGTCACTGCTGCACTGCCCTATGTCAATAATATTCCGCATCTGGGCAATATAGTCGGCAGTCATTTACCTGCAGATATATTTGCTCGCTATTGCAGACTGAATAAATACGACACTATTTTTATAGGAGGGACTGATGAGCATGGAACACCAATAGAAGTGGCTGCAATAAAAAACAATACAACACCGCAGAAATTAGCTGATTTTTATTATAAAAAACATAAGGAAATCTATGATTGGTTTAACTTTAGCTATGACAATTTCTCCAGAACAAGCAAAGAGATTCATCATAAAACAACACAAGAGTTCTTAAAAAAAGTTTATGCAAATGGTTATATAAAAAAAGGAGAATTAGAAATACCATATTGTAAAAATTGCAACATCTATCTGGCTGATAGATATATCGAGGGTATATGCCCTGTTTGCAGCTATCAAAATGCCAGAGGCGATCAATGTGAGAAATGTGGTAAAATACTTGACCCGATTGATTTACATAAACCACGCTGTGTTATATGTAATAAGGATAATATAATATTCAGAAAAGTAAAACATTTATTCTTAGACTTAACAAAATTATCTAAAAGATTAGAAAAATGGATAAATACAAACAAAGTCTGGAGACAACAGGTAAAAAGTATTGCTCTAGCATGGATAAAGGAAGGCTTAAAACCTAGATGTATTACAAGGAATTTAAAATGGGGTATAAAAGTCCCTTTTAAAGGATATGAAGAGCTTGTTTACTATGTATGGGCAGAAGCAGCAATAGGATATATAAGTTCAACAAAAGAATGGAACAAAAATAAGTGGGAAGATTATTGGAAAGGTAAAAATTCCAAGATTTATCATTTTATAGGAAAGGATAATATTCCATTTCACACTATTCTATTCCCTGCAGAATTAATAGCTCATGGAGGCTATAACCTGCCTTATAATGTTGTCGGCTTGCAGTATCTAAATTATGAAGGCGGAAAATTTTCAAAAAGCAAACAACATGGTGTTTTTTTTTTTTAATACCGGAAACAAAAGATTCTGATTTTACCTGGAGCGAGTTTAAAGAAAGAATAAACAAAGAACTGGTTGATAATGTTGGCAACTTCATTAACAGAACCCTAAGCTTTGTTTACAACAAGTTTAATGGTGAAATCCCTAAAATAACAATTAATGATGAAAATATTATAAATCGTGTTAAAAAAGAAACAGAAGATATAATTAATGCCTTTGAGAATGTTGAACTGAGGAGAGCATTAGAATTGATCTTGAAATTTTCTGATTCCGGGAATAAATATTTTCAGGAAAAAGAACCTTGGAAAAACAATGATAAGGAAACTTTGTTTGTATGTATAAATATGTGCAAGGATCTAGCGTTATTATTGCAGCCATTTATCCCTAATTCATCTGATAAAATATTGAAACTCCTGAATTGTGATGAGAGAAACTTTGAAGATTTGAATAAGTTTAATTTAAAAGGGGAGATAAACAAGCCATACATAATCTTTAATAAATTAGAAGACAAAGATATTGAACAGTTAAAAAATGTAACATCAAAATTCAATAAATTTTTTGAGGATTAAATGCATTTTCAGGATTTAGACATCAGAATTGGAAAGATAAATGGGGTAAAAGAACACCCAAATGCAGATAGATTGTACATTATCTCTGTAGAGGTAGGGAGTATAAGCAGAGATATAGAGATCATATCCGGCATTAGAGACCATTATATAAAAGATGAACTCCTAGGAAAAAAGATTGTTGTTTTGATAAATCTAGAGCCTGCTACATTAAGGGGTATTGAAAGCAACGGGATGCTGCTTGCAGCTGTTTATACAGATAATGTTGTCTTACTAACAACCAACAAGAGTGTGCCCGGAAATAGGGTTTATATAAAAGGTATGGAAAGGAAAAAACCAAAAAAAAGAATTGGGATTGAAGATTGGAAAAAAATAAAGCTGGTTACATTGAATAATAAAGTAAAATTTGAAGATTACTTCTTAAGAACTGATAAGGAAGAGATTTTTACAGATAAAGAAGTGCCTGATGGATGTAATATAAGATAAAAATAAAGAAAGAAAAATTAACATTTTATGGATATATATAAGCATCGCTATACTTTAGTTCTGCAAATAGAGTTTTCTTATTTGCATAAAATACACCAACACAAATAGGTCCTTTAGATCCTCCACCACCACAAAGTTTATCGAAAGTTCCAGCATAATATAACCATATTTCTTTTGTGTTAACTATTGATGTTTTACCATTAATATCTGTTTTTGTCAATGTAATTTGATTATTTTTATCTTTAGATTGTAAATGTAATGTATTAGCATTAGTTAACCCTGTAATTTTTGAATCCGAACTTAGATCAACTCCTTCTAAAATAAAGAATTAGGAAGATAATTTAAAAGTCTTTTTGTTTTGAGCACTGGTGCAACCCTTTTGAGAATTCGAAGACAAGTTAAAATTCTACTTAATCTTTTTCCGTCGAGCTGATTTGAGGATTGCACCAACGCTTTGTTTTGTTTTAATATTTATAACAAAGTACTTTGAAAGACTCTGCTGATAATCTTCTATCACCACTTGGATTAATGATACAATCCTTAACATGACTTACTACAATATCATCACAAGAGTAGGGAAAAGTATTCTGATCAGAGTATTTTAAGATCTTTACAGCTTCCAAATGTTGATCCGAAATGTTCATATGTGCCTAACACATATTGTGTAATGCATCCTGTATAACCCTTCATTGTACATAATGTATTGCCATTCAATTCATTATTTGAAGAAGGATAATAATTTATATAGCCTGTTTTTAACTCTCCTTGTTTGTATGGCAATGTTGTTGTAGTTGTTATCTCTACAGGAGGATTTATTCTTGCACATCTTTTACCATCCCATGTACATGTTTCATATTTAAGACAGTTTTGTTTTGTGTAATATTTTTCACAATTAACTTCAGGAACAATGACTTGTGTATTTGGAATTGTAGTTTTGGTTGGTTCATTAGGCATAATTTTTCTCCCAACAGCTTCATTCTGACAAGCTGCAATTAAGAAAATGCCAAACAAGAATAAAATGAAGATTATGTTTTTTGTTCTCATTAACTTTAACCTCTTTAATTAATTAAAAAATAGAAATATCTAAGATATATATCGGTATCATTTTTGAGTTACAAAAAAGAGAAGATTATTCTTAATAAAATAAAAAAAAGGTATTTAACTACCTTTTCCCCATTTAAAACCTATCATTATCTTCTTTAATCCGCCTAAGACAAATGCTATTGCTAAGATCAATGGCCATGCATCTGGAATCTTCCATAACCATATGCCTAAGATGATCATTATTATGCCTGCTATGATCATCCATGTGCCGCAGCCACATCCATCTTTGCCACAGTGCATGCAGTTTTTTCCTTCTGATTTCATAGACACTGAACTTTTTATATTTGGTTTTGCCATAATTATACCTCCTTTTTATTTAAATCATTAAGATTTAAATGTTTATAATATTTTCTAAACCTAAGAATTGAATCTTATAAAATACTCTTTAGGTTTTGATTCGGATTTTAATATAGTCACCCAATCCTTGTCTTTATCCGATAGTCTCCTTAAATTTTTATTATGAATAAATAAAGGATCAACTATTCTTGATTTGCAGAACACATGGGCATCGTAGTTTTCCTTATTTTCTGTAAATCCATTTAAATTATTCATCCTGTTAAATAAAAGCATTAATTTTTTATCTTTGTTCAAATGTTTTCTAATCTTTGATAAAACCTGAGAATCTGTTGTATGTATATCTTCTTTTGTGATATATCTTTTTTCTAATGAATATTTTAAACATGTTCCGGTTGTTGTAAACATGACTGCTGCATTGATTCCTGCATAATAACATGTGTTTAGTTTGTAGAACAGACCTGCATATGCCCTTGCACTCTGAAAATCCCTGAAAACCCAAAGATCTTCTATTGTTATTAGGTTATCCAGGATATACTTTAGTTTATCTTTTTTTATTAAATCTCCATGATAAAAAGCGTCTCTTAATGAATAATCAATTCTGTCTGCACATAAATCAGGCAAGTTTTTTTCTTTTAATGGGAAATTTTGATCATCTAAAATTGTATTTAAATTAAGGTTATATTTTTCAATTATTCCAGATATTTCTGATTCTCTTATAAAATCCTTTAAAATAGAATCCTGATAATTATGTTCTTTTTCTGAGTTTTCATCTAATGTATAGTCAATACAATGGGAGAATACAAAATGTGAAACATCATGTATTAAACCTGCAACCTGCTCCTCTATTGGGGCATTGTATTTTTTAAGAAGTAAGAATACTCCCAAAGAATGTTCAAATCTATTTGATGATCCTACAAAATATGGCTTTGGATATCCTGCTTGATCAACCCCTTTTAATCTTTGAAGGCTTGGGCAATTAATTAATTCTACGATTACCTGCTCTGTTATTTCAAATCTTCCATAGATTTTATCAGTATATATCATTTTAATTTTATTCAAATAGATAATACTAATGAATTAGTGGGGCTGCGCAGATTTGAACTGCGAACCTTTATAGGTATATTTCTATACTCTCGATATGCGAGGCTCATCCTTATCAGTCGACTAAGCGAATTTAAAATCCTGTGCTCTAACCAGGTTGAGCCACAGCCCCTTAGTAGAATTAAGAACTATTACAATTTTTAAAAGTTGTGTTATTGACAGTAGATAGGAAAGTGCAAAAGTGGGAACTGAATGAAAAACATCCTCACTAGAATGCTTAAACTCATCATTTTCAAGGTATTGTAGTGCGAGAGCCTTTTGTTTTGTCCTGTAATACT
>JAGVYY010000003.1 GCA_018303005.1 Candidatus Woesearchaeota archaeon
ACTATTTCTTACTTTGATATGAAAACGTAATAAACTTTTCATAGCTTCAGATTAACTTGAAGCTTAAAATAGGTATTTAAATAAGCTAGTTTTCTTACTTTACATGGAAAAATTAAACAAAACATTACTGGTGATTTTAGGATTGGTAGTAATAACTGGGTTAATACTTTCAGTATTGCCTGTTGCTGAACATCCACCAAATATAAATAAAGACATCAAAAGATTCTCATCAATAGAAGATATTAGTAATTATATAAATACAAAGAGAGATGAGTACAATAAAATACAAGGCTCTAGAAGAAGTATTTTTTCTGAAGTATTACAGTCAGGCGTTCCAATGTTCCAGACAGTTCAAAAAACTGCATCAGGTGTATCGGAGAACACAGATTCTGGATCAGGAGATTATTCAAAGACAAATATTCAAGTTCAGGGCGTGGATGAAGCTGATATTGTTAAAAATGACGGAAAATACATTTATACTGCCTTTGGGGATACAATAACTATTATAAATGCATACCCTGCAGAAAATTCAAAAATATTATCGGCTGTTAAAATAAACGGCAACGTCAATGAGATTTTTATTAATAATAACAAGTTAGTTGTATTTGGTACTGAAAGAAATATTGGGCCATTGCCTTTTGAAGGTAATACTGGAGCAAAAATATTGCCTTCTCCTTTACCTCCTCAAAGATATTATTATGAGCCAAAATCTTTTATAAAAGTTTATGACATTGAAAATAAAGAAAAGCCTAATCTTGAAAGGAGTTTAGTATATGATGGAAATTATTTTGATTCAAGAATGATTGATGATCATGTTTATACTATAATAAACCAGCCTGTAGATTATTACAGGAATGAAAATAGTAATTTAAGCCTGCCTGAGATTAAATACAATGGAAAAAAGATTTCTTTAAAAGCAACTGATATCCAGTATTTTGATGATGTTATAGATTATTCTTATCAGCTAACAACAATAATAGCATTAAATTTAGATAATGATAATGAACCTGCAAAACAGAGTTTCTTAACCGGATACAACAACAATATGTATGTTTCAAATGATAATATTTATCTGACGTCAACTAAGTATTTGCCTTACAGGACCTATGAAAAAGTATTGCCTGAAGAAATGATACAAAGCGAAAGAACTGTGATACAGAAAATTTCTATAGATGAAGATAAGATAGATTATGTTGCTACAGGAGAAATTTCAGGGCATATCTTGAACCAGTTTTCAATGGATGAATTTGAAGGAAATTTTAGAATTGCAACTACTACTGGAGAAGCTTTTAATGGAAATTCTGTAAATAATATGTATGTCTTAGATGAGGATATGAATCTGATTGGAAGATTGGAGAATTTAGCAAGGAGCGAGAAGATATATTCTGTAAGGTTTATTGGAAAAAGAGCTTATATGGTTACATTCAAGAAAACTGATCCTTTGTTTGTTATAGATCTAAGCAATCCTGGAAATCCCAAAGTACTTGGAGAATTAAAGATTCCCGGTTATAGTGATTATCTCCATCCTTATGATGAAAACCATATAATAGGTATTGGAAAAGAAGCTGTAGATGCCTCTGAAGAGGACAGATTTGGCAGAAATCTGGACTTTGCATGGTATCAAGGTATCAAGATTTCGTTGTTTGATGTAACTGATGTTGAAAATCCAAAGGAAATATCAAAGTTCAATATAGGAGATAGAGGAACTGACTCAGAAGCATTAAGGGACCATAAGGCATTTTTATTTGACAAAGAAAAAAAATTACTGGTTATTCCGATATCGTTATATGAAATAAACAGGGAACAATATCCTAATGGTGTTCCTGCAAATGCTTACGGGCAATTAACTTTTGAAGGCGCTTATGTTTTATCATTAGATTTAGAAAATGGTCTAAGATTAAATGGAAGAATAAGCCATTTAAGCAATTATGATCTGGACAGGCTTGCTAGCAAGAAAGGAGATTATTATTACCCAAATTATAACCTTAGAATAATGAGAAGTATGTACATTGACAATGTATTATACACAGTTTCAGCAAGATTAGTAAAGGCAAATAATCTTGATAACCTGGAAGACATAAAGAGCATTAAATTAGATGATACAGAAATGAATTATCCTGTTATGGAATAATATTGACCTTTTATTGGTCCTTAGCCGAAGAATTCCTGTCTAATTTTGTTTTTATTATCTTTCATCATACTTGTCAATAACTGTTTACTTGTTGTTTTCAGCATTTTCATGTCGCTAGGAATTATTTTTCTTGGCAATCTGTTTATGCAAAATAATTTACCTCTCTTTAATTCACCAATCGCCTTAATCTTGTAAAGAAGAATAATAAAATGATATTTATTATCTTCTTCCTCTTTGACAATTTCCTGTATTGTAGCTATGTATTCCTTATCTTTTAATCTTAATCCTGTCTCTATCTGACAAATCTTCTGCAATGCTTCATCAATTGTCTCACCGAAGCATATCTTGCCTCCTGGAAGAGCCCAATAACCATAAAAAGCATGCTTGTTTCTTTTTACCAAGACAATCTTGTTGTTTTTCTGGATTATTATGACAACAGCAGTTATTGGCTGTTTTTCAATTTTCAGATATGGGTAGAAAGCCTGTCCTTTTGAAGATAACCCATATCTGTTTTTATGCTTTGTAATCATGTCATGCTTTAATAATCTTTTAACATGATAATCAAAAAGATTGGATCTTATCTCTAATGCCTTGTATATTTCTGAATATGGCATACCATTTCCATTCAACAATCTAATTATAGACTCCTGGATTTTATGCATCTCAAATCACTTTGAGAAAAATATTATATATAAAGATTAAAAAACATTCGTATGGAAGTAAAAGACAAAAAGCTGCATTATATTGCTATAACGGGAAAAATATTCAGACATGATGGAAGGGTTTTAATTGTTAAAAGATCTCCTAATGAAAAGAACTATCCGAACAGATGGATTTTGCCGGGAGGAAAATTAACCGCTGATGATTATATCAATCTAAAGCCAAATTCTGATGGTCTATGGTATAATGTTATTGAAAAGGCATTGAGAAGAGAAATAAAGGAAGAAACCAATATTGACATCGACAATATTGAATATCTTATTGATATGGCATTTATCAGAAGTGATGGAATCCCGACTTTGATAATAGCCTGCACCTGTAGATTAATCTCCGGAGAGATCAGATTGTGCAGAGAATTGATTGACTATGTATGGGTAAACCTTGAAGAAGCAAAAGATTTTGATTTGATTGAGGGGGTCTATGAAGAACTAGAACTGGCATTTTCAAGGTTAAAACATGATCCTGACAAGAATAGATAATGTAAGCATACTTCCCAGATCAGATATAGATGTTGTCAATGGGATTAAGAAATTATTAGGATCTTTATTTTTTTTAAAGACATAAATTCCTACAAGCACTGAGATAATGATGATCACTGATACTATCAGTGATGTTACCACCAATGATATCACCAGGATCTTAAGGAACATCAGGAATGTTACATCGAAAGATTTAAGGCTTGCTATTATTATTGACAGCACTGAGATGTATGCTGCGCATATGAGGGCAACAATGTAGATCGTTGTTATTATCTTTTTTATATCTTCTGATTTTAAGACATTTCTTGGATTTATCTTCCCCAAGAAAAGCAAGGTTGTCAGTTTTGAAGAAAACGTAGTGCCAAAGTCCCCTACCATGTCATTAAGTGCCGGCAGAAGAACAAGCAATGGTATTATGGCAATTATGCTCTTTTGCACACCTTCGAGGCCTATACCTCCGAAAGAACTTATCAAAGAAGCAAGTAACAGAACTTTAAAACTTTCTTTTATTATCTTAATTGCTATTTTCATATCACTATCAAGATTGCCAGCAGTATTGATACTATACTGACAACGTCTCCCACTGTTGTTACATACGGCCCCATTATGTTATTTGGATCATAATCCCTCTTATAGAGCCATAGAGTTGATTTTACAGTCAAAGGGATTAATATCAAACTTGATATTATTGATGCTAGTATTGACACGAACAAAATTGATATATCACTGCTTTTGAAAAATATTATTGTTGCTACATATGCCATCAGTCCCAATGCAATGCTTACGATTATTGACAGCAGAAATGATGCTATTACATTTTCTATTATTGGTCTAGTCATTATCTTGTTGGTTCCTATTGTACCCAAATGTAAGCCTGTTCCGAGTCTTGCTGCCAATGATCCAAAAATATTTCCCTTCATCTCAAGAAATCCAGGCATAAGGATAAATATGCCTGGAATGATAAAAATTTTATTTGTTAATGTTGCCAATAAGGTGCCTGCCAATATGCCCCCTGTAACTGAGATTAATTCACCAACTGAAATTTCCAGGAATTCTTTTCTCATATTCTCTTTATTTTTCCTGCTACATATTCATTGAACAATTTTTCTGCTTCATAGCTACCAACAGCAACCAATGTGTCATCAGTTTCCATTAGCGTTAATTTATTTATGCTAAAAAACCAATCTTCTCTTCTTTTTATTGCTATTATCCTTGCCTTTGTGAATGTACTTACTTTCACTTCCCCAATTGTTTTTCCAGCGTAGACAGATTCCTTTGAAATTTTCTTCACAATTATCCTTTTATCTGTAGCTGTCAGTATATCTTTTATTATTGAAGGAAACTCTGGAGCACTGGCCTGTTTTGCTATCTGGACAGCTATGTTAGCTATCTCCCTTACATTATCTGCAAACTCTATGAAGAATATCCTTTCTTCGTCATTCACCTTTATCTTGAAGATTATTCTTAATGTCTCTTTCTCTAATGTAATCACCTGTGTATACATCTTTTCCACTTCTGCACTTATCCTTTTATCCTGTAGAAGCAGAGATGAATAAGCCAGATCTATCATCAGCTCTGACAAATCTTTCATCTTTAGAATATTTTCCTTGATATTGCCCATTATATCACCTCTTTATTAATATAAAAAATGTAACTTTATGTTTATAAATATTAGTATCTTTAAAAAAATTTATATATAATAGGACAAACAACATATTGGATGAATAATCAAGATGCTAATGTAAAGGACACTGTTTTTGCAGAGAAGAAAGAAACATACTGGAGGTTTCTTTTTGGGTATAGTATATTTGCTATTCTTTTCTGGTTCATTGAGTTTTTGCTTCAATATTACTGGATAAGTAATGGTGAAGCAGGTATTTCTCTAGTGAGAAGCTTTTCTTTTTCAGGTGCTACTTTAATAGGATTAGCTTTATTTTCAAGCTCTGTATTCCGATGGATTCCTAGTACTGCAGCATACTGGAGAATAAGAAGATATCTCGGAGTCAGCGGCTTTATTTTTGCATTGCTTCATGTTGTTTCTGCTTACAGGACAGTGTTTGATTTTGATTTGAAGAGCATTTATTTTTCATTTAATCCCCTGATAAATCCTATAATATTTGGGTCAATTGCTTTTCCAATACTTATGATAATGACCATGACATCCACTGATTGGGTTGTTGAAAAACTGACATATAAAACCTGGAAGAATATACACAGACTTGTTTACATCGCTTATATATCAGTTATTTTCCATTTTCTCTTGATTAACCCCGGTCTTCTTGTAAATGTTCCAGGATATATTCTGATTTTAGTCACTATCATGGCTGTTTTTGGCCAGTTATTCTGGTTCCTTAAGATCTCTAAGAGAAACAGATTTAAATCAAAAGGTTTTTTTATAGGTATTATATTAATAACCATTACATTTATATTGACCTATCTTGCTTTTGTAAAATAGAATGGAAATTGAAGCTGACGGAATAAAAGAAGAGGAGATATCCCATTTTGCAAAATATTTCCCAAATATCTCCGGGATAACAAAAAGTAATACATATTCCAGAGAGAGCAGAAATGTTAGAGACGTTGCTGAGACAGAAAAGTCTTTAATAGACAAAATGAAGATAAACTCCATTAACCTGCATAAATTTGAAAAAAAACACAATGAATTCCCTATTTTTAGAAGTGGTATTGGTGTTGATGGCAATAAGAAAGGAAAGATAATAGTGTATACTCTGGTTAAGGATAAAGGAAAATACAACATTCTGCTATTGAGGCTGATAAACCATAAGAAATGGATTAGTATACTGGATAATAAAAAAACATTTAAGGCATTGATTGATGAAATAAAACACTATCAATTGCAGAATTAATCAATAATATTCATGGATAAAATAAAAGAAGCTATAAATGCATATAACAAGATTGCTGATTTGTATGCGTATTACAATTATAACAAGTTATTACAATTTCAGCTAAACAAATTTATATCTTTATTACCCGGGAAAAAAGTATTGGATGCGGGATGTGGTCCTGGAAGGGATGTTTCTTATTTTATGGATGAGGGTATTGATGTTACAGGCATTGATGCTTCTCTCGGTATGATAAATGCTGCCAAAAAAAGAGTTGAGAGGGGAAAATTTTTTCTTATGGACTTCAGGAACATAAAGTTTGATGATGAAAGCTTTGACGGAATATGGTGCATGGCTGGTCTGGCAAACCTGCCCAGAGAATATCTTGACAATGTCATGAAGGAATTTCATAGAGTTTTAAATAACAAAGGAGTAATTTACCTGGCTATAAAGGAAGGTAAGGGAGAGGAAACTGTGAAAAGAGCAAGGTATAATGAAGAGCCAATCCCTTATGTTTATTATTCTCTGCATGAAATTGAACAGTCTTTGAAGGAATTAGACTTTACCATCATTGAATCAGGAGTTACAGATGATGAAGATGAGCGATGGATTGAAATATTTGCCATAAAGAGTAATGAAGAAACAGAGAACAAAGAATAAAAAATATTTTAGGCCTAGTGGTTACATAGATTTACAGGTCACTAAAATCTTCTAAATCATCTAGCGAAGAATCTTCTAAGCCCGATATTGTGTCATTTAAATCTTCCATATCATTTGTCAGCATTGCACCAGGATCCTGTGGTTCCTGTAGTGTTGTAGTGGGTTGAGTTTGCTGTGTTATTTGCTCTCTGCATGATACTATGAAAAGCATCAGCAAGACAAAAAAAGAGAAAATTAAAATTTTTTTGTTCATCATGTTTTACACCTCATTTTTCCAAATTTTTTTAAAGTTTTATATTCCTTTTAACATTTAATTGTTGTCTGATAGTTGCACTGTAGTTGTTGTCTCCTGCAGAGTTGTTGTGGGTATGGTGTCTTCTATTTCTTCTTCACTCTCTGTCTCACTTATATCTTTAAGCGCTTCCGGATTATTGCGTTTTCTTAATTCTGTGGTTATGTCCTTTAAGTTTAGCTGGGCGTCTTGCAAATTGTTATGAGCTAAAACAACAAACTGGCGAGCTTCCTTTATCAGAGATATATAGTTGGCTGATGATATATCTGCTTCCATATATTTTATTTTTGCCTTGTCATAGTTATCCCTTGCAAGTCTCACATTTTCCTTGAACTTCCGTATCATTGGTTCCAATGTGGAAGTATCATACCCTTGGGAGTTAAGCTTGGTCAACATCCTGTCTAATCTTGTCTCCAGCTTTCCAGCTCTTTCCAATATTCCCGTCATCTTTTTATTAATTATTCTCTGTGAATTTAATTTCAATTCTCTTTTGAATTTATTCCATTCTTCCTTTATTTCCTTTGCCACAGCTTTTATCTCCTCTTCTGATGCACTTTCATCTGTATTATCAACTCGTGTTTTGAGATCGTTCAATTTAGCAATCTTGTTGTTTATTTTTTCAATTATCATGTTCTTGCCTTCAAGATCTGAATTCTCAACACTTGTTTTCAGGTTTTCTGTTATCTTGATCATTGTTTCGATACTATTAATCAGGTAAGGCTTGGCATTTCTCTTTAGTTCTTTTTTTGAATCAGTGCAATTTTCATTTTGATTATTGTCATTGCAGGAACTCATTAATTTTTCCTTCATTCTCTTGACATCATTTTTATTCTGAATAAATTCATGCTTCTTTTCCATCATCTCTTTTTTCTTCTCCACAAACAATCTTTTTTGCTCAATTTCTTTTTCCTTCTTCTGTAGTTTGTTTTCTATGTTGTTTATTTTTTTCTCTTCCCGATCTAATTTTTCAATTATATTCAACCTGTTGTTTGCTGTTTTTAAGAGCTGCTTGCCTCTTTTTTCAATTGCATCTTTGCTTATCTTATCCCTTATATTACCTGAATTGTCTGTATCTGACTGGTCTGTTGATTGGGCTATTGCAATATCTGTAATACCAATTATAAATAAAAACAATAAAGCTACAGTAAACATCTTTTTCATTTTCTCCTCCTTTTTAACATCTTTTGAACATTATAATTTCATTATAAATAATCAAAATCTTCTATTTCTTCTGATTCTGTATTATTTAAATCTTTCATTAATGAATCTAGGTCTTCTATATCATTATCAAATGGTAAATAAATATTTCCCTGCTCTGCTGCTATTTTATTCTTATAATTTTTAACATATACAACTGTAGACAAGACTAACAATAATAAAAAAATAAATAAAAACAACAAGGTTTTTGATTTCATTCTCATCTTTCTCTGATATTTCTACCCTGTGTTATTCAGTAGCCAATGATGTTATTGCACTGCAGGTTGTGTTTCTGCAATTATCTATTTCCTTGAATATAGCATCGATGTATGGCTCTCTTGTCAGTACAGATTTTCCGTTTTCCAGTTTTAATGTAACATCCAGACTATGAGTTTGTGTAACTCCTGTAACCTGCCCTGATCTTAATATATTCAAGGTTTCTTCCCAGCCGATGTATATTATTTTGTTCTGCTCTTCTTTTGTTATTGATTCCAAGGCTTTTTCTCCTTCACTGTCCTGTTTTAATGTTGTTACTATATTCTTCAGGTTAAGCCTTGCATCTTTTATCTTGCTATATGATTCTGCAATATCTGGGTATGTCTCTGCCAATAATTTTTTATATGCTTCTTCTTTACCTGATTTTTTTGTTTTATCTAAGGATTCTTGAGCTATCACATATTTTTCTCTTGACAGCTCTATGTTTTTCTTAAATTCTGTTATTTCTGTTTTTAGATATGATGTGTCATATCCTTTCTCATCTAGTTTAACAGTCATATCATCCAATTCTTTCCCCAATGATTCAGATTTTTCAATGACATATCCAAGCTTAGTGTTGAATATAGAATATGTATCTATCTTAATCTCTTTCTTTGTTGCGTCCCATTCATTCTTCAAGGTGAGTGCGATTTCTTTTATCTCGCTATTAGATGTAGTTTCGCTGATAGATCCTATAACCGGCTTAACTTCTGCTATTTTTTGCAGTCTTGTGTTAATCCTGCCGAGAACAACATCTTTATTCTCCATGCTGGAGCTTTCAACCTTTAATTTTACGTTTTGAAGCTTTTCTTCCATTAGGTCTACATTAACAGACAGATGAGGTTTTGCGCTGTTTTTCAAGTCCAGTTTATACTTTTCACATTCATTATTGTTGCTATCTGTACATGAACTTTTTACATTCATCTTTATCCTACTCAAGTCTTTTTTGTCCTGTATAAGGATGTCACTTTTTTCTATTATACTCTCACTGTTTTTGATCAGCACTAATTTTACATTCTGGCTATTTGTTGTTTCCTCAGTTTTCTTATTAGGATTTATAGAAGAGTCTGTTGATGGAATTGCATTATCATCTTTTATAAGCTCTATAGATGGCTCTTTAATCTCTGCAATAAGGTAGATTACTTTTGAAGCATCACCTGCACTTATCTTATACTTGCCCGGATGCACATACTTTGCTTCACATTTAGTTGATTCAAGTTTACAATTGCTGTTATCATAATCAATCTTGTCCCAGTATCCTATTGTTTTTATCTCTCCAGGATTTATCGTTAATTGAGGAGCTGCTTGCGCACATACATTATTTTTGTTGTATAATGCAATATCTCTATTATTACTTAGGTCTGTTATCTTAAAGAATTTCCTGCAGTTGTTTGAAGTTGTTAATGTTACCGACTTTTCTCCACTATTCCATAAATCTATTTTTATACCATTGTTATCATTTACAGAATAAATTGTTCTGCCGGTTATTATTTCATATCTATCTCTTCTTACTACTTCTGTGGCATGGATAAATGTCACTTCATTTGTGTCTCCGTTTACAATAACAGTGCCTCCATATTCAAAAGAGACTCCTGGTTTGCCTAAAGCATTAAATTTTGTCCAGGCTGTATTGCCTTTGTTGCATGGTCCTACTTGTGTTGCACTTTTCCTGTCAACAGTAAAGAGCCCGGGATAATTAGCCTCCATATATCTTACTGCAAGTTTATAATGCAAATCAACAGGTGCAGACTTACAATAAGGTAGCGCTGCTCGATCATCAAATTCATTACTGCCATCGCTACCTATACCACCTTCACTGCCGTCAGGATTTGGTAGTAAGTCTATTTCCCCTATTGGTATTACAATACTATTACTGCTCTGCTCAGAATTAGCAGAGTTAGATGCATTAGCAATCCCGATTATGCTGAATGATAATATTAGCACCAATATTGTCATAACTATTTTTTCCATTTTCATTTTGTTTTCCTCCATAAATTTTCATAAAATCTTAATTGATTTTTTATTTTCATAATCTATAGAAACTGCTTTTCTTTATAAGCATACTTTCAAAAACATCCTTTGTGAAGCTTTATTTATGTCTTAGAAGCTTTAGAAAACTTTAGATTTAGCATTTTTAGATAGATTTTTATATGAATTATCGTTAAAGTTTTTATGAATAAGGTATTATTTGCATTAAGCATTTTGATAACTACCTCTTTATTTGCTGTTATGGGAAATGCAGCCTTAATCCATGGAACTATATATGATACATCATTAACAAGGATAGATGGTTCTGTTGTCGGGATAAACACCAGGCCTGAGCAAAGATTAGTTGCTATTGACGGGAAATATGCATTTAATGTGCCAAAAGGCAATTATATCATCAGAGCAAGTTATCTAACAGAAGATTTGACTAATCTTAAAACAATTGAAAACATCACTATCGACAATGACGGTGATTTTGTCCTGGATTTGTTTTTGTTGCCTGAACTAGATGAGATAAATGAAACAGATATAGATATTGACCCTGATTCTTTTAATAATGATAACAATACTAAATTCATAATATTGATTGTCATATTGTCTGTTATCGGTATATCAGTTGTTTTATATGTCCTGCTTCCAAAAAGATTTGCAGAAGAAAAACATCCTGAAAGCGATGAAGACCATGATTCCAGAAAAGAAGAACATTTGAATAATAAAAAAGAGACATATCTTGATGAAGATGCTGAGAAAGTCATAGAAATCCTGAAGAAAGAAAATGGAAGGATGAATCAAAAAGATTTAAGGAAGATGTTTGCAATGTCTGAAGCCAAGATGAGCTTGCTGATTAGTGAACTGGAAGCTAAAGAAAAGGTTGAGAAGATTAAGAAAGGAAGAGGAAATATCA
Organism: Candidatus Woesearchaeota archaeon; assembly: GCA_018303005.1. Lineage (GTDB taxonomy): Archaea > Nanobdellota > Nanobdellia > SCGC-AAA011-G17 > GW2011-AR20 > JAGVYY01. Next base: position 11,471 of record JAGVYY010000003.1, read on the forward strand.
TTATTTTGAAGAAATAAAGAATATTTATAGAAGGAAATCTTTTATTTCTTGAGAAGCTTCTTTTGGCATGAATAACGGCCAATCATGCCCATAACTTTTCAATCTTTTTATTTCTAATTTATCAAAATGCTGTTTTAATTGTCCTTCAATTCTATTATCTAATGAAAAATATTCATCATTTTCGCTGAATAATATTAGTGTCGGCTGCTTTATTCTTAATCCATCATAGCTGCACCTAGAAATATCCATAACAGTTCTTACAGAATCGTTTAAGTTGTTTAATATATACCATGTTGATTGTGCTGTTAAGCTTAATCCCTTTGGTATTGATTTTATACCATCATAAAAACCAAATACTTGTTTTAATTCTTTTTTTAAACTTCTTATTAAGAAACCAAATATCCCATAATTCATAGGTAAAACTGGATTTATAGCCATTATACTTTTATTTTTAGACAAATCTCCTATAAACCTAAGTCCAATATATGCGCCTAGTGAATGTCCTACTATATAATCAAATGAACCAAATTTTTCACAAAAATCATGTGTTAAACTAACATATGTATCTAATGTTCTTTGTGAATTTCCTTGATTATTTATTCCATGTAATTCTGGTGCTATTACTGTAAACTCATCTGCAAGATTTTCGATTAAAGAATTATAATTATGCGGAGAAATTGTAAAGCCATGCAGAAATAATAAAGCTTTACCTTTTCCTTCCTTTATGTATCTTATTCTTTCTTTATCCAGATATGTTATTTTATATTCCATTTTAATATATCATTTTCAATGATTTGGGCAAAACTTCAAACTTAAATTCCGTGCCTGATAAAAGAATATCGCCATCAGCCTGCAAAGATATTTCTTTATTTGGCAAGACCAGCAATGTGTGCGCTTTTATATGTTCACCATTCTTTATATTTTTAGCTAACAGTTGTAAAATCGTTAATAACAATTCCTCTTTTTTAGGGTTCAAAATTTTAACATGCAGGAATTTATCTTCAAGGCATGCATTAGGATTTATTTTTATATTATATCCATAATAAGGATGTTTTGATACTACTAAAGATAGAAATTCCTTATCGTTAATAAACTGACCATCTAAGAACATTTCTGCATTGTTTCTTTTTTCACATGATTCTTTCATTACATGAAATAATGCATATGCATAGCATGTTATTCCGTTATAGCCTTGTTTTCTTAGTTCTTCTCTTTTGGATAATATTAAAGTGTCTATACCTAGACTATAGGTGAATGCTTTATAACCATTACATCCAATCAAATTAAGATAATGCTCATGCCCGGATAGTATACCATCAGTTATTCCTTTTAATGTCCTTGGTAGTTTTAATGCGTACCTTATAGAATTACCAGAACCTAAAGGGATATATGCTAGCTTCTTGTCTTTAGAAACTGAGTTTATGATACTTGATAATCCACCATCTCCGGAGGCAATAATCAGAACATCTGCTTTATTCTCTAATGATTTGGCACATTCTATATAATCTTCCCTTGATTTTGTTTCTAGACCATTAATCGAACAGCCATGCCCAAGTAATGCAGCCAAATCTTTTAATATCTCATATTTTCTGTTCGGTGAAAGTTTGCCTGATATAGGATTTGCTATTATTGCATATTTCATTTATAACCATCAGACAAAAATTTATTTAAGGCTATGGTTTTTCTTTCTAACATAAACTTTTTTAAATACAGGAAATATCTCCCAGATTGATGAAAGATCTAGAAAAACTTATAGAAAGTCTGCATCCCCTGGAAAGGAAGGTTCTTCCGTTTATTGATAATGATGTTAATGCAGAAACTATTATCAAAAAAACTAATCTGCAGGAAATTGAGGTATTAAGGGCTTTACAATGGCTACAGAACAAAAAGATAATTCTAGTAGAAAGAACTGGTAATGAAATAATAAAGCTAGACAAAAACGGCGAAAGATATCTGAACATTGGATTGCCTGAAAGGCGCTTTATTAATGTGTTAAGGGATAATGCGTATAGTTTAGGTGAAATAAAAACCAAGGGTAATCTTGATGATAATGAGGCAAACATATCTTTAGGTATTCTGAAAAAAGCAAATGCAATAAAGTTGGGCAATAAAATAATGTTAACAGGCAATGGGAAAATTTTGCTGGGAAGAGAATTCCCTGAAGAAGCTTTATTGAAGAAACTTCCTATTAACATAAACAAATTACATGATGAAGAAGTTGATGCTTTCCATTCTTTAAGATCAAGAAAAGACATTGTTAAAAGTGATTTAGTGAGAGATGTTCATGTTTTACTAACAGAGTTGGGCAATAAACTGAAAAATGTTAAAATACAAGATAATTTAATTGAGAGTTTAACGCATGAGATGCTACTAAAAGGGCAATGGAAAAACAAAAAGTTCAGGAGATATGATATAAAAGCTGATTTGTCAAAGATATATTATGGTAGAAGGCATTTTACCAATGAAGCTATCTCTTATATAAAAAGGATATGGTTAGACCTTGGCTTTAAAGAAATGACTGGTAATCTAGTACAGACAGGGTTCTGGAATTTTGATGCTTTGTTTACACCACAAGATCATCCGGCAAGAGAAATACAAGATACATTTTACATAAAAGATCCTGAAAAAGGCAAATTACCAAATCATAAAATTGTTGGTAATGTTAGATTGGCCCATGAAAAAGGCATTAAAGGGAGCAAAGGCTGGAATTATTCCTGGAAAGAAGAGGAAGCTAAAAGAAATGTTTTAAGAACGCATACAACTGTTTTAAGCGCGAAGACAATAGCAAGCTTAAAAAATGAAGACCTGCCCGCTAAATTTTTTTCTGTTGGAAAGGTTTTCAGGAATGAAACTGTTGACTGGAAGCATTCATTTGAGTTTTATCAGGTTGAAGGTATTGTGGTTGATGAGAATGCTAATTTTAGAAATTTACTTGGATATTTAAAAGAGTACTACAAAAAACTAGGTTTTGATAAAGTAAGATTTAGACCAGCGTATTTTCCTTATACAGAATTTTCAGTTGAGCCTGAAATCTATCATCCAATAAAAAAACAATGGGTTGAAGTTGGCGGTGCTGGAATATTCAGGCCAGAAGTTGTTGTTCCTTTGCTAGGAAGAGATGTTCCTGTTCTAGCATGGGGTCAGGGTATGGAGAGGTCAATCATGGAATATTACAATATTCATGATTTGAGAGATATTTATGGTAATGATTTAAAGAAAATCAGAGAGATGAAATTATGGTTAAAATAAGATATTTTGAGCAAAGATCAGATATTGTTGAGTTATTGGTTAAAGTAATGAAAGAAATTGAATGGAAATAAACTTTTATAAATCATAATAAAATAACAAAAAGATGCTAAGAGTAATTTTAGATACAAACATTTATGGCTCTTTAATATTAGAAAAAGATCTTAAGAGAATTACTAGAAATATTAAAGATAATAAAAATATTCGGCTATAAATTAATAAAAGATGAATTAAAAGATACATCTGTTAAAATAAATTTAGAAGGACATAAGGTAAGAACCATATTAATAAACCTGTATTATGAACTAATTAAAGAGTAATATTCAGAATCTAATAAAATTAAGTTATTAGCAGAGCAGTATTATAATGAATTTAAAGTTCTTGATGGTAAAAAATCTTTTGATGAGCTAAACAATGACTTTGAGATTGTTGCTTGTGCTATTATACATGGTTTAGATATTATTTTTTTCTGAAGATAAAAAGACGTTAAAAGGAAATATTGCATTAGAAGTTTATAAGAAGATTAATCTAAGGAATAAACTTAAGACTCCTAACTTTTATGATTATGGAGATTTCAAAGAGTGATATTAATATGATATGCTTCTTGATTTTTTACATATTCTTTAGCTATTTCTAAAATTATGTATTCCACATCATTTGTTGTAAAACGGCGAGGCTTGACCACCAGTCATCGCTCACCCTTCGGGACACTCAGCTTCGCTGAGTTTTCGCTATAGACTGGTGGCATTTTCGCCTGCGGGCTCACAAG
>JAGVYY010000033.1 GCA_018303005.1 Candidatus Woesearchaeota archaeon
ATCTTGTTAGCTCGTATGACTCTTGTAGGGTACATCTCGTCGCAAAAAATTCCAGTGGAAATCTTGATGAATTAGTATCCGAATCTTATAAAGATTAAACAATAGGATAACTCTTTCTTTCTTTCTGGTTCAAATTTTTTAATACGAATTTTTTCCTTAGATTCCTGAAATATTCCAGAATATCTGTCTGTGTCACAATACCTATTAAGATCCCATTCCTGACAACTGGAAGTTTCTTGATTCTGTTCTTTCTCATCATCTCACTTGAATAGTATATGTCTGCGTCAGGAGCAACAGTTAATATGGGTGTGGTCATTATATCACTGACCTTGAGTCTCTTTAAGTCTTTGTTCTTGTCTAAAACTCTTACAGCCAAGTCTCTCTCTGTTAGCAATCCAATAGGTCTGTTTTTTTCAACCACGACAACAGCGCTTACATTATCTTTGAACATGATTTTCGCAGCGCTGATAATATCTTTATTTTTAGAAACTGTCTTCACCTTTTTTGACATTATCCTGATTACTTTTTCCATCTCTTTATAAAATTTAAATCCGACTTTATATATTTTTTTGTTTTGTAAGTATAATCGGAATGTCTTCAACCAGCACAGTATGCTCAGCCTGGCTCACCAAACCTCTTGTTCTCTCAACAAGTTGGTTATATCTATATAGTATCTCCTCTTTTTCCAGCAATCTTAAAGCATAATTGACTTTAAACTCAGGGAATTTTTCTATGAGCCATCTCTTGGCAAAAGGTAAATTCTTATAATCAACAAGTGCTTTCATCAAAACATCTCTTGCAATATTGTCTCTAGTATTCTTTTGCCTTACAGCCTTGTATATCTCAGAATCCTTACCTTCATCAACAAAGCCAACCCCATCAGTTGCAAATGGCTCAATAGCTATTATCTGTCCTTGTTTAAGCTTAGTACCATCTTTGTTGTCAAAATTTGGGATAGTCAATCCAGCATGTTCTTCATACTCTTTTATTTCATGTCCTGAAAGGTTTTTCACAGGTTTAAACCCTTTTTCAATAATACTCTCTCCAATAATTCTTCCGATCTCTCCTATTTTCACACCGGGCCTTACAACTTTCAGAGCCTCTTTTAATGCATATTCAGAAGCCGCGACAAGTTCACCATTATTTCCTAAGTCGATAGTAATAGCAGTATCTCCAATACATCCATTTATATGCACCCCAAGATCTAGCTTAACAAGATCCCCTGCCTTAAAAACATAAGTGTCATTATTGCTGGGATTGTAATGAGCAGCAATTTCATTAACAGAAATTTGTACGGGAAAAGCAGGTTTCCCCCCGAGATTATATATCTCTTTTTCAATTTTTTCCGTCACTTTCAATAAAGAGGCACCTGTTTTTACCATGGTCTTGCCGAATTCTCTGGCTTCAGCAGTTAATCTTCCAGCTTTTTTCCAGTCTTCAATATTTTTCATTTATGTTTTTTATTAGAAGAACAATACTTAAATCTTTCTTACATATCTTTTATATGTTTTACAATAGACAATAACAAGAGATTGTAAGATGAAAGGATATATCATATACCAAACATACAGGATAATTAATGAGAAGGCACATGTTTGCTTATTTGGGAGGCTGGAGAATGGAGAAAGTTTCTTGACTGTAAATTATTACAAACCATATTTTTTTATAAAGCAAGATGATCTGGAAACATCATTGAAAATTGAGGATTTTGAACATGAAGAAACAGAGTTCATGAATTTCAAGAATGAAAGATTAGTCAAGATGTTGATTAATCTGCCACAGGAAATTCCAAAGATAAGGCATTCCCTGGAAGAAAATGGCATAGAAACATTTGAATCTGATATCAGATTTACAACACGCTTCTTAATCGACAAAGGTATAAAATCCACAATAGAGATTGAAGGAGATTATACCATAGAAGAAAATATAAATCGTGTATATAAAGACCCTGATTTAACTCCATCAAATTTCAATCCTGAGTTAAAAGTTTTGTCAATAGACATAGAAACAAGCTCTGACGCCAAAGAGCTGTATACAATTGCATTATACTCAAAAGATTACAAGAATGTATTAATAAAATCTGATAAGAGCTACAAGAACGCTGTTTCTTTTAAGGATGAAGAAAAATTGCTTGAAACCTTCAAAGAGATATTGCATGAGCAAGATCCAGATATTATTACTGGATGGAATGTAATAAATTTTGATTTAAAGGTAATCTATGAAAAATTCAGGGAAAATGAAATTGATTTTGTTTTAGGCAGAGATAACTTAATGTGTAAGTTAAGAATAGAAAATGATTTCTTTAAAGACAGCAAGGCTGATTTCCCTGGAAGACAGGTTATTGATGGCATCTCATTGCTAAAATGGAACTTCATAAAACTAGAAGATTATAAACTGGAAACAGCAGCCAAAGTAATATTAAAAGAAAAAAAACTGATAAATTTTGAGAATAAAGGAGATGAAATTGATAATTTGTACAAGATAGCAGCACAAAAATTGATAGATTACAATATAAAAGATGCAGAACTTGCTTATCTTATAATCGAAAAAAGTAACGCCTTAAAATTAGCATTGCAGAGGTCAATGATAACAGGCATACCTCTTGATAGGGTAAATGCATCGATTGCTTCATTAGACTCTTTATATATCCCAAAAGCAAGACAAAGAGGTTATGTTTGTTATAACAGCAAGTTTGAGCTTAAGGAAAAAGGGATTATCGGAGGTTATGTAATGGACTCTGTTCCGGGAATATATGAAAATATCTTGGTTCTCGATTTTAAAAGCCTTTATCCAAGCATAATAAGGACTTTCAATATAGATCCAATATCTTATCTAGGTCAGGATGTAAAAGAAAAAAACATAATCAAGGCCCCAAACAACGCTTGCTTTAGAAATGATGATGCAATACTTCCAGAAATAATAAAAGACTTATTAACAATAAGAGAAGAAGCCAGAAAAGAGAAGAATGAACTAAAGAGATATGCCATAAAAATATTAGCAAATTCTTTTTTTGGTGTCTTGGCAAATCCAACATGCAGATTTTATAATTACAATATCGCAAATGCTATAACTCATTTTGGTCAATTCTTGATAAAATTAACAGCAGAAGAAATTGAAAAGAAAGGATACAAAGTTATCTATTCAGACACAGATTCTAATTTTGTAATCTCTAAATTAAAAGATAGCAGCAAAGCCGAGGAATTAGGTATAAAATTACAGAATGATTTAAATATTTTCTATAACAATTATATCAAAAAAAATTACAATCGCCAGAATAATCTTGAGCTCGAATATGAAAAATGTTTTGTTAAATTCTTGATGCCATCAATAAGAGCAAAAACAATGGCAGCTAAAAAAAGATACGCAGGTCTGGTTATTAAAGATGGAAAAGAAGAGCTTGAATTTACAGGATTAGAATCTAAGAGAAGTGACTGGACACAATTAGCAAAAAAATTTCAGTGTGAACTTCTTGATAAGATATTCCACAACAAAGAAGTTAATGAATTTATAAAAAGATTTGTTTATGATACGGGAAAAGGAAAATATGACGGTTTGTTAATATACAAAAAGTCAATAAGAAAAAATGTGGCTGATTATATTAAAACAACCCCGCCACATATTAAAGCGGCAAGGAAATTAAAAATATTGGGCTCAAATAAGATAGAATATATCATTACAGAAGATGGACCAGAGCCGATTCAAAATGTAAGACATAAAATAGACTATGATCACTATATCAATAAACAATTAAAACCTATTGCAGACGCGATATTGGTGTTCTCAAACAAAACATTTGATAAGATAATAAAAGAAACGAAACAGCATTCATTATCTGAATTTTAATAACCTAACCTCTAAATTCATTAACAATATTTTCAAGTTTACCAGTAATAGCTTTTTGTTTTTAGATCCTCACCATTATATAATCCAGATAGTTTTCTCCAATCCCCACATTATAACTCATTTTGAATAAGAATTTCTTTTATCTTTATAGGATTAATAGATTCTATTAGAGCCTTCGGCAGGTTTGTTAAAATTAGAAAACGAAAAGTTTATATAGCGCTTATAATTATTATAATTATTATAATTTAGGAGTTTAAAATGAATACAACAATTTCAATATCAAAAGAAACAAAACAGCATATAAGTGAGTTTGGAGATAAAGGCGAAACTTATAATGAAATACTTGAGAGAATATTAGTTAGTGTAAGAGAGAGGCAAATACAAACAATTTTAATGGATGAAAAGAATACTATTCCTATAAAAGAAGCGCTTGATAAAGCCAAAAAAAGATGGCTAAAGTAATTATAACTGATTCTTTAGAGGAAGAGATAAATAAAAAGTTTAAACAAAAGTCAATTGAAATAATCTCTTTAATGAGAACTCTTGAAGATAATCCTAATAAAGGGAAAGAATTAGGTTCCATTGGTGGAATAGTTATTAAGGAATTAAGATACGAAAAGTTTAGATTTTATTTTTTAACAGACGGTTATAAATTAAAATTCTTTAAATTAGAGGATTTAAAAGATTTAGTAATAAAGTTTGTTAGAATGTCTGAAAAGAAAGATCAGCAAAAAGTAATTGAAGAGATTAAAAGAATAATTAGGATTTTAGGTGAAAAAGAGTTTGAATAATAAAATAGAAGATAGGTTCAAAGCTTTCCTTTATTAAAATGATTCTTAAATTTGGAAGTGTAAATTTAAAAGCAGTCTTTAGATATAACTTAATCCTTTAAATTAGTACGGGGAAGGGAATGTTTGGCTTAGAGCCTTCCACAAGCTTTAATAAAAATTTAAATGATTGATTTTCATGCAGAAGATAGTATAGGCTACTATCTTTTCAAAGTTCATTCTTCTTTCATTCGATAACACATAGGCATAAATTTAAATCTTTCTGCACTAACCATTCTATAATAGGAAAAATAATCTAATAATCCAAAATTGTTTTAACATTTAACATTTTTAAATCAGGTTTAAACAAAAACACATGCCGATCATCAAAATAACCACATCTTATCATATTTAATGGAATTCCAGTTCTTTTATTTAGCATTAAGGCATAAAAGAATATTTGGGTGGCAGCATACTCCTCCTCATTGGCATTAGGTTTATAATCCCATACCCATAACTTTCCATCTTCTATTCTGAGAAGGTCTATATGTCCTGTCAGAGGCTTGTCAGATTTCAGCAGGCTTTTTAAAGAAGGGAACTCATTCAAGCTTAGCCATACGGGTATTTCCATTGCTATTGTTTTATTATCATTCTCTAGCATAAAAACCTGAACTCTCTCATGGTTGCTCCTAAATCTCTCTTTGTTAATATCTAAAGCAAATCTGGTAAGTATTGAAATTTCATGCCCTGTCAGCTGCTTAAGGTCTATGTCATTAAGATTAATCCTTAAAGAAGAGCTCCTTGGTCCAGTGTTAAAATATTCATTCGGACAGTTTTTAAATACAGATTCCAGGAAATTAGCCAAAGAAGAATATCCATTATTACACAAGCCATTAACCTTCTCATTGTGCAGCCTGTAGATATACAAACCACCCTTATGGTTTAAGCGAACCTGTTTTATCATCCTTTTTCCCATCATAAAATAAAAACAACAGATTTAAAAATATAATTGCTCTATAAAGAATATGTTGGATGAAAATTTTGAAGATTTATGTGTAAGAAAATTATCTAATTATCTGAAGAGCAGGATAATATCTCTACCAATAGAGGTCAAGATTGATGATGCTGTAACAAAAACAGGCAGAGAAGACCAGTTTAACCATACGATTTCTTTTGTTATTAATCATAACAAAGATAAAAAAGATTCGGCACATATAACAAAATTGTTGACAAGCCAAAAGCAGCTGAATGCAGAATACACAGATTACATATCAAACCAGGTGCAGGGAAAATTCACATTCACAAAGAACTTTACAGTTCTGAATAAAAGGCCAGGATATTTCATGATTGACAGAATAAGGATATGATTAAAGAATACAGTTGCTGTAATCATAAATTTTAAAAATGTCTTAATTATGTTTTTTATATTAAACGACAAAAATGGACAGCTTTGCTAAACAATCATTTAAGGCTATATTAGACAGTCTTCTCGAAAAAAAGGTATACCCTCTGCCCTATACAGTATCATTTACCGACGGAGTTAAAAGAACAGATACACCTGATACTTTTTTGCATGAACTAGAATGTATAATAAAAGATAACATGGAAAGACCAATAAACAAGATAAGTGATTTTCTGTCGTATGAAACAGACAGAGACTTGTCTAAAACATACACACATGAACTGGGAGAAGCATTAAAAAAAGAATTTAGTGAAAACAAAACATTCCAGCTTAAACAACTCATTGTAGATGAAGATGAAATAAGAGCTATGCTAAGAATAATAGGAAGAGAACAGACAAGAAAATATGGGAGTTAAATTAACATCAATAATTCAAAGACAGCAGATTACTTTTGATCATCTGAAAAATAAAAAAGTAATGATAGATGCCTATAATACATTTTACCAGTTTCTAAGCTCGATAAGGCAGCCAGATGGCACCCCATTGATGGATTCACATGGGAATATAACCTCTTTATATCAGGGAATATTTGCAAGGATAACAAATCTGATGGAAAAAAAGATTTTGATTTCTTTTTGTTTTGATGGTAAACCTCCAATATTAAAGACAAAAACAATAGAAGAAAGAGAATTCAGAAAACAACAGGCTGAGAAAAAGATGGAGAAGGCAAGAAAAGAAGAAGACATTGATTTAATGCTGAGATATTCAAAGCAAACAGTAAGGTTAACACAGCAGATGATTGATGAGGCAAAAGATCTTATCTCTGCATTAGGTTTGCCAATAATACAGGCAGTATCAGAGGCAGATGCACAAATTTCTTATTGCTGTAAAAAAGGAGATGTCTGGGCAGCAGCCTCAAGCGACATGGACTGTTTGTTATATGGCACACCAAGATTATTAACAAACATGACAGTATCTCAAAAAAGGAGATTGCCGTCCGGAATGACAGTAAAAATTAATCCAGAACTAATAAATTTAGAGGACAATATAAAAGAGTTAAACATCACACAAGAACAGTTAATTTTAATCGGAGTATTAGTGGGCACTGATTATAATTCAGGAATAAAAGGTATTGGGCCAAAAAAGGCCATAAAATTAGTAAAAGAAAATAAAGATTATGACAAATTATTTAAGAATCTAAATGCAGATTTCGACTGGAAAGAGATTCATGAAACATTTACAAAAATGCCTGTAATTAAGGATTACAAACTAAAATGGTCTGATCCCGATATTAAAAGAATAAAACACATTCTTGTTGATAAACATGATTTCAATGAAGAAAGAGTTGAAAAAACTCTAGATAAGATAACTAATATCTCCAAAACAAAAGAACAGTCTGCTTTAGACAAATGGTTTTAGTTCAGGAAAATCTTCTGTAGACATTCGATTCTTTTTACATCACTTTTTCCCCTAGAACCCTACCCATGTCCAATCTCAGTACCTTTCAATTGCTCCCTAATCTTTTCATGTTCAAAATTCTTTATACACATATCAATCTTGATGATAACATTTCAATAGATGTCTACCATATAACTAATACTATTTTTTATATATCCAAATATAGGATTTATTAAGAAAAATACTTAAACATTACTCAAAACATTTATATATACTCTATCATTACAGATTTCAGATAAAAAAGGTGTTAATAATGGCAGAATTAATAATAATCCCCGCAATAATAATGGGCGCGATCATTGGATTATATGAACTAATCCTGATTCATAGGGATGAGAACTTCAGAGGAAGCCACTGGCTTGGTCACGGAACACATGCAGCTGTATTTGCAATAGGTGCCACATTTGTCACAATGAATACAACTTTTGTCTACGAGACATTTACATTCCTGCAAACAATACCATATCTGGAACAGGAATGGGTTTTCAGGGTTGCAATCGGTTTCATAATGATGATCAAGGTTCATGCAGCATCAGCTGTTGTGAAAGGAACAATAGGATCGACAAAAGGCATGAAAGAAACCTGGGCACATTCACTTATAGTTTCTGCTTTAGTTGTGCTGGCGCCAACAATCTATCCTTTCCTAGCTCCTTTCTTTGAAAGGTTTACAGGAAGTAGCGAATAAGAAAACGAATAAAAATCATGCTTTTTTAATGTCTTCTTCTATTCTTCTAATTTCTTTTTCAAATAATTTTTTTGTTTTTTTATAATCTTTCTTTATGGGTTTTTCATAAAAAGTCACTGCTTCCAACATTCTTGGTGTTCTTGTAATCGGCCTGACAATCTTGGTCAATTCTTCAGTTCTTGTCAATTTTTCACCCTCCTGAAATAATTTACCTCCTTCTTCAAGCTCCCTCAATAATGTCTCTTCCTTTGCCAATCGTTCAATCTCCAGACCGCTATGTATTATATTTTGTCCCCGGCTAAGTTCACTGCTTATCCTGAAGAAAGACACAACTTCTTCAAAAACCCTAAAGAGCAAGAAAAATGGAAATACAGCGATTATGTCCAACCAGTATTTTCTCAAAAAAACCTTAAACTGCCTGACCCTGTTGAATTTAAAAATAAGATCAATGATAAACACAGACAGGACAAAATAATCTCCGATAGCAAAGTACAGTTCATATTTATAATAAATTTCCTTCAGGAAAAAATCAGATATTATAATGAACAGCAGCAGGATTACTATGTAAGGTATTGATCTGTCGACGATAGATTCTGTTTTGTGTAGGACATCTTTCATAAGTCAAACTCCTTTTATAAAATAATAAGACATTCAAAGAATATAAACTTTATTAATTTAAATAAATCAACAAAGAAAAATATTAAAAAAATTAACGTAATACTTGAAAAATCGATTTTTAAACATGTTTACCATAATCTTCCCTTTCCTTCTAATGCTTGCAATCTCTGGTGTATATTGTCTAGTTTAGCATTAATGACCTCTAGCTTGCTTAATATTATCTCCTGCTTGTCATTGCTTTGGTATTGCTTATCATTCTCAAAATCTCTTCCAGAATAACCTTTTCCATAATCTTTCAGGAAATCATCCTGTTTATACGGTTGCTGCACCTGTCCCTGATTTTGCATAGGATCTGCCTGAAATTGCTGATTACCCTGGAAATCTTGGTTACTAAAACCCGGCTCAGGTTCTCTTCTCTTTCCAAATATTTTCTTAAATGGCCAAATTATTATTCTGAAAAATAAGTTCATGTTCAGATCCTGCTTACTTCTTGTTGTTTATGCTGAAATAAATGCAATGCATCATTATAAGCAGTATTTCTTTGTGCAGGTGTCATTGTAGCATAATCTACTTGTAGCCGGCCTAATATAGTTTGTATATCACCATTAATGCTACCGATTCTATTAATTGCAGTTTCAGTTCTAACTCTATCAGCAGGGTTCATAATATCAAGAACAGCATTTCTTACACTATTTACCATCCCATGTTCAGTTCCGATATTAGACCTTATAGATAAAACTTCCCTTTCAACAATAGCTTGATTTGTCAAGTTTGTACCTAAGATATTTAACATCCTTCGTTGTTCCTGTAAATGTCTTCTTAAAACATCTCTTAAATCACCTCTATGTTCTATCGCCCTAGGTGTAGCTGCACCGCCAGGTGCAGCACCCAAATTCAGTCCAGACAATGGATAGTAAATTGTATATCTGATGAACTGCACCATACACACAAGAACAAGCACTGCCCAGGTAATTGCAAAGACAGTCTGTAGTCCGGTTACAATCTGCTTTTTTGCAACCTCAACTACAAATAAGATAATAAATAAAGAAACAAGATATCCTATGCCTGAAGCCAGGCTTCTTGCCCTGTTATTCTGAGGATCTTGCCCGGAAATTCTTGAAGCACCATACATCAGTAATATAGAGGTCCCAATGACAAATACAAACCCAAGTAATGAGCTGAATACATTAACATAGCCATTTCCAAAGTACAACTCAAGTATATTTTCAGGTATAAAAGCAGCAGAAATCAAGGAGATTAAACCTGCAATTATGCCACCATTTCTGCTAGGCCTGTTTCTTTCTCCCCCAAATATCCTCATACTACCCATAATCGGAAAAAGGATTGCAAACAGCAATAAAGCAAAAACTATCCTGATAGCGACAATACCTGTAACGGGAATATGGAAAACATCAAACAGAGGCTTTGCAAAACCCTCAAATAAAATCCTAAAGATAGTTTCAAAAGCGTCTTGTACTGCATTAATATTTGTGTCAGCTATCTGTGCACCCGTAATTCCAGTGTAGTTTATTCCAGCAGCATCAAAAAAAAACAAAGTTCCTGCTAAGAACAGAAAAATGAAGACATACTCTTTTTTTATCTTGTTAAGCATTTTTTCTCCAATCTTATTTATATCTAAATTCCCTGGATTTGTGTTTGTATATTTCTTAATCTTCCCTGAACAGAATTGCCCCCTCTGTTCAATGACTGTGCCACAACATTATATGTATTGCGGGGATTTACAATTCTAGCAGCATTGTTCAATGTTGTTACAATTGCTCTTAAATTAAATAGCATTATTGCTTGCCTATTCTGATCTTGAATTTGGTTTGTATCATTTGTGATAACAGCAAATTGTCTTGAAACATTTTGTAAACTCTGCGATAATTGTCCTGCATTTACTCCGATAGGGTTGTTGCCATTCCTCTGTATCTCATTATATAATCGAAGATAATCAGCTTCAGCAGTTCTGAAATTATTTTCAATTTGTTGTCTTAAATTCGGATTTTGTTGTTGATTTCTACCTTGTTGTTGATTATTTCCTTGATTAGCTCCTCCTCTGTTATAAAAAAATCTACCTGCTCTTCTAGCTTGTTCTACACCAGCAGGACCTAAACCACCTGCTTCAGTTACAGCAGTTGCTGCACCAACAAAACCTCTATAAAATAAGTAATAAAACCCTAATATTACACATACCAGCATAGACACAGCATAAACAATATTAAAAATATTAATAAGCGCAGAATTTCCTAGTTCACTTGCACCATACTGTTGTGCAAAGTAGATAATAATAAAAACCATTAAGATAAAACCTAATCCCTTAAAAATATTACCTATTCGTCCTTCAGGTTCCCATTTGTAATTAAAATAAAATAATATTGCAATCAATGCCACTCCGACAAACACACCAAGCAATCCTCCCACAACACCGGAAGTCCCAAAAAACCTGTCCAGTATTGTTTGCGGGATAAATGTGGCAGTTAGTAAGCCTATGACTATGGCAATTATATTTCCCATCCTGCCAAATCTTTCAGATCTTCTTAAAGAGAAGGATATAACAGCAAAAATTATAAGAGCAACTAATATCCTAATGGCAATAACACTATTTCCTCCAACAGAGCTAAAGACAGGTGCTAAAAATCCCTGAAATATTAAGTTATACAAATTTTCAAATGTCTTGCTTATACCACCAATATCAATATCTCCGCCAACCTGTGCGCCAGTAATCCCGGAATAATCTATGCCAACTAAATCAAAAAACAACAGGCTTCCAAGAAGAAACAAAGCAATAAAAGCATACTCTTTTTTAATCTTTTTTTCCAGGATATCTAACAATAATAACACCTCATGCTAAAAACAGATAGAATAAAATATATATAAACCTTACTATATCCTGAACCTCATGGCCAGGCTAAAAGAACTGTTAAAGGATAAGTTATCAGAACAAGAATCTAAATTAGTGCCGAATTCTTATGACCAGATTGGAACAATAGCAATATTCCAGGATTTTCCAAAAGAATTAAAGAAAAAGGAAAAGCTGATTGCTGAAACCCTGATCAGAAACAATAAAAATGTTAAAACAGTAGCAATAAAGACAAAAAAACATTCTGGAAAGTACAGGTTAAAAGAAGTTAAAATTATTGCAGGAGAAAAAACAAAAGAAACAATACATAAAGAAAACAATATCTATGTAAAATTAGATGTTGAAAAATGCTATTTCTCCCCAAGGTTAAATAATGAGAGGTTAAGAATCGCAGGGCAAATTAAAAAAAATGAAGAAATCCTGGTGATGTTTTCAGGCATAGGCATATATCCTCTTGTCATAGCGAAAAACACAGAAGCCAAACAAGTATATGGTATAGAAATAAACCCTGTAGCACATAAATACGGGTTAGAAAACATAAGGCTGAACAATGCAAAGAATGTCACTTTGGTAAAAGGTGATGTAAAAAAGGTATTACCTGGATTTTTCCAGCACATAATAGGGCTAAAATCTGCTTTTTACACCACACAGCTAAAGACAAGGTTAGAAAAGAACCCTGAATTAATAGAGATACAATTATTAGGCGGAGATCTGGAAAATAAGCTCAAGGATCTAAGAATGAAGTTGCATAAATTGCAGAATAAAGATATCAGGATATTCATACATCAGCCATTTACGAAATATAAAAATATTCAACTGGCCTTAAATCAAGAAGTAATCTCATTTGAGGCTTATAGGACAATAATAGATATGTGCAAAAAATACAATGCCAAATGTATAATACATCCGACATTCTTCCAAGATAAGACAATGGATGTTCCATTGTTAATTAAGAATATAAAAACACTGGAGTCATATTACAGATATATTTATTTTGAAAACGCACGACATGAAAAATATTTTTCAGATATTGAGAGTATAATGCATATAATCACTGAATGCAAAATACCTAATTTCTGCATTGACTTGTCGCATTTCTATAACACATATAAATCACAGGAAAAGCTAATTGACAACATTATAAGAATACAGGAAAGATGCCATACTTATTTTCATGTACATGATTCAAATGAATCAGAGGAATCAATGGAAATAGAATCAGGTGTATTAGACTTCCAAAAGATATTGCAATATATAGGCCAGGGTTCTCTGGAAGTTATATCAAAAGACGAAAATAAAGCAGAGGAAATGTTAAGATCTTTTGATAAATTAAAAAGATATACAAAAAAATTTGACAGGATTATTATGCCATTGCCAAAATCCTCTGAAAGTTTTCTGGATCTGGCAAAAAAACACCTAAAAGAGAATGGAATAATCCACTTTTATGATTTTTCCAGAGAAGAAGATTTTCCAGAATCTTCAGTTAAAAAAATAAAAAAACATTTTAAGAATCTTAAAATATTAAATACAATAAAATGTGGCCAATACAGCGCGGGCAAGTTCAGAGTTTGTATTGATTTTCAGGCATAAACACTATTTTTATAAGCTTATAAGTAACCTCTCAGAAAGGGGGATGATTGCGTGAACACCAGATGATCTGAAAAGAAATGATTTAAGGTTAGTAGCTTCTGACCCCATTTCCAATATTATACACATTGGTAAGGTAAATCACTTTTAATCTTTCTATAACCAACAATTAAGTCTATAGTTGTCAAAATACATGTCCACCCATATAAAAATTCTGTAATTAATTATATATTATACTCATCCAATTTTAAATCCAGGGCCTCTTTTTCTCTTACTCTAACAGAAGAAGGTGCTGAACCACCATGCCACGACATCTTTGGCCTTACCCTCATTGGATAAATTCTCTCGCTGTTATCATCTAAAATAATAGCACTACCCTTTAGTTTAGGCAAATTATTCAGATATCCCAAAATGTCAGAATTAAGATATGTCTGCATTATCACATTTAAGGCATCAACATCAAACTTGGCAGTTACCCTAAAGCTTACAACAATATCTGATTGGGTCATAACATCCATGTGTATCTGTCCCGGCTGTTGTGTCGCTAACACTAAGCTTATTCCTGGTTGCCTGCCTTCTCTTAACAGCTGCACCAAAGCATCTGTAGCAGGTGTTTTTCTGTTTTTAGGTAAAAATTCATGTGCTTCATCCAGAAATAGCCATACTAAAGGCATTTCCATCTTTTTTTCTTCAAAATCAAAATAATGCTGTCCGGCTTCAATATCATTTAATTCCTCAAATTTCCTGAACAACATTCTTTCTCTGAATAATTTCTTGCATAACAAAGAAACAACTAATGATCTAATGTTCCAATCATCATAAGAGCTAATATCTAGTATAGAAACTTTGCTCCCTTTCAGCATATCTTTTATTTTTGTCCCATCTTTCTCAAATAAGCCCCAGGATTTAGCAGCCAAAAATCTGTTTTCAGCAGCATCTCTAACGCTCTTTTCAGATCGCCCATCTTTTTTAATCTCTTTTAAAATATCTTCAATATCATAATCTTCCTTATTATCTAAGTCTTCTAAAACTCGCTCGATTAAGATTCCTACCGGATGTAATATCTCTAAATTAAAAACGCTTAACCAGTCTTCAGCACTTAATTCGCTTGTTTTTATTGTAAAATTATAGTCTACAGGAATGCCCTTCTCTTTCATTTGCTTGAATTTTCCTTTTGGAACATAAACATTAACATTTAATCCTGTAGGAGATAAACCATATTCCTTCAATAGATCTTCTTCAGCTTTATTTGGATATTTCATGCTCCAGAAAATTCCCATAGTATCAAAAATTAAAACAGAGATATTTTTTGCAACATCTTTTTCTAAATTTGCAATGCCTTCAGCAATAACACCTAAAAAGTAGCTTTTTCCCGATCCACGTTTGCCTCCGATTAAGATCACATGACTTCTTGCAACATCTAAAAATAAATTATTGCTTAAAGAAGTGAACTGGCCCATTTTAACATAGGTTTTTCCAATTAATGCAACGCCTTTATCACTATGTCTTCTATAATTCTTGCTGCTTCCTTAGCCAAGAAGAAGTATTCTTCACGGGGTAATATCTTTACAAGACCTCTAAATCCAATCTGGTTAACTAAAACATGAATAAAAATGTATATTTGTTTTGGTGTAATTCTAAGAAATATAAGATTTTTTATAACATGATTTGGTAATTTTCCGAACGCATCT
>JAGVYY010000034.1 GCA_018303005.1 Candidatus Woesearchaeota archaeon
ATACTGGAAAATTAATCAGAGCAAACGACAAAAAAGAATTTAATGTCCTATCTGTTGGAAAATCTGACAACAAGATAAGCCATGAAGTTGATGAAGATGGCCTGAATATTGGAGACGAGATTATTGAAAAAATAGACTGGGATAGAAGATATTTGCTGATGAGGTATCATACTGCTGCCCATGTCTTGAGCGGTTTATTCAGTAAAGAATTGAAATGCTTAATAACAGGAAATCAACTGGAGCTGAACAAGGGAAGAATAGATCTTGATTTAGAGGATTTCAACAAAGATTTGATCCAGAGATATATTAATGAAGCAAACAAGGTTATTGAAAAGAATTTGAATGTCGAGATTTATTATATTAAAAAAGAAGAGGCTATGAAAGATTCTAATCTTTTTAAACTAGCTATGAATTTTAAACATGAAGTAGATGAACTAAGAATTGTTGACATTAAGGATTTTGACAGACAGGCTGATGGTGGATGCCATGTTAAATCTTTAAAGGAAATTGGAAGAATTGAATTATTGAATATTGAGAATAAGGGAAAAAATAACAGAAGGGTTTATTTTAAAATTATCTAAAGATCAACATCAAATAAAATTTTCTTTTTGTTCTGTTGAACCAATATTGGAATCAAAAAAGAGTTATGCTGCGCTTATATTGTATTCTGGACGTGCAATACCAATAGTTTTATAATAATTAACTTCTTAAGATTGATATGCCATAGAACAAGAATTATTAGATCAGGGATATAAAGAATATGGGCCTATTGCTTTTTCTGAAATTAAAACTTAACCTAACAGAAGAAGAGAAGCAAAGTCTTTACCAAAGAAGACAAGAAATAGATGAAAGCATAAAACAAAACAAAACAGATTTAGAAGAATTTAGATCTAATCATGATTTTTGGCTTAGAATTAATGGAAATTTAAAAATAAACTAAGTAAAATTGTTATTTGATAATGATAACAATAGAAATGTTTAAAAAGCCGAATTTACCTCAGTCTATAGGAGTAAAATGGACCTTACTGTAGATATTAATGCTTATTGTAATTTAAGATGTGAATTCTGTTATCAAGATTTAGATGGTTCTATCTTGCCGGAAGATGAAATTTTAGGAATAATTGATGAAAATCCGGATTCAGAATATATTGAGATTGGTGGTGGAGAACCATTTTTAGATAAGAGGTTAGTACAATTAATTAAAGAAATAAGAAAAAGAAAGAAAAAAATACATATAGCAACAAATGGAACAAGATTTCCAGATGAATTGCTTAATTTAGAAGATATGATAAGAAATGATGTTGAAATCCAGATTAGTTTGCATGCATCTAACCAAGAGTTATATAAAAGAATAACTAAAAAGAATTTATTTGATAGAGTAATTGATAACATAAAAAAAATAAAACCAATGTATTCGACATTAATATCCTCAGCAATATACCAAGTTAATTATCATGATATTCCTAATTTAATTAATTTAGCATCTGAATTAGAATTACCAATAAGAATTAATCTTGTTTTCCCAGTTGGCAATGGAAGAAATGTTGAGTTGCTTACGCCAAAACAAATTAATCAATTAACAAGTTATTTGCTTTTAGAGAGAATTAAAAAAGGAAACATGGTTGAATCTCCGTTAATGCATACAAATAATTGTACAGCTTTACAAAATGTTTATGGTATAGAGAAAAAAGGTTTATGTCCAGTAGATTGTGGAGTTAAAGGATATATTTCTCCTAAAGGTAAATCCTATAATTGTGAATTTTTACAAAATGAATTATTGACAATAGAAGGTGCAAAATGAACATACCACAAAGCATGAAAAATAATGCAGGGATGATAGCACCAAAACAAGTTGCTATTACTGATAAAGATGTATATATTCATCCTAAACTAAAAGAAGACCTAGAAGGGCTTATAGCTAATATCCAAAGATCTGAATTATTTGGCAAAGAGATGGGTTATTCAGGAATATTATTTACAGGTCCTCCCGGTACTGGTAAAACATTATATGCACAATGGATTGTCAATCTTACAGGTGCAGTTTTTTATGATATTGGTCTAGTTACAAGTCCTGATCATATAAGACAGGTTTATCAAACAGCAAGAGAATCTAGGAAAAATAATAAATCAGTAATTTTATTTATGGATGAAGTTGATAGATTTTCAAATAGGGAAGATATCGCTGACCCTGCTCAGGCAGTTACTTTGAATCAGTTATTAATGGAATTAGATGGCACTACCCCGAATCAAGGCATTTATACAATTGCAGCCTCTAATAAACCTGAAAAAATAGATAATGCTTTGAGAAGACCTGGAAGATTTGGAAAAGAGATTTATTTCTTGCCACCTGATGAAAAAGGTAGACTTGAGATATTAAGGATACATGCATATAACAAAGATCATAAATTTGAGGTAAATGAAGATGATTTAAAGGATTTTGCTAAAATAACTTATGGTTATACAGGAGCTGATTTAAAGGGCGTTTTAATAGAAGCATTTGTTCATGCTAATTTAGGAAATAGGATAAAAATAGAATATAAAGATTTAGAATATGCATTTAAAAAAATAAAACCTTCTGCAATTAGGGATATGCCTTTTAAAGAGCCTCAATTAAAGCTAGATGATCTATGCGGATATGATATTCATAAAGAAGTATTAAGAAAGATAGTAGAAAGTCCCGGATATGACTTGATACTTTTTTACGGTCCTGACGGAAATGGAAAAACAGCATTTGCAGAATCTTTAGCAGGCGAATATGGATATAATTTCATTGTTGTTAATGCTTCTCAGCCATTAGATAAATTTGTAGGTGAAACAGAGAAAATGTTATCTAAATATTTTGAAAGGGCAAAACAACTTTCACCCAGTATTTTGTTATTTGATAAAGTCGATGCCTTAGTTGAACCGAAAGGAACTACATCCTGGAGATCATCCTGGACAGGTTTACTTGAATCTAAACTTGCCCAGCCATTAGATGGTGTTACAGTTATTGCAACATTATGTGATCCAACATTACTAAATGATACATTTATAGGAATGTTTACCCATAAAGTATGCTTTGATTATCCTAATCAAGATGATCAGATAAAATTATGGCAAAAATATATAGGGGAAGATACCGAAATAAATGTAAATGCTTTAACTTATAAAAATGACCAACTCTCATGCAGGGACATAACACAAATCTGTAAGAGGATAAAAGATTTTAATTTGCCACAAACCCAGGAAGTTTACTTAGATGTTCTTGAAGCTCATAAAACATTAAGAAATGATGAAGATTATGAAGAAATGAGAATGAGATATGGTGATAGTGTTCTTGAATATCAGCAGATTAAACATATTTTAGAGAAAAATAATAAGATTGTAGATAAACTTAATGGAGTAGAAGAAAGATGAGCTTATCCGGTATTGTCTTGGATAATGGAATAGATTTTGATAGCAGGGATATTTCATATAAAGTTAATGATGTATTAAATGAGAATAAGATAAATATACAATATAATCCTGAAAGACAAACCTGTAGAACCTGGTATGGAAGAGAATTAAAAATTGAGTATGTGGCAAAAGGAAAACTTAGTGGAGGTAAGTTGCATAGTAAAAAGTTAACCATAGATATTTTAAAATATAGACAAAAAATCAGAAAAACACCAGAAAGAATTGCAGCAACTTTGTTACATGAAAAAATACACCATGATATAGGTATTATTGAGACACCAGCTTCAGTATATGGTTTGATCAAGCTTTCTCAAACAATAGAGAATCCATTAAATGCCATATTAGTTACAGGACTGGCTGCTCTCATTTATATTCTTATTAGAGAATTCATAGTTGATGGAATAAGCTATGCTAGATATGGATTATGCGACTCTAATTCGGAGGATAAGAAAAATTAGAAAATGAACCAAGAATTCCTGCAAAGAAGAAGGATATTAACAAGAATTCCACCTGAAAGAGTATATGAAGAAGTCAGAAGAGGAAATAAATTTATTGTTTTAGAGGAAGATATCGATATTGTTCCTGAAAGTTATGTTTTAGTTGATATGAAATATAAGGGAGATTCTTTTAAAACACTTGTTCCCCAACAGCTTTTGTTTTATCTAGCTAACCCTGGTGAGGGAAGCATTGATGATGCTTTGGAAAATGTTGCAGATTTTTATAATGAAGTAGAAGATTTTGAAGATGGGGCAATTAATGAAGGAAGCATAAATGTACAGGATATTAACTGGGCTACAACTTCCAGAAGCACATATCAGGTATATTTAATTAATAAACTAACAAAGAATGGAAAAGATTATGACAAAAGTGTTTTAGAGGATTTATGTTTAAACCATGAATATGTACAACAAAGAACAAGGGGAATTGCAGCATTAATCCTTGGAAAAACTGCCGAAGAAATAAAAGAGGCTAAACTAACTGCTTTATTAAAACATGTAACAATCAGCAGAACTGAAAAAAAAGTAACAGAAAATCTCAGCAAGACAGAGGCTGAAAAAGTAAGATGTTATGCTGGAAGCCATTGGGAATTAAAACCCGAGTATCAAACTAAAGGTCCTGAAGGTGAAAGCTATAGTATTGGTCCATGGGGCAGTGTAAAAAAAACATACGTAAAGTCAGAAGAGATAATTGAGCCTGTCATTAATAAGCAAATTGCACAGCTGGAAGATGAAATTCAAAGATATAGGGAAGGTAAAAGTAAAAAAATAAATAGACATGATAGAAATCTTATCAGGCAGTATATTAATCTATGTTACATTACAAAAGAAAACCAACATTTTCAATTAGATATAAATCCTTCTAAAATATTAGAAAATGACAATCCCAGGTAGATTAACAGTAGAATTGGATGAACAAGATGTACAACAAGATCTTCATAAAATAATTTCTGCTATGGGCTTAATTAGAAATGAGCAATTAACCAAAAATGGTATTTGTGATGAAAACAAAAATGAATATTTGCATCTTACTTATAGACTAGCTTCAGCAATAGGTGGTTTAGCAGATATACCTTTATTGGAAAAAACAGAAGGAATTTTTACTGCTATAGACAATAATCCTGCACTTTTATCTTATGATTATCTGCAAGATGCATTTTGGAGAAATACAGAAAGAGAATTTACTGAAAGCTTAGATAGAATTGTTATTGCATTACAAAAAGATTATTTTACTGGTTTAGAAGACAAGCATCATGTGTTTAATGCATTAAAGTTTTTAGGAAGTACTGAAGAACCTTTTGAGACAAGAATGCAGATTTATGACACTATACTTCCATTTAATAATCCTGCAAGTGAGCATAACAGGGTACTTTTCACAAATGAGCTGAAAAAAAATAAAATAAGTGCTGATGTTGTTGATGGGCTTACATTAGTTGTAAAAGAAGACAAAGATCTTGGTAAGCTGATAAAGACAGCAGCACATCTGGGATTTAAAGATCTTAAAACTATTACTGATGATTATGAAATTGTTAAAAAACAATATCCAGAAATTGAAGTTTTAGAAAGATTTGTTCCTGAAACGAAATTAAAAAGAACATCCCAAAAATTATCAAGATTAGATGCGCTAAAGAGCATTGCACTGCATTATATAATGGGAAATGCCTCATATTTTGTACAAAAAAATTTAGAAGAAAGATTTGGAGAAGAATATTTTAAACCTAAGAGTGCTACAAAACTTGCCTTTTCTGTAAATTTATTTTCTGCAACAGCTAATTTATTATACACTGGCCTTTCTTATCTGGGTGATCTAAACTTGCCCTGTACATATCCTAAATTAGCAGCCGTTTTATTTTTAAGTGAAGTTATGCGTAGTCCTATATTACTTGAAAATAACGAAATGTATAATCAAGGATGTTTTCACATGTATAATCAAGGATTTATTGCTGGTAACATGCCGGGCACTATTCTGTTTTCACCATTATCAATGTATTATCATCTCTCTAAGAACAAACACCAACACTGGATTAAAGTTCCATTATCTTCAGAGCAAGACGGAGATAAAGAAAAATATCTTAGTAGAAGGGCACATACAAATTTTATACCATTTCTTGAAGACTTAGCGCAAAAACAATTGCCAAAAGTAGAAGATAATCTGCGATGGGCATTGGAAAATCACTATACACAAGGAAACTATTTTACAATAGAATTGTTTAAAAAGGCCGAATCTAACAGTTTTAAAAGAAATGAATATCGTCAAAGAGAATCAAGCTCTATGACTTTTTATGATATATCAGATACAGGCTTATATAAAAAAATAGCATCTTTAACTTGTTTTCCAGATCAAAGATATGTATTAAGTGTAATAAATAAAGATTCTAAGATAGATTTTGATGCACTTACTAGAGTTCTCTCTACCCAGAAATCTGTAAGAGAAAAATCAGATGAGATTTCTAGTCTTGTAAATGCAGAATACTTGCACTTAATTAAATTTGAACATGGAGAGAAGACTGATGAACATATGTTGCTAAGATAAAAATGACAATCCCAGGTAGATTAACAGTAGAATTGGATGAACAAGATGTAAAGAGCGATATTGTTAAGATAATTGATTCTATGTCAAAAATTAGATTAGAGTCTTTAAAAAATTCTCAATTATCTGATGAACAAAAAGATGAGTATCTTCATCTTACTTACAGGTTAACATCCGGTATTGCTGGATTAAGTGATCAAAAATTAATAGAAAGAATGGAATATATAATCAAGTCTATGGAAAAAGATCCCAGATTATTGCACTATGATTATATGCAGGATAATTACTGGAAAAGAGATAATCAGAAATTTAACAGAACGTTAGATAAAGTTGTAATCTCAGTTTTAGGCGATAATTTGCATACATTAGAAGACAAGCATCATGTTTTGCAGGCAATTAAGTTTTTAGGTGTTACAGAATCTCCATTTGAGGAAAAAGAAAGGATTTATGGAACAATTCTTCCATTTAATGGTAGAGTTAAGAATCCTAGAAAAAGAAATAAATTATCAGATTTGATTGGAAAAATATTTGGTTATTCATATAGAATTGAAGAAGATACAGAATTTAATATCAAAGTTAATGATATTGATCCAGAGTTTCTTGAAGATATTATAAGAGAAGTACAAGATTATGGTTATAAAGCATTAGAAACAGTAATGACAAAGGCTGATTTTGATAGATTAAAAATTCCAAATGCACAAATAACTGATGCACCAAATGGCAATATCAATAACGGTTCATTACAGGAAATAGTTAGGAAGAGTATTAGATATACATTACCTTTAAGTTACCCTTTGCTAGGATCTTTGTCGGGATCATTACAGAATAAAATTGAAGAATACACAAATTTTGATGATAAGAAAGGATTCAATGCAAATCATGCTTGTAGTACTTCTTGTACAGTTGAATTAGTATCTGGAGCAATTGCATTTTGTTCAGGTTTTAGTTATAATAATTACCTATTAATTTGTGGTGGTGCTTATCTACTTATTGAAGGTCTTCAACGTCTATTTAGATCCGATTATCCAGACAGAAGATGTATAGGTTTCTTACCTCTAATAATAGCAACATCACCATTTTTATTGCATTATGGTACAAAAGACGGTATAGGTAATGATAAGAAAAATATTAATGTTAAGGTTAAGATACAATTAAATGAAAGAGAGAAAATATATGATAAAACACAAGATGATAATGCAAATATGTTTAATTATTTTGCAAATATTGCCAGAAATATTGCAGCACCTGAAAATATTGAAAATAACCTGGTCTGGACCACACAAAATCATAATAATTATGGAAAAAATTTCTCTTCATATTTATATAAAACAGTGCAGGATTTAAGTCAAAGGCAGGATTGCCAGCATGTTATAGATAAGAAAAACCAGTTTTATAATTTATTCACTACAAAACAAATTGGAGATTATACAAAATTAACAATATTAGCATTTTCAAAAGAAGAGAAGTATGTATTATCCTTAATTTCTGCAAAACAAATACAGAATCCAGTGATTACTGCAAATGAAATCTTGGCCAGTAACAAACAAACATTAGAAAAAGCTCAGGAATTAACAGAAAGATTAGGTAGTGAATATACACACTTGTCTAGATTTGTAAAAGGAGATATTGCAAATAATTTTGAAATTATAAGCTAAAATGGAAAAGATTAGTATACTTAATAAAAGAACATTTTTAAGAAGGAGTTGTAATTATACAGGAATTGGCCTGTTAGCTTTAGGAATTTATGCAGGATCTTTGGGTATATCAGAATTATTTCATAATTATAGAGAAAGTAAAAGAGCTGAAACTGTAAGAAAAGCAATAGCTTCTAAAGACATTCTTTTTGCTTCTAGATTATTGGAACAATATAATGCTAAAGATCTTATAAAACCAGAGGATGATGTAAGATTACAGTTAGAATTAAAAAAACAAGAAGAAATTTCCAGATTTGAAGGTATTTTACAAACATATAACTTGAATAATGCGCATGTTGTTTTAGATAGCCTAACTCATTTGAAGCTTTTTACAAAGGGAGAGATTGATAGTCTAGAAACAAGAATTTACGATTTAAGTGATGAAGGTTTATTTACTAGTGTAAGAACAACACAAGTTCAGGATAGAATAACATTTGCTAAGAATTATTTAGATATACATCAAAATGGAACTTATAAAAAAGAAGTAATTACCTACTTATTATCAGACAATTTTTCTATTTTTCTTAATCAATTGAATATTAATGAACCCTCACTAAGTTTCGCGGATGCATATTCACAATTAACAAATTTAAACTCTCTTTTAGAAAAATATCCTGATGATGGTATAGTATTATCTAAGATAGTTCCAATTCAGGAACTAAATACCAAAGCCCCAATTTTTTTAGATAAACTATTAAAAATATCATCTAATGTAAACATTAAAGAAGGTAGTTTAGTAAAGACAAAACATATTGATTATAAAGAAACGGCAGACTTTTATGGTGCTTATCTTAAGGAAAGAGATGCTAATGTACCAATCGGTTCATTAGGAACTGTAGTGAAAATTTATGATGATGTTATTTTAGTTAGATTTGATAATGGTGGAAAATATCAGTGGATGTGGGTTAGAACGCCAGCCATAGTATATGATTATCCTTCGAGAGATGTCGCTGCTTATAAACTTAGAGAACTAATTGGAGTTACTTATCTGCCAGTTGTTGAAAAAAATCTTTTTTTAAGAGAAATTAAGAAATTAAATGAAAATTTTGAGTATTATAAATAAAAATGCCTGAAAATATTACAGTATTAAATAGGAGAACTGCTTTAAGAAGATTAAAAAATATAGGAATAGCTGCTTTAAGTTCAGGTTTAGTTTTAGGCAGTTTGTATTTTGAGGTACCTTTAATTAAATTTTCTATAAATAAATATGAAAATTGGAATGCTTATTTTTATGTAGAACATGCAATTGAAAGTGGAAGTTATTCACAATCTAATAAATTCTTATTTGAATCTAAAAACAAACTAACAACTGAACAAATTAGTGAATTGGAAAATATGATTAATGCGATTCATCCAGATTCTTTATTTTATAAAGCACAAAGAGTAAGTGATGAAGAAGAAATTGAATTGTTAAGAATAGCACACCAAGAATACTCGCTGATTGGAAAACAAAATCAAGAATTAAAAGAGCAATATTTCATTGCTTATATGAATGTTTTGATATCAGAAATAACAGTGCCTTCTTCAATTATACGTAGAAGAGTTGATGAATATGAATTGAAAACAAAATTTGATAAACTCCTAGATGATAAAATAATTTTTGAAGATAATACATTTACGCCAAAAATGAGAATAGCTTCAGATCAATTACTAATACACGTCGCAAAAAATATAGAAATATCTAGTGCGGATTTTGATAAAACATACCCATTAATAATAAGTATATTATCTCTTACTGAAAAACTTGACTTAGAACAAACTTATAGGGAAAAAATATTAGAATCATACGCAAAATTAATTAAAAACTTTCTAGAGAGGGAAAATCTATATGACTCTACTAAAGTAAAATATTTAGCTTCATTAAAAAAATTAGAGATTAGATATAATTACAAAGTATCAAGTTTAGATGTTCAGAGCGAATTTATAGACTACAGCTTAAAATTATAGATCGCAACCGGTAATTTATCTTTTTATCTCAAGCATATCGATTTAGGTTTTAAATAGAATATTATTAAAAAATTTTATAGCATCTTTTCTGCCTTTTTCTAAGAATTTCATTTATATTAGTAATTAAATTATTATAATTAAATGATTACTCTTCTGTTAGTGATTTATTTTCAGATGTGGCAGCCGAGATTTGAACTCGGACCAAAGGCTTTCTATTTTTTGTTTTTATCTTATAAGCAAAAACCACAGGCCTCTACGCTACCAGATTACGCCACTGCCACCATAGTTATGGAATTGACTATTTTATTTATAAACTTTTTTAAAATAATCCTTAATTTTTTTCTGCTTTAGCGTTGTGTTAATTCGCTTTAGTTGCCTTTTCTGAAAGAAAAGTTCGAATAAAGTTTTTGAGTCGATCGTTAATCAAAAAGATGTTCAATAATGTAAAAGAATAAGGGACAAGACTTACTTTATAGATGGAATATTCTTTTCAGCATATTGAATTGCTTCCGGTATTAAAGCTCTGTTAGTAATATCTGCGTCGTAAGGTACATGTGGAGGGGAATAGTGATCCTCTAACCAGGTATTTCTTGCAGAATGTAACACATTTTCATTCATGATGCCTATTAGCACAGTTATTGCAGTTTCAGCACATTGTCTATTAGTAAAATTTGCTCCCTTAATTTTTTTGATTAATTTTAATGCAATTGTTCTTATGATGTCACTGGAAATATTTGGGTCTGTATTATATAGAAAATCCCATCCAGACTTTGTAAAATCAGTAAATGCATTAAGCGCTTGATTTATTATTAGTTCTTGTGGAGCGTCTGCCTTAATCTTTCGTTCAAGTTGAGATGATAAATCAATATATGACCCTTCGAGTAATTTTGAAAAATAATTAGTTGCAATCCTTACTTGTGTATTACTCCATTTTCCAGCATTTCCAGGCCTACCACTTTCTCCAAAATACACTTCATTCATTATGGTAATAACTTCTAAATTTTCTTTTTTTAATCCAGATGGTATCCTGTTCATAATAACTATAAGGCTATACTCATTTATAAATCTATCGATTTTGTTGTCCTTTTGTAATAGTTACAATGTTGAACCATAAAATAGACCGAGCCAAAAATTGCAACTCAACTTATGCAATTTAGAGAATTTTTTCTGACCTTGAGATTAAGAATTGAAAAAATATATGGAAGATAAAAACCGTGATAGATGAATAAAGTAAAAGAGCTATTAGTAATTGCTGGCTGAACATCTCGTTGCCTTGATGCTTACACCACAATCCTATCAATCTCATCTTTTGTGAGTGCTCTTAAGCAATGTCTCTTTTCTAGGAGGGTTTCATCCTTAGATGCTTTCAGGATTTATCCCATAGGGCGTAGCTGCTGGGCCTGCCTTATCAGACAACCCATGCACCAGAGGCCCCGAACCATTGTTCCTCTCGTACTAAATGGTCCTTCCCATCAGACATTATACACTTCCAGTAGATATTGAACAAACTGTTTCACAACGTTCTGAACCCAGCTCACGAGCCGCTTTAATGGGTGAACACCCCCACCCTTGGCTGCTTCTGCACAACCAGGTTGCGGTGAGCCGACATCGATGTAGCAAACCGCGCCGTCGATTTGAGCTCTCAGGCGCGACGACTCTGTTATCCCCGGAGTAGCTTTTCTGTCATACCTAGCCCCCATTAAGGAGGACATAGGGGTTCGCTAGACCCTAGTTTCCTACTTGCGTTCTGTAATGTTTAGAATACAATTAAACCAACTTTTGCTCTTGCGCTCTACAGAAGATTTCTGACCTTCTTGAGTTGATCTTTGGGCCCTACTGATATTTTTTCAGCAGGGTGCCGCCCCAGCCGAACTGTCTGCCTGTAGGTGTCCTAGTTAAACTAGTAAGTGGAGTAAATCCTAAAGGGTAGTGTAACATTGACGTCGTAACTCCTACCTACGCTTGACAATAGAATTCACTTCACAACAACAGGCTACAGTAAAGTTTCACGGGGTCTTTACTTCCCGCTGGAAGTCTCTGGCCTCTGCACCAGAATAGTGTATTCGGGGGACCCTAACTGGGGACAATGGGAACCTCGTTACGTCATTCATGCACGTCGTCAATCAAACGACAAGGCATTTCGCTCACATCTGTTACTTCCCTCTTTTAGGAGGTAATGACCTTTTTCAAGGCGAGTATGCATTTCTACATACTTCCAATATTCGCATATTGGGTCGGACTATATCTTACTTCTTTTCTTGAAGTTTTGGCGTATAGTCTCTGAGGATTCTAAATGTCTTTTAACTTTTCTAGCTGACATTTAGTCTTTCCTGCTGATTATCCGCACTTATCACATTTTCACCATAATTAAGGTATAAATTTCCTTAACAAATTTATGGTAGTGTAAGATTCTCGGACTTTCCAGCATATAGCCAAATTTTACTAAGGCAACTGTTTACCTTAAGAGAATTATAGTTATTCCCGCCGTTTACCAGCCCTTAGCTCCATTGAAGTGAAGTTTGAGGTACTGGCACTGGGCAGACGTCACCTTCCGTACTTATCTTTTCAGACTTGCGAAAGGCTAAGTTTTTGTTAAACAGTCGGGCTCCCTTTGTTACTGTGCCCTGAATTTGCATTTTTACAACACAAATCCAGGGATCCCTTATACCGAGGATACGAGACTAATGTGTCGAATTCCCTCAGTTAGATTTCTCCCTCATACCTTAGGCTTCTCACCTAGGGGCACCAGTGTTGGTTCTTGGTACGAACTTTTAAGTTTCATCCTGATTTTCTTTTCACTGGATCCGGGTGTCAGTTGAACTGTCCAAAGAACAGCTATTCTCTGCTTTAATCAAGTTCTCATCATTAAGATACTCCCTTGATTTTTTCAGATTAACATCCATGATAGCGGATGTCAGCCTAACCAAAACCGTCAAAAATCAGACTTTTGTTGCCATTTGTACTTAAAAGGTAAAGGAATATTAACCTTTTTCCCTTTCCCTAGCTCCTATTAGGAGTTAAGTTAGGATCGACTTACTCTTAGCTAAATAATATTGCTAAGAAACCCTTGCCCTTTCGGTATCAGAGTTTCTCACTCTGTATAGATCTTACTACCGCCAGGATTCTCATTGATTATGGATTCACCAATTCTTATGAAATGGCTTTTGCTCTATAATCACGCCCATCTACTACTAATTGACTTAGTCTGTGATATCGGTAGCTAATTTAGCCCCGTCCATTTTCAGGGCATATAATCTTGACAGGTGAGCTATTACGCTTTCTTTAAAGGATTGCTGCCTCTAAGCAAACCTCCCTGCTGTCTATGATTATACACACCTTTCACCCTTTAACACTTAATCAGCATTTAAGGACCTTAATCACAGTTTGGGATGTTTCCCTCTTGCAATACGAGTTTACCCCGCACTGCCGTCTCCCAGCTTCTTTGATTTTATAATATTCTGAGTTGGACTAGAAATCGAGGATTTTATTCCCCTAAACCCCTAATCCGTAGCTTTACAATTATAAACATCTCTGCTGAGGCTTGACTGCGGCCAATTTCGATGGGAACCAGCTATCACCAGGCTCGATTGGCTTTTTACCCCTAACCACAAATCAGAAGAACGCTTGCACACAGAACCTCTGCGGACCTCCACAAGGTTTTACCCTTGCTTCATCCTGTTCACGGTTAGATCGCCTGGTTTCGGGTTGTACCCAAGTGACTTATGGCACATTAATACCATGCTCCTTGTAAACTGCGAGCTCTTGATTTCTCTTTGGATGCTTTCTTTTACGAAATTATCCTTGCCACTTAGATAGACTCCCTGGCCCGTTATTCGAAACGTATGGTGCAACTTCAACAGCCGCACCTTTCTATCCCTATTAGGTTTGGAGTTCTTTTCATTCCCTGTTATGGGTTCTTTTCAGCTTTCCATCACTGTACTCTTACGCTATCGGTCTTGAATAATATTTAAGGTTGGAAGTTAATGCCTCCCAAATTCAGGCCCAATATTAAATGAACCCTACTCTAGAAACTAAAATTTCCCCTCAAAAAACTTTTACGAGGCTATCACTCTCTATGGCTTTTCTTTCCAGAAAAATTTAAAGAATTTATCAAGGAAATAACTTAGCTCTAAAACACCACATCTTCTTTATATTGCTATAAAGAATTCAGTTTGCCTTATGCTGTTTTCTCTCGCTGATAGCTAACAGCATCTCTATTGATTTCTTTTCCTGCAGGTACTAAGACGTTTCAATTCCCTGCGTTCGCGTTCATTACTGAACATCAAAGATAGGAAGTCCCATTCGGAGATCTTTAGATCAAAGGCTACATGCGCCTACCTAAAGCATATCGTAGCTTGTCACGTCCTTCTTCGCTATTCAAGCCAAGCTGTCCGCCTAATAGGTTATCTATACTTTATTCACCTATGCACGGTCATCAAATGAAAAATATGAAAGTTGATAACCCTTCACCCAAAAAATATTTTTTTTGAGTTGCATTAAAAAGAAAATATGAGTAGAATTTTTAAAAACAATGAATTAAATTTTAGTTTACCATTTTAACTTGATTTAGT
>JAGVYY010000019.1 GCA_018303005.1 Candidatus Woesearchaeota archaeon
ATACAGTATCAACAACAGTTCTTTTATTATTACGCTTAATTCTTTTATCCAATAAAAAATTTGATTTCTCCCTTAACCTAAATTTTCTCATTTGCAATGCATGAAAATCAACATCCATCAAGCCCAAGCCTGCGCCGAATTCCATCTCCCATACATAACCATCATTGAATTTTGGCAAAGACGAAACTTTTTCATACCATGTAATTAATTGATCTAGATTATCTTTTAATATTATACAGTTTTCTTTATTATCCCCCCATTCATTGGAAAGTTCTGGAATTTTTCCTTCAATCCTCTTCTTAGACTTAATCAAAGGTATACATACTGAACGTGAATAATAACATTTTCCTTTCTTAAACATCTGTGCTGTTAAGAAAAACCTGCTTTCATCATTAGGATGTGCATATATCCTTCCTATTACTGTATAAGGAAGGTATTCCTGAATATTCAGCTCAAGCTGTGATAATATATCTCTTACATTAAGATTGTTTTTTCTACAGTAAGATTCAAGCTTTTCTGTGTTAAATCCTAGAATTGGAGAATCAAATATCCCTTCAAATCCGTCTATTTCTCCTGGATGATCACTTCTTAAAATAATATTTCCTGGAGAATTACTAATAAGAGAACCCAAATTAAGTTTTCCATAAGTTTTTGGTACAGGAATGCCTTCTTGTTCAAGATATTCTAGTACTTGACTTTTGCTTTTTAGCTGTTCATTTTCCATTTTTTATAGTGTATTTATAGAAATTTAACATTTATAAGTCTTTCCTTTTGTAGTTACTTTGTAATAGTTATTATATCTGATACAAAAATGACTCTGTAAGAATAGCTCTGATGCAAACCTATTAAGGAATTGATAACAAAATAGTCAATTGGTATGTACATAAAAATTTATTATTTTTTGTTTCTCTTTACACCATATTTTGAGATCCTCAGAACTTATATTAGACTCATAAGCAAAATAATAAACTTCATTCATTTTATTTTTGATTAATATTTATCCATTTACAAAATATACATTTCTCACTACAATCAGGCATTCCATTATTTAAAACTTTAAGAGCTTTTTTATAAATTTAAAAATGAATAAAAGTTTAATTAAAATAACAACAAGATTTAAATAGTCTTAAAACATATAAAAATGTATGATAAATAAATGTCTCTGGCAATAAAGCTAATTCTTTAATACTTAGAACAATAAAGGGTGATTGTCCCTGGCAAATTAATTGAAAGTACAAGTCCAGAGAACATTAACCTAGAAGAAGAAATATCATTCATGGGAATTGGTTTTGGCCATTATAATGTCCCAATAGATGTAGTACCATTATTTCTGGCAGGTCTTTATACAAAACAATATTCTATTTTATTAGTAGATGAATTTCAAAGATTCAATAACATTCCTGAAGAAGAGATTGAGATAGGCCTGCTAAATATTAGAAAAGCACTGGAAAATTTGAATTCATTATACAATTTTAACCCGGAAGTTTTAATAGCCTCAGATTTTATGAGGTCTCAAGGGTATAAAGTTGTTCTTAAGGATATTGAAGAAAGAATAAATAATTTAAATCTAAATGAGAAACTACTGCAAACTGTACCAGAAAAATTCAGAAACAGAAAAAATTCAACAATATATCCATTGAACGAGATAGCTTGTGTTGAATTTTTAAGATCTTCTAGAAATTTCGAAGTTAAAATCGGTCCATCAAAAGAAAAAGTATACGATGAAATAATGCAAGATTTGAGTCTAGACGTTAGTTTTGCTTATACAATAGATGCATATGCTCTAGGAACAAAAGAACCTGAAATAGTAATACCTTATATTCCAACCAGCAGGGGTATAAATATGGGGCAAAGGATTTTCTTAAATGAAGATATAAAAAAATCAGAAGCAAAATTAATGCTCGGACCAGAAGAAGCAAACAAATATCTATTAAAGATAGCATCAATCTCTGGTTTTTTATTAAACAAGGAATATTCAACAGAAGAAGAAATTAACAATTTAAAAGGTAAGAGACTAAAAAAGATCACAAAGAGATTAGTTCTTGATAATATAATTTTACCATACAAAAAGGAGGCTGGATATGTCACCTAAAATTAAGATTGGCATTCTGGGTGGAATAGGGCCTGAGGCAACTGCAGAATTTTATTCAAAACTAATTTATACCTTACAGAAAGAAAAACTAATAAAAAGCAACAAAGACTATCCTCAAATAATAATTAACAGCATTCCGGCTCCAGAATTAATCTATGAGAAAATATTAAAAGAAGATTTAAAACCATATATTGAAGGATTAAAAGAACTGGATAAATTTAATCCCGATTTTATAGTAATGGTCTGTAATACTATTCATTTATATTATGAAAGATTACAAAAAGAAGTTAAAACACCTATCATAGATTTAAGGAAAGAAGTTAAAGAATATTTAATCAAAAACAAAATAAAATCAGCATTTATTCTAGGAACTCCAAATACTGTAAAACAGGGTTTGTATAAATTTAAAAACATAAGATGTTTTAATCCCGATAATAGAGAATTAAAAATACTAAGTAAATCTATTTTTGATTTTAATAAAGGGTATAAAAAAGAAGAACAAATTGAAAAAACAAGATCAATATGTAGAAAATATATTGAAAAAGGAGCGGAAACTATTATTCTAGGATGTACAGAATTTGCTGTTATGTTAAAGAATGAAAATATTCCAAAAATTAATATAATAGATATTCTTGTAGATGCAGTTATTGAAAGATTTATTAGTAAATCATCAGATGACAGATAAAAACTTAAATTCTATTGTTTTTTCAATTTGTTATATTCATCTATTATTCTCCAGAATCTCTTATACTGATTAGGAAAAATGAGATAGTGCCTTAATTGATCTTCCCTAACCCATTTATGATCTTTTAATTCTCCCTCATCTATTTCAATATCAGAAAATTTTCCTAAAAACTTAACAAAAAATATAGTTTGACTTTGTCCTTTAAACCTAGAATGTCTTCTCTTTATAATTTCATCAGGCCAATTATACACACTCTTATATTTACTTTTAAAAACAATTTCAAAATTTCTTGTTCCCAGTTCTTCTTTCAATTCCCTAAATAAAGTCTTCTCTTTAGTTTCGTTTCTTTTTACACCACCGGAAAGAAACTTCCATTCATTATTCTTATAACTTTTATTTTGGACAATTAAAAATTTAGAACCTTTCATTACAACAGCAGAAACACATTTTCTGTAAGGTAATTTCTTAAATTCTTTTAGCATTTTTATCTCTTTTTAACATAACTACCATGATAAATTAATCTATAAACTTCTTTTCCATTATATAAAATTCTTTCTCTCCCTTTTAAATCTTTTATACTAAAAAGGAGAAGTGTTAACCTAAGTAATGCTGATTAATTTTTAGAGTTATTTTAGGTTGATATGACCTTCTTTCTCGAGAAGAACTTCATTTTAATATCTTTTGAAAAGAGGCTTTATTTATAAAACATTAATTAACTTAACAGAACCCCAAAAGGGAACATTTAAATAATATCTATGAATTTATATTTTGAAGGAAAATGTTTAAAAAAGAGAGTGTAATTTTTGTTATATTTATTGTTATATTGTTTATAAGTATGTATAATGTTAATGCTGGTATCGTTATTACAGATGCTTCTTCTGAATATTCTACAGGCTTTTTCAATATAACAGCAGGATCTAATAATAATTATACGATATATGTCAACCTTACAAAGACTGATGTAGGAGTCTCTGCTTATAATGTTACTTTTTTTCTAACCAAAGTGCTTGTGATGGCCTTAACGGATTCAGGAATATTAACCTGACCACAGAAGCCTGTACGATTAACAGCCCTGCATTAACAGCTGGAACTCCTGTAACACTGAACTTGAATATAACAGCTACAATATCTGCATTCACAAGGTTTCTGGACACAAGAGAGTACATAATTGTAAATGCAACAAATACAAGCTCAACTGACACAAATGTTTCAACAATAAATCCTTCAGGAATTTATGGATATCAGTTCTGGATAAATCCAAGACCTTATGCTGTAAATAACAGCTTCAATAATGCAAGCCTGAAATTCATAGCTTGGGGCCAACTCAGGCCAAAATATGAGGCATGGGTTCCTTTGTATACATTCAATAGTTCCTCAAACAGAACTGTCCTTGCTACTAACAGTCAGATAAATATAATCTATGCGGACAAACCCTTCTTTAATTTTCCGACATATTTTGAAATGCTTTCATATTCATTGAACTTTACAATATATAACACTACTGTAAGCAGCGATGCAGTTGCATCTTTCCAGATAAAAACATCTAATTATGACAAATCATGCCAGATCTTGAGCCCATTGCAGACTATAACCAATGCATTTACAGACCCCATGAGCAACACAACATATAATCAGACAGTAGCATTTCCATATGTCTCTGGCGGTGTCTTTGATGTTTATTATAATGGAACAAAATACAATACGACTAATCTAACAACTGATTATGGTATTAACTTAAGCTATTCTGTTGGAGAAGCTGCTACAAATACAATACTTAACATTACTGCTCCTACAAATCTAGGAAATATATCATTGGCAGTTCCTTTCACTCTTATTGCAGCTTCTCAGGGAACTTGTACACCTGTAATGGTTGAGTCACAGAACATTTCAGGGTTTGATCCTGTAAGCAATCCACCTAACATAGGTGATGTTATAAATAATAGTTATATTATAAGCATAAGAAATAACCTGAGCAACTTTACACTAACAAACATGAACATACATTTCATACAGCCTATTAATGTGACAATTAATGCTACTACATCTCAAAATGTATTTAACATTACCAAGGATTTGATTGTTACTTGGAAGAACAATACAGGATCATGGACTAATTCTTCAGGGTTGCTGTATGCAACAGAAACTGCAAATTTTAGGGATAACCTGAGAGCATCTGTTACAAACAATAAAAATTTAACTGTGTTATTCCAGATAATTGACCTGACATTGAATTCTTCTAGTTTCAATAATTGGAATCCTGGACAAAATGCTTCGAATGTGACAATAAACATGAGCTCTCAAATGATATTTCCTGTGTTGCAAGAAGTTAACAATGTCAGTGGTGCGGCAGGTGCACAGAACAGCTATAATGTGACAGTGTCAATGAGTGCGGGCAGCACATTAAAAATACCAACGACAAAACTGAACTCCCTGACACCTACAAATTGTCCTACTGCTATTATATGTAATATTAATATAAGTATAGATGGCATTGAAATCCCTGCACAGAATTACACTATAGGAAGTATAACTACTACATCAAGTCTGAGTGCTTCAACGCATACTGTCAGTGTTTCTTACACAGTGCCTGCAAGTTCAAGCAGCAGCAGTTCAAGCAGCACCTCCGGAACTACAAGCAGCAGCGGCTCTGAAAATAATGATGTAATTGGACTGATAAGGAATATAGAGGTTTTGGCTGATAAAGATAGTGAAATTATTATAAGAGAGAGCAACAAGATTACATTTAAATTAAATAACATCTCACATGAAATTACTGTAAAAGAAGTCAAGACAGACAGCGTTACTTTGGAAATAAAATCTAATCCGATAATAGTTGTCATAAGAATTGGAGAAACAGCCAATGTTGATACAGATGGTAATGGATTGAATGATATTGCAATTACATTGAAAAGTGTCAGTGGTCTGCTGGCAGACCTGTCATTCAGAGCATTAGAGGAAAAGGAAACGTTAAATGGGAACACCACCTTGCAGGAATCTAAGAATCAAGAAAAGGAAAACATTGAGATTGGAGAATCTGCAGGACCCAGAAAGATTTTATACATCTTGCTTGTAATAGTAGTTATTCTGATATCAATAATCTGGATTATAAACAAGAAAACAGGCTTCTTGAAAAAACTCTGACTATTGTTTATTTATGATATATTTATATTACTATGACAATGTTCACATCATAATACATCTTTTATTTTTCCGAATTTGTAGATTTTATCTTCCACTACAAAAACTTCAAAATCTTTCAGATCTTGTTTTAAATAAGGACTTATTGTTTTTTCTTTTGTAATGTCCGTTCCTTCAGTAATGAAATTAAAAGATGGGAGAACTATAATCTTATGGTTTTTATATTTTCCAAGAAGGAAACATTTATATTTTTCATATTTTCTTTCACGAAAAGATATAGCAGGATGTTCATTGCCTATAATAATAGTTTTATTTAAATTCTTTAAAATTTTATGACCATGGGTTATTGTAATATTTTTATTAGGATTATAAAAATTTAAAATTTTAATTTCTCTTTTATCTGCTATAGGCCCAAGTACTGTGTCATGATTTCCTTTTATAAGTATTATTTCCTGATTTTTTTCAATTAGATAATCCAGCAATTTTAGAACATAAGACCACTCTTGTTGTGAAATAATACCAAACTCATGTTTTAAGTCACCATTAATAACTGTAATCTTTGGTTTTATTCTGGAAAATATTTTATTCAGATGCTTTATTATTTCCGGAAATTGAAATCTCGGGATTAAAATACCATCTTTATTGTATGCTTCTTCCAAGCCAATATGTAAATCACTAATTATTAGAATTTTTTCTTTTTTGATGAATAAGGCGAGATTAACAATATCTATTCCCTGAATAATTTCCATTATACAAGTATAATAGATTAAGTTAATTAAAGTTGTGTTGTTCTTTGCTTTTATACTTTGTTACAATAAAAATTATCTCTTAAACTCTGAAAATACGGACTTTTTTAATAATTTTTATGTTAAAGACTGATATGATTGTATCATATAAATCACTTCGCTTGTTTTATATATCTTTATTGAATATAAACAGCGAGGTTTTCATAGATAAACAAGGAAATAGATACGGAGAGATTGTCATTTGAAGAATTTGAAGAATTACCAGATAAAGAAATCTTAAAATGCAACAAAGGAAAACTTGAATGTTATGCATGAACTACTAACCGAGAATAAAATGCAATATTGCATTATGTGGTTTCAGAATATTATAAAGATAAAACTAAGATAAATAATATAGAATTTGATAATGAATATTATCGATTAAGATGGCATTCTAGGTTCAAGCTGGAAATTTATGTGGAATACTGGAACCTACGTAGAAAATATCTATAGAATGAATAAAAAATAAGATTAATTAAATTTAACCATACTTTACTCGTTAAAGAAATTTTCCTTAATGAACGATATCATTATCTTGTTATCAGCTAGCTGGTAAACTTCCATTGCTTTGTTTAGCAGAGATTCTTTTAGGAAAATGTCTCCTATCTTGTTCAGGCCTTCCCTGTCTTTGGCAAGGTTAAAGGAGCGGACTGCATTCTCATAGTCATGGGAATCTACGCAATGGTTTCCGATGAAGCTTAATTTGTTTTTGTCACCAATGAACTCAAATATCTTTATTGCGTATTCGACTTTTTCCTTGTCAAATAGCTCATCTCCAACTGTCTTTAGCTTGTCTCTGTCGTTTACTAACTTAAATGCCCTTATGGCTTCATTAAAATGACCTTCTCTTAAGCATCTTTCTCCTAGCCATAGCAGCTTTTCTTTGGAATTTCCTGCTGAATAAGCGTCAATTGCCTGGCTATACATGCTTGTATTGACCATATGGTCTCCTACTTCAATAAGCTTTTGGCTGTTATTTGTAAGAGTATATGCTTTTATAGCTTCTACAATAAATCCCCTCTTGAAGTATTCATCACCTGTTGCATTCAGCAATTCTTTTCTTAGACTTTCGTTGAACATTGAGAGATTTATGTTGTCAATGCCTTTTTTCATTATAGCAGGTATGATCTTTAATGGCTTGTTTTTATCTATAGAATTTATGTCACTCATTATATTAGGAACAACACGTTCAATCTGAGGATTTTGGTTTTTCATAAAAAACAATATTGCTATTTTGTTTATATGTTTATCTGTATTATATCATAAATATTGACAATTATAAAGAATAAAAATACATGTTGCTTTTGCTAGTATTAATAAGTATTACATAACAGAAATAAGCATTACCAGATGAAGCTTTATTATCTTAAAACAGGATTTATGATGTTATTGTAGGGTGTTAAGAGCTTAGTAATGCTGATTCAAGTGAATACAAATCATATAAAAACTTGCACAGTATAAGACATACAGTGTACAGCATACTTGTAGTATACAGTGCATTGTTGCATAAGCGGGAGTTTTAAGCAGTTTTATAAATTCTAATCTATTGCTACATTGTAAAGTTAAAGGTTGGTTTTTACCCTTAAATTTTTCTTTTTGGAAATTATAAATTTTTTAATCAAATAGAAGTTTAATCTTTTTTCTTTCTTGGCTCTTTGTCCCATCTCGCAGTTTTACATTTAGGGCAAGTTAAAGGGCGTTCATCTCCACGAGAAAACCAAACATGACCGCACTTATTACATTTATATGCTGTTTTATCAAATTCCTTTATCTTTATTTCTGCCATATATTTACATAAGTAATACTACTTTATAAAACTTACTCATAAACGAAAGGTTTATATAGTAGAGTATACTTAATTAAATAAGGTTAATTAAGTAATATGAAACAAGAAAATAAGCAACAAAAAAAGCGTAATAAAATATTGTGTTCTAATTGTAACTCCGAAGATATAATTAAATGGTGTAAGAGAAAAACACAAAACAGAGGATTAATCCAAAGATATAAATGCAAATCATGCAATTTTTATTTTACTATTGATGATGGTTTTTACAGAATGAGAAATAACCCAACAAAAATAACCCAATCAATAGACTTATTTTATAGGGGCGTTTCAACAAGAAAAGTCCAAGAACATTTAGCTATCTTTCATCCTCACAACGCTTCACATATGAGCGTTTATAATTGGGTTGTAAAATATGCAAAGATAATTAGCAAATTTACTAATAATCTAAAGCTAAATGTTGGTTCTGAAGTTCAAATAGATGAGGTTGAATTTCACAGAAGAAAGGGGCATAAAAAAGGACAGAAAGGAATTGATAAAAATTTCTTTATTGATAGCATTTGTCCAGAAACAAAGTTTTTGCTATCTTCTGAATATGCAAAAACAAGAAATAGACGAGATATTAAAGTAGTTACTCAAAGGATAAAAGAAAGAACAGACGAACAGATTAAAATAGCTACAACAGATGGCTGGAATGCTTATATCAAAACTATAAAGTCTGTTTTTGGCTACAATAATAAATTAGGCAGATATAATGTATTTC
The DNA here is from genome assembly GCA_018303005.1 of Candidatus Woesearchaeota archaeon. Taxonomy (GTDB): domain Archaea; phylum Nanobdellota; class Nanobdellia; order SCGC-AAA011-G17; family GW2011-AR20; genus JAGVYY01. The sequence continues at coordinate 9,247 of JAGVYY010000019.1, forward strand.
ATAATAGAGTTATAGTTTCAGAAAAAGACGAGGTTTTTAATTATCCTATTGAAAGATTGCATAATTCAATAAAGGCAAGAACAAAGACTTTTCGTGGTTTTCACGGTTCTATTAACTCTGCTAATGCAATTATGAAAGGTTGGGAAATTTATTACAACTTCATAACCAAACACCAACAAATAAAATGCTGTCCGTATGAGCTGGCTATTCCTGAATTGGAGTTGGGAAAGAATAAATGGTTAGATTTGATTAAGATAAGTCAAATTTAAAACACGATTAGTAATTTTAATAAACTGATTTAATCTACTTTTATCGTGATTATTGTGGTAAGAAGATAGATGGAGTTTTACCTCATAAATGTAAGTTTTGTGGACAAATCCATTGTCATAATCATCTATTGCCCGAGTCTCATGAATGTATAGGTTTGGAGCATTATAAGCAAAGAAATGCAGAAAGATGGAAAAAAGGTATACACGATTCTTTTGTTGGACATTCCGTTAGTCATGAAACACATCATGAAGAGGAAGAGGAACCCCAAGAACAAAGAAGGGTAAAGCAATCTAAGATAAGTCATAAAAAATTAAAGTTCTCTGAAAGATTAAAGAATTATGGATTAGAAAAATATGAAGGTCTTAAATATTGGCTAAAAAAGAGAGAACATTATCGTTATGATTATGAATCAAGAGCAAATTATCTCATAACAACAATTCTGATCTTTGCGGCTTCAGTAGTTGGTATCGCTATTTTTTACTCCAACGCATCAAAACTTAACGAAGTAGGATTATGGATAATTAAACTTGGGGGCGTATTAATCTTAACTTCATTATTTTTTGCAATTAAATTTGGATGGAGACTTGGAAAGGAAATCATCAATGTTTTTAAAAGACAAAGGAATTGGTTTAGATATTTGGTTATAATTTTAATTATAATTTTGCTTTGGCAGGGCTATACACATAAAGATGATGTTTTAAATCCTGTTTTTGAAGCTTACAATAAAACAAACTTTACTTTATTTGCTCCAATTGGATTAGGTAATTTTTCTTTGGAAAGTATAGATAGTCCTTCAAGTTCTTCATCATCCAATAAAGGAAATGGTGGAAGTTCTTTTATTTCTGATATAGGTAATGCTTTCAAATCAGAGCCAGAACGTAAAAATGAATGTATGAACACTTTCAATACTTTAAATCAAGTAAGAAGCGAAAACGGGAAAAGAACAATAGACTGGGATGATAGAGCATATAATTTGGCAGTTGCAAGATCAAAAGACATGTACGATCGAAATTATTTTGATCATGTTACTCCAGAAGGAAAATGTGCTGATGATTTTAAGAGAGACTATGGTTTTAGTAGTTCGGAATTTTTAGCAGAAAACGCTGGAGGTATGAGCTATTATAGTAAGGGAAGTGTTGCAGGCGATTGTAATGAAGCTTTGGATGGATGGTTAGATAGCAGAGGACATAGATATAATATTTTATACGACACCCATAAATCTGGTGCTATAGGCTGTTATTATGAGATTTGCGTGTTCTTCGGTGTTAATAGAGACGGATTTGGAGCAAAACCTTGTAATACGGGAGATGAAGGGATGGCTTATTGGCAAACAGCACCTCATCAGCCAGACGAAGTTTAATATTTCAATTCTAAGGTATAAGTAATATTCCAATTATTTGGATTATAAACAATAATTCCGCCAGTCTGTACAATACAATTTATATCTCCTGATTGAGTATTCTTTTTATAGCATCCTTGATATGTATCAATATTCTCGCCATTAATAAATTTATCAAATTCATCTTCGCTTCTTACCATGTAAACATCAATAGCTCCCCCTAAACTCGTAAAGTGAAGAGAGATATTTTGGACAGCATACTGGTCTGTGAATTCATGATATTGCAAATAACCACCGGTTAAAGTATCTGTTAGAGGTTTTGGGGTAGTATCAATAGCAACAGTTTCAGTTTCAAAATAATATGGGCTAAAAAATAAAATTAAAAGAAAAGATACAACAAGAGTTATTATTATAATTAAACTAATTCTTCCTATTTTCAATTTTCTTTCTTTAAAGGTGTTTTTAACTCTCTTTGAAACATTTAGATAAGAAAACCAGATTGCAAAGTAACCTATTGCTCTTATAAGACTAACAGAGTCTTCAGCCAGCAATTCTGGGTCTGATGAATAGCCCCCAAGAATTGCCCCAACAATTATAGAAACTATACTAAAGATTAAATAACTCAAAAGAAATTCTTTAGCCCATACAACTGCCTTTGGATTTTTTCTCCAAAGAGCTATTCCTACTATGATTGCCCAAACACCAAAACCTATACTAATCAGAGCTAGTCCAGAATCAAATTGTCCATCAATAATATAATAGTCTGAAGAAACATAATAAAGTATTCCTATGGGAGTTATAAACGCCAGCGTTATAATGAAAAATAATAACCATCCACCGATTCCGCTTAATTTTTCTAATTTATCCATAAACTTGTTTATGTTTTAATACTTAAAAAGTTGCCTATTTTGATTTAATAGCTCCCGCTTATGCAACAATGCAAGTATACAGAAAGGTTTATAAGCCCTAAAGCATGGGTATGTGGCTGATAAAAGATAACATAAATGATAATGGGGGGTAAAATGATAGAAATATTCAAGTTTGATGATGACTGGTCTAGTGATGATAATGATGATGACAATGATGATTCTGACTAAATTGCATATTTAGTCATTTTTTTCTTTTCTTTTAAGTACAGTGGAATTAATCAGGGTAAAAAAACTAAAAATGCATAAAAACATAGAAGTAGAGCTAAGGGGACCTTTGTCAAAGGATAAATTTACTGAAATTGAAGCATTTTTAAAGAAATATGGAAGATTCAAACAGGCAAATAACAGGGTTCTAATAGACTATTCTGTTTTTTCGGAAAAAGAAGGTATCTCCGGCAGATTAAGGGATATAAGATTGAGAGTGACAAATAGAATTCCAGAGATAATAATCAAGATAGGAAGATATGGTGGAAACAATACAAGAAAAGAGCTGTCTGTACTAACCAAATCTGGAGAATTTGACAAACTGGTACAGATATTTGCTGTTCTTGGATTTAAGAAAGGAATCCAATGCATCAGAGATATTAAAGTCTATGATTATAAAGGGATTGAATTTTCATTAGTCACTGTTCCTGGGCATAGCTATTATTTTGAGGCTGAAAAACTGATACACAAAAATGAGGATTCTGAGGATGTAAGAAGATTAATCAAGGAAGAATGCAAAAGATTGAAATTGACATTTTTTAATGATAAGACCTATTTTGAATACATAGATAAATTAAACAAAGAAGTTAATGAAATATTTGATTTTAAGAATTATAAAGAAGGATATTTTAAGAAGAGATTTAATCTATAAATGATTACTTGGATTAACAAATACCATAATTAGCTAATTTGGCTCTTTTATCAGTTTACTTGGGTTTATTTATGGTCAAAGAAAGATTTATATACATTAAAGATTTCCGATTGTTTGATTGAGAGAAAAGAAGACGAGATTCAGCATCTTCTTAAGGTTAATATGAAACCTATTTTACCAAGCTTAAGAGAAAAGAACAGATACATTGTATTTGAAGTAATCTCAAAGAACAAGATAAAATTTGATAATGTCAAGAAAGAAATTTATACTATGGAAAATAAGATGTTAGGAGAGATAGAAATGAGCAATGCAGGAATTATGTTTTTAAGTGATTGGAGCAATCAAAGAGGCATAATAAAAGTGAGCAATCACTATTCAGACAAGATAAGGATATCATTCTTGTTTATCAACAAGATAAACAATTATGATGTTATTGTCCAGACCAGAGGTATTTCCGGGATATTGAAAAAAGCCAGAGGCAGATTTTTATATAATTAAAAAAGATAAAAGGAGATGATTAAAAATGGATAATATGCAACCGGTTCAACATCAGATGATGGGGTATGACAGGACAAGTACGATGTTTAGTCCAGATGGAAGGCTTTTACAGGTAGAATATGCCAAAAAAACAGTAAAACAAGGAACAACAGCGATAGGAATGGTCTGTAAGGACGGTGTGCTGTTGGTTGCTGATAAAAGATTAAGTGAAGAGCTGATAGTACCAAAGTCAGTTGAAAAGGTTTTTCAGGTTGATGAACATATAGGAGCTGCTGCTTCTGGAATCTTAAGTGATGGAAGAGTCTTGATTGACAGAGCAAGATTAATAGCACAGCAGCATCAAGTTACTTATGATAGCCCAATTGATACTGAAGCACTGGTTAAGGATATCTGTGATTTAAAACAGGCATTCACGCAGTATGGGGGGGCAAGACCTTTTGGTGTGAGCATATTATTCGGAGGAATTGATGATGAAGAACCTGTATTGTTTTTGACTGATCCTACAGGAATATTTTTTCAGTATAGGGCAACTGCGATAGGTGAATCTGAGAATGAAGTTAAAGAGATATTGAATAAGGAGTATAAAGAAACACTATCAGTAGATGATGGATTTAAACTGGCTATAAAGGCATTGAAAAATGTTCTTGGAAAGGAATTTGATATCAAAAGGGTTGATGGTGCATATATAATCACACAGGAAAAGAAGTTTATAAGACTTGATCAGGGTTACATAAAGAAGACGTTAAAACAATAAAATGGTAAATATAGATGATGCAGTAATTGCAAGATATAACAAACAAGGTGTTAATTTTGAGATTCTTGTTGATTGTGAAAAGGCAATTGCATTAAAGAATGGAAATAAAAATGTGATGATTGACGATGTAATCTCTGTCGAATCTGTGTTCACCGATGTCAAGAAAGGATTTAGAGCTTCTGAAAAGGATATGGAAAAGGTCTTTAACACAACTAATTTCAGAGATGTTGCAATAAAAATAATAAAAGAGGGAGAAGTACAATTAACTTCAGAATATAGAGACAGAATTAGAAATGAAAAGAAGAAGAGCATAATCAATCTTATACATAGGAACGCTATCAATCCTGAGAATAATCTGCCACATCCTCCACAGAGGATAGAAGCTGCTATTGAGGAAGCAAAAGTCAAAATTGACGAGTTTAAGAGTGCAGAAGACCAGATAAAAGATATTATAGACAAGATAAGACATATAATGCCGATAAAGTATGAAGTAAGAGAGGTTGCTTTTAAAATTCCTGCTGAACATTCTGGAAAAAGTTTTACTATAATAAAAAAGTATGGAAAATTAACGAAAGAAGAATGGGGAAATGATGGCTCTTTGCTTGCTATTGTAGAAATACCAGCAGGACTGCAGGATGAACTATACAGAGAGCTTAATAACTTAACACATGGTAATGTAGAATCAAGGATTATAGGGAGTAGATAAGCAGGAAGGAAATAAAAAATGGAAACACAAAATGAAAATATTTTAGTAAAACCAAGAGAAATAGTTGTTCCAGGCCAGGTTCTGGCGAATGGAATAGATTATCTGCCAAATGATGGAACATATAGAGATAAGAATGATATTGTTTCAAGTAAGCTTGGATTGGTTAATATTGATGGAAGAGTTTTAAAGGTCGTGTCCTTAACAGGTTCATATCAACCTAAGGAAAATGATGTTGTCATAGGGAGAATTGCTGACATGGGATTTTCCGGATGGTATGTTGACATAGGATCTGCACATCAGGCTAATTTGTCAATAAGAGATGTTGTTGATTTTATTGACAGAGGAGCTGACTTGGCCAGATATTATGATTTCGATGATTTGCTTGTTGCTAAAATTGTCAAGATAACAAGATTCAAGAATGTTGATATTACAATGAAAGCCCAGGGATTGAGGAAATTAAAAGGCGGAAAAATAATAGAAATAACACCTACTAAAGTCCCCAGAGTTATTGGAAAACAAGGAAGCATGATATCAATGATTAAGGATCACAGCAAATGCAATATCATTGTCGGACAAAATGGACGAGTATGGATACAAGGAGATAATGTAGCTGATGAGATTCTTGCGACGAAAGCAATCATGAAGATAGAAGAAGCAAGTCATGTTGATGGATTAACAAATAAGATCAAGGAATTATTAGAGGAAGGTAGAAAAAATGCTTGAAAAAAGAACTGACGGAAGAAAATTTGAAGAATTAAGAAAAATTGAGGCTAAAGTAGGGATTATTAAGAGAGCAAATGGCAGTGCAATGTTTAAGATAGGAGATACTATAGCTATTGCTGCTGTTTATGGTCCAAGAGAGTTACATCCAAGATTCTTACAGAATCCTGAAAAGGGTGTCCTGAGATGCATTTATGATATGACTACTTTCTCAGTCAGTGAAAGAAAAAAACCAGGTCCAAACAGAAGGAGTACTGAGATTTCTCTGGTGACAGAAAAGGCTTTATTGCCTGTTCTGGACTTAAGTATGTATCCGACTTCTGTGATTGATGTATTTATTGAGATTATCCAAGCTAACTCAGGAACCAGATGTGCTGGAATTACAGCTGCAAGCATGGCTTTGGCACATGCAGGTATTCCAATGAAAGATTTGGTTAGCGCTGTATCAGTGGGAAAGGTTGGGGGAAGAATAATGGTTGACTTAAACAAGGATGAAGAAGATTTCAAGGAATTTGGTGGCGCTACTGACATTCCAATTGCATACATTCCTAGAAATGGTGAGTTTACTTTGTTGCAGCTTGATGGTGAGATTCACAAGGAAGAACTTATAAAAGCCTTGGAAATCGGAAGAGAGGCTTGCAAGATTATACATAAGGAGCAGCAAAAAGCATTAAAAGAAATATATAAGGAGATTGAATAAAATGGATCATGAATATGTTATTTCATTAATTGAAAATAATACAAGAATTGATGGCAGGAATTTCAATGATTATAGAGATATAAAGATTGAGACAGGTATAAGCAAGAATGCAGACGGCTCTGCCAGATGCATTATTGGGGATACTGAAGTCATTGTCGGGATCAAAATGGATATTGGTCAGCCTTATCCGGATTCTGCTGATGAGGGATCTATTGTTGTTGGAGCTGAATTGCTTCCATTGTCAAACCCTGAATTTGAACCTGGTCCTCCTGGAACACAGGCAATTGAACTGGCAAGGATAATTGATAGAGGAATAAGAGAGAGCAAGGCTGTTAGCTTCAAGAAACTATGCATAAAAAAAGGAGAAAAATGCTGGATGGTTTTTATTGATGTATATACAATAAATGATGATGGAAATCTGATTGATGCAGGTGCTCTGGCAACTTTGGCAGCGCTTAACGGAGCTAGATTCCATAAGCTGGAAGATGATAAGATAAACTACAATGAGTATTCAAATGATAAGATAAAACTAGAGGTAGTTCCTATAACATGTACATTCGGCAAGATAAACGGAAAGATAATTCTGGACCCTAATTCAAAGGAAGAAAAGGTTTTGGATGCAAGGCTAAGTATTGCAACAAGTAACGGGAAGATATATGCATTACAGAAAGGCGGGGACAAGGGGTTCACTATGGAAGAGATAAATCATATGATTGATACTGCAATACACAAAGAGAAAGAGTTAAAAAGACTCATAAAGGTAATTTAAATTTATATATTCCAATGCTGCAGAGAGACGACAATGAAATTCACAAAATATGAAAAAGCAAGGATAATAGGAGCAAGGACATTGCAGATCACTATGGGTGCTCCCTTAATCCTGAAGATGGACAAGAGTGACTTAGAAAAGATTATGTATAATCCTATTGAGATTGCCAAGATGGAGTTTGATAAAAACATAATTCCTATAACAATAAAAAGACCAATGCCTGTAAGAGATTAATTTTATTCTTTTGATTGCTTCAATATATATTCAAAATATCTTTTATATGAAACAGAGGATTCTTTGTCTTAGATTAAGAAACATACAAACACGATTATTTTCCTTTCTAAAAACAGAAAGATTTAAATAGTAATGTATATAATTAGATACATATGTATCCCAATAGAAACAATGAACTGGAAGTACTATCTCTTTTTAGAGGAAACTACAAGTCAAGATTTTATCTAAGAGAAATAAGCAAAATTTCAAAGCTTCCTCTTAAAACTTGCCAGAATACATTGTTATTATTAGAAAAATCCAAAATTCTTAAAAGTAAAATAGAAGGAAAAAACAAATATTTTTCATTAAATCTTGAAAACATAAAAACAAAATCATATTTACAACAAGCAGAAATTTATCAAACAGATTTATTTATAGAAAAATATCCTCAATTTAAAATATTCTTAAAAGCGTTTAAAACAACTGTTCCAATAATTGTCTTTGGAAGTTTTGCAAAATTTACAGCAGATAAAGATTCCGATTTAGACTTGCTCGTTATTTCAGAAAAAGAATTAAAGCTATCATTCCATTTATTGCCTTTTAACCCACATGAAATTAATATGGGTGAAAAAACCTTCCTAAGAGCAGTTGATCAGCAAGAAGATTTAATAAAAGAAATTGAGGAAAACCACATAATTTTGAATAATCATTCGTTTTATGTAAGTATAATGTGGGGATACTATGGAAAATAAAAAGCTGAAATGGTGTTTTAAGATAAAAGGCGGATTAAAGATAGTTGAACCAAATGAACGACTTTCAAAATCCTATCTTGAACAAGCTAAATCTTCTTTACTCCGAGCTAAAAAAGATCTTGAAGATAAAGATTTGCTCTGGACAACCGTAGCAATCTATTACGCAGAATATTATGCCCTTTATTCTTTCCTTCAAAAGATTGGAGTAAAATGCGAAAATCATTCATGTTCGATTCTTGCTGTTGGAATTCTATTTGGAGAAGACAAAATAAAGATAATCAATAAACATAAAGACAAAAGAATTGATGCTCAGTATTACATGAAAGTAGATCAAGAAATTAAAGTAAAAGTGATGCTTACAGAAGCACAGAATTTTATCTCTAATTTTGATGAACTAGTTTCCAATCTTTCTGAAAAGGAAATAAAAAAATACCGAGAAAGAATTAAATGAATTAAAAGTTAATTACATCACATCCCCAAACTTTCCCCATATAAAGGAACAAAGATTGAACTCCTTGGCAAAATTATTCCTGAGCATTATTTTAATTGATTAAGTTTATATATTCTTTAATTTTTACAATTGAATGAAACACAGGCTGGATGTTGTTATAATTTTATTCCTCTTGTTCCTGACAGCGCATTTTACAGGTTTGTTGATACTGAACCATTACAATGACACGAAGGAACTGCCTTATAAAATACAACCCCCTGAAACAAAAGAGAAAACATCTTTCATTGTCATTTTCATTGTTATTCTTGTTTCAACCTTTATCGCTCTTCTTCTTATAAAATTTAGAGCAATGAGATTATGGAAAATATGGTTTTTCTTCAGCGTGTTTATAGCTTTGGCTATTGCATTCAGTTCTTTCCTGAACAGCAAGATTGCTTTTTTTATAGCCTTGGTACTGGCATTATGGAAAATCTTTAAGCCGAATGTTATAATCCATAATTTTACTGAAATATTCTTGTATGGTGGGTTAGCTGCATTGTTTGTTCCAATACTTAATCTGTTTTCAATTATTTTTCTTTTGATTCTGATATCTGTGTATGATTACGTCTCAGTCTATAAAACAAAACACATGATAAAATTAGCCAAGTTCCAGTTAAAGAGCAAGATGTTTACAGGATTGTCAATACCTTACAGAAAAAAGAAGATAAGCGCTATATTAGGAGGGGGAGACATTGGATTTACATTATTATTTTCAGGTGTTGTGTTAAGAGAATTTGGCTTGATTGATGCTTTTATAGTAAGCCTTGTTACAGGACTGTCTTTGCTTACATTATTATTTCTTGGAAAGAAGAATAAGTTTTATCCTGCAATGCCTTTCCTAACTATAGGATGTTTCCTTGGTCTTCTGATAGTATATCTTATCTGATCTTTCTTGTCTAATGATTAAACTTTAATGCTTAAGCTTGCCTGAATTTAGCTGAACAAAATTTTTGACCTGCAAACACATTCTATGAATGATGGTGTAAATTTTTCATCTAAATATGTGTATGTAGCACCGCAATTGGTACATGTCTTTTCCATTTTGTAAATCCTCCTTATGATTTAAATTTGAAAGAAGAATATTAAGATTTAGAGGCTTTTTAAATATTGTGATTTAGGAAAGTGTGTGTTATACGAAAAAGAGTTTATAACGCTGATATAATTCAGCGTATGAAACTAAACAAATCTAATCTAACCGAGACTTTAAGAAAGCTGAACAAGAGAAAAATAAGATGGATAGTCTTGGAGATTGATAAGAGAGATATATGTGTTTATGCAATAGCAAAAATACAAGATATACCAATATTAAAGATTCTGTATTGTTTAAATTAGGAAGAAAATTCAAAGTTGAAAAAATGATATATCACGATGTGAATAATCTATTAATTAATAAGTAGTAATTGGTAGAAAGATTTATAAATATTCTACTGATATTCATTGGGTATGGCAGGGTATGATTTTCAAAAAGCAAAATCAGAAATGGATTTTATGTTTAAAGGATTGAAGCAAGAGATTGAAGGAAATAAGATTTATGGAGTTAAAGTTCCGTTAAAATATTCTTTATTGATTACAAGAGGTAAAAACTCTTTAGTTTTTAGATTGCCAGAATCTGGACTTGTCGGAAAAAGTTCTTTTTATGACACTATTACAAAAGAAAAAGATTCAAATCATAAAGGATATTTTATGCTTACAGGTTACGCTTCCGGATTAATGAGTTGTGGTTTAGAAATGACAATTGAGAGTTTAAAAGATATGGGCTTTGGCGAAAGAATAGATTTATTTCTTCCAGAAATGCATGAATATGATTGTAAAATAAATATGTGGCATCCTAAAAGAGTGCATTATACTCTTATGTCAGATCTAAGAGAAAAAGGAAAATATCAATTGCAAGATGCAGAAGATTTTAATTTTGATTCACATCATTCTGGAAAGAATTTAAGAGAATTATATGATAAAATTTGCGAAGAAATTTTACAAGCATGTAAATCAGGTTCTTATGAATTAACTTGTGCTGGACATGGTTCAGAAGAAGATCCAGATCCTGCAATTAGGCAGATGTTTTTAGTTCAATTCAATGATAATCAAGGAATGTTGGTTCTTGCTGATTTGAATCATTTGGTAATAAAGAAGAAGTAAAATATTTTGGATTATTTCAGCCTTATAACTTCTAAGTTCTTCGGTGCTGTTGTTTCTATCCTGAACATCTTATGCAATGTAGAGGCTAATTCCAGGCACTTGTTGTTTTCAGCATGAACTATTATTATCTTCTTAGGCCTTGGATCTAGATGTCTGACAAAATTAATCAGTTGTTGTCTGTTTGCATGCCCTGACAATCCTGATAAAGAATAGATGTTCATATTGACTTTTGTTATATCAGGTGTTGAGCTTGTGCCAAAATTGATTTCTCTTTCGCCGTTATTTAATCTCCTACCAAGAGATCCAGGGCCTTGATAGCATGTGAAAATCAGTGAATTTCTCGGATTGTCTGCTAACCTCTTGAAGTATTCTACACTTGGGCCGCCGACCATCATTCCTGATGTTGCCATTATTATGCATGGCCCTCCTTCTAGGACTTCTTCCATCTCTTTCTGGCTTCCGACTCTTTTAAAGATGTCAGATAAGAATGGGTTTTTGTCTTTGTGGAATATTTCTTTTCTTATACTGTTATTGAAGTAATCTGGATATGCTGTATGTATTGCTGTTATGTCCCAGACAAGGCCCTGGACATAAATTGGAACCTGTTTTATCTTTTCTTCTCTCATTAATCTTTCTAGGATCAATGCTACTTCCTGAGACCTTCCTATACCAAGAACAGGCATCAGTACTTTTCCGTCTTTGTCAAGTGTTTCTTTTATTATCCTTATGATCTCTTCTTCTGCTTCTTTCCTTGTCGGAGGTATGTCTTCTCTTCCACCATATGTGCCTTCTATTATTAAGGTTTCTAACCTATGGAATTTTGTTACAGCAGCTGATAATAAATTTGTGTTCTCATAATTTAGATCTCCTGAATACAGAATGTTATGCAAACCATTGCCGACATGGATATGAACCATTGCACTTCCCAGGACATGACCTGCATTGACAAATGTAATCCTTATATCTGGTGTTATATCTGTGACTTCTTCATATTCTAAGGGAATAGTATGCTTGACCATTTCCTTGATGTCAGTACTTGAATAAAGGGCTTTTTTTGCTTCTTTCTGCGTTATGCTGACATAATCCAGGCACAATAAGGCACCTATGTCACGTGTAGGATATGTAAGATATACAGGGCCTTCATAACCCATCTTGAATAAGTAAGGAAGGAAGCCAAGATGATCTGTATGCGGACGGGATATAATGACAGCATCTAGCTCCTTAATGTTAAATTCAGGGGCATCTAAATAAGGATAGGCATCCTGGTCTTGTGCAGCTACATCAATGCCACAATCTAATAAAACTCTAGATTCTGGCGTCTGCAAAAGAAAGCATGATCTTCCTACTTGCCTTGATGCACCTAAAAAAGAAATCCTGATCCATTCCTGCTTTTTGCCTCTTTGCCATCCACTGTAGATTCTTTTTCCTACATTGTTCAGAAACTTTTTCCTGTAATCATTGTTTTCGTAGAGAACCTGCCTTATGTTATCTATTATCTTTGATTTTATTGCAGGTGTTCTATGGATAACAGGGCTCCATAATGTTTCTTGTTTTATCCTATGCAAAACTTCTCCTGACTTGCCGATTGCCACTCCTGGTTTTTCAGCTTCTATGAATACCTGTGATCTCTGCAGGTCAAAGATTATGTTATCGACAATTGCTTCTTTAGGTATTATGGACCTTAGTTTTTCTTCAGTCTTTTCCTCATCAAGCAGGATAGAAGGATCTGCCCTTAATTCAACTCTTTTCTTTATCTTATCAACAATGCCTTTTATTGTTCCGTTATTGTTCGCAAAGAATTCACGATTTTTTGTATAGATGACAATATTAGCTCCTTCAAAGCTGATGTCAGACACGTCTGCATCTTTAGGAAGCTCTTTTGATATTTCCTTTAATATTTCAGTCATTATTGGTTAACTCCTTAGAAAAATTTTTCCCAATTTCTGTTTATTTTTAAATGTTTAAAGATGTATTAATTTCTTTGTCTATTACTTTTTTCATTCCCTTCTCTGTTATTGTTACGACATCTATACCATTGCCTGATGCCATGTCTCTTTGGATTGATGTGTTGACTGCTTTTACAGCAAGTTTTATACCTTCTTCTACTGACAAATCTTTTTTGTAAGAAGATTCCAAGACACCAATTGAAAACATTGTGCCAGAGCCATCTGCATAATAATCATCATATTCTATTATAGAGCCATCTATTCCAAGGGCAAACAGGTGAAATCCTTTCTTATCTTTCCCACCAACCAGGAAGCCGACAACACTTGGAACCATTGACATTCTTCTTATATTGTTATAGACCATGCTTCCAAGAAAATTTGTTATTTCCTTGACAGAAAGTTTTTTTCCTCTCTTAATGCTTTCAAGTCTTATCTGAGCCTTAATTATTCTGGTCAATAATTGTGCATCTGAGACCATCCCTGCTGTTGTGACTGCAACATCTTCACTTATCGGGATTATCTTTTCTGTTTTCTTTCCTGCTATCATATAACCAGCGGACATTCTTCTGTCTGCTGCCAATATCACACCGTCTTTGCATATAATGCCGACAGTAGTCGTTCCTGTTTTAAGGATGTTTTTTTCCATTCCGTCTTGCATAATTTTACATCACCTTTAAACTTTATTTCAGAACTATCAAGGTTAAGAACAGAATAATTAACATCTTTATAAAGTTTTCGCTGTCTT
>JAGVYY010000020.1 GCA_018303005.1 Candidatus Woesearchaeota archaeon
TTCTGATAAAGGTTCAAGAATATGGCAAACCTGGTTTACATCTCCAAGCATTAGAGCAACTGGAATAACAAGGCAAGGAAATCCTGTTGTTGTTTATGGGCATATACCTAATTATTTCTCAGATCCTGAAAATTTAAGGAAAACTATTGAAGAAAACAGATTAGTAAATTGTGCTGGGATAATACCACAGGAAGAATTTCAAGGATTAGTTGATTTAGATGAATCTAAAGATCAAGAAGGAAATAGATTAGTTTTTGTAGTAGATTATGAAGAATTAAAGAACTCTGAATCTGGAATAATTCCTGTTAAAAGAGCTCTAAAACATCCACAAACAATACCTTTTTTAGGTGGAGAAGAAAGAGCTCAAAGATATTTGGAAAGACATGAAGAAGTTTATAGTAATCACATAGGAATTTGGCATTCTGATGATTTACATGAACAGCCATTAGGGCGCCTGCTGTATCTTGGCAACAACTACACATACAATAGTCTTGGCGGCTCTTTCATCAATAATGGGCGTTTCGTCGGGGTACGCGATGACTTCGCGCAAAAAATTTTACACCCCTTATTAGAGAAAATATTAAAGATTTCAGAGGATTGGTAAAGTCAACTATCCTGTGTTGGGATAGTTTAATGTTAATCTCTTCTATTAAAATGGTAAAAAAAGAGATTAAAGAATGCATTAGCACATTCTATACTTTGAAATGTACTAAACCATTTAACTCTTCTTTTTACTTCTCTATTAACTCTTTCTAGAATTGCATTTAATCCAAAACCACTATCTATTATGTGATTTTCTTTTTGCACTCTATAATTCCAACCTATAACCTTCTTTATTGCAGTAACATACTGCAATAAACAATCCATAACCAAAATCCACTACCCTTTATCTTAATATAAGTTTCATCTACATGCCAAGTAGATGAAACAACAATTTCTCGAAGGAGAAATTGTGTTTTCTGAAATTAATAGCCATTTTCTTATTCCCTCATGACTAATTTTTATATTAAAAAATTTCTCTAGTTTCTTAGCTAGTTTTCTTAAAGAAATTTCTTCTTGGCAAATCACTAGTCCAGATAAATCTAAATTTACAGCTTTTACATTTGTATAATTGTTTTCCATGTTCGTTTTTTCCATCTTTATAGAATATAGTATCTCCACATCTTTTACACCATGGAGCTAATGCTCCAATTTTATAACTAAAGCTATATAAATCAGTTTGTATCATTTTAAACCACCTCAAAATTTTTAGTCAGTTGCAAGTTTTCCAACCAGTCCCTGATTAAACAGACTGGTATTGCAACTGCCAGTTATTTGATATGAATTAAGAAATAAATAATTACTCACTTAAGTTGACTTTACCCAGAGGATTTTGTTCCTCAGATAGTAAGAGAAGAATACGAAGCAAGATTAAGATCATTACACCAATAATCTTTTATATCAATTATTTCTTTTTTATTTAAATGCAATTCATTAAAGACAGCAGGTTAATATCAGAACAGGAATGGAAAAACTCCATATTATGGATTAGGAATAAATTTGATAATAATCTGGTAGAAGACAAAAGACAGGCGATGAAATTAATAAAAGAATGTTTAATAGACGCAATTAGGAAAAGATCAACAAAAAAATTTGGGATTCTACTTTCAGGAGGTCTAGATAGTTCTTTATTAGCATTGATATGTAAAAAACTTAAATATAATTTCACCTGTTACTCAGTTGGTTTAGATGCTTCAGCAGATATAAACGCAGCAGAGAGATTAGCCAAAAATTTAGGATTAGATCACAAGGTTAGAATTTATAGAATAAATGAGTATAAAGAACTATTAGAAGAAACAATTAAGATTCTGGGGACAGATGACATGGCAAAGATAAGTGTGGGGACAGTTGTTTTGGCAGGATTAAAATTCGCAAAGGAAAATAAAGAAAAAACAGTGTTTGGTGGTTTAGGAAGTGAAGAAATATTCTGTGGCTACAACAGGCATTTTAAGGCTTTTAAGAGTTCTTATAAAAGGGTGCATGAAGAATGCTGGAACGGTTTAATAGGCATGTATAAAAAAGACCTAACAAGGGATTTTGATATATCAGATTATACAGGAGTAGAAATAAAGACTCCCTTCCTAGACAAGGAGCTAATCATAAACACAATGAAGATACACCCCAAATTAAAGATCAACAATGAGACAAAGAAAATAATTCTTAGAAAAGTTGCTTTGAATTTAGGGTTGAAAGAAGAATTTGCATTAAGAAAGAAGATTGCAGCTCAGTACGGCTCTAATTTTGATAAAGCTATTGAAAAACTGGCAAAGAGAAATGGCTTCAAGCAGAAAGGAGATTATATTACATCTCTGCTGGATAATCTTTAATTGATGGCAGATTTTGATTGCAAATTTAGTGATTATATCTGCAAAATTTTAATATATTCTGGGCTTAGATATTTTTTAGCAGTAATAATCTAAACATTGTATTTATTCTTTTTATCAAAATAAAAGGGCGCAGAGGGAATTTCGCTTTTTGTTTCGAACCCTCGATAGTCGCTTCCAACCAAGATCTGCAGGTTCAGTTGTTCTTGTTTAAAAAAACATCGACTGCTTTAACCTCTTAGCGATGCGCCTCTAATTGTGGTGTTAAAGAGATTTTAAAAGCTTTTGTTTAAATCTTCTAAAAGTCTTTCTTGCCTGTGTTTATCGTCAAATCCATTTATTTATAAAATAATTAAAAGAACAAATCACCCAATATTATGGCATAACAATTAGAGAATATAAAAATAACGGGCCTGATGGGATTTGAACCCACGACCTACTGCTATCCTCCAATTTAGAAGGCAGTCGCGCTATCCAGGCTGTGCTACAGGCCCATAAGTGATATAATTTTCAATTTACTTTAAAAGCTTTTTTACGAAGTGAATTTTTCAAGCGAAACATTTAAATATAGTCTGTTATTCAAATTTATATTATATTAAGAGAAAAATGTCAATAAACAATAAAACCAGAATAAAAAGATATAAAACCCTCAGTATAATCAGCTCTATAATTCTTGTATCTATCGTTATTATTCAATAAAAGCGCATCTTAACTTAGAGATGTGCAAGCAAAAACAATTAGGTACAAGAATCAATACAAAAATGGAGACAGCAGAACAATACAACTATGGACTTGAAGATTTAGTAGAGGAAAATCCCAAGAAGGTATCAGGAGCAAGAATATTCGCTGAATCTCTCAAAAGAGAAAACGTCGAGTATATATTTGCTTATACAGGTGGTGCCAATTTACCTATCTTCGAGATTCTTGCTGAATATGATATAAATGTTTTAATCAGTGGCCATGAACAAGGTGGGACTCATATGGCAGAAGGTTATGCAATGGCTTCGGGTAAGCCTGGAGTTGTTCTTGTTACATCAGGGCCTGGAGCAACAAACACAGTAACCGGGATTGCAGATGCTTGGTCAGACTCTGTTCCAATTGTAGTGTTTACAGGACAAGTCCCTTCAAATAAGATAGGTACAGACGCGTTCCAGGAGGTTGATATTGTGGGGATAACAAGGCCAATAACAAAACATAATGATATGGCCCGAACAGCAGATGATCTTCCATTAAAAATAAAAGAAATGTTTCATTTAGCGAATTCTGGAAGGCCAAGGCCAACGCTGTTGGACATATGTAAAGATGCTCAGATTAAATTTGTAGATGCAGATGTTTTTAATAACTGTTTTAATGAAATAATATTTCCAATAAAGAGAACAGCAAAACAAGAAGAGGTAAATGCAGCAGCAAGATTAATCCAAGAATCAAAAAGACCTGTTTTATATGTTGGAGGAGGAGCTATAATTTCAGGAGCACATAAAGAAATAAAGACATTAGCTGAAAGAATAAATGCATATGTCACCACAACATTAAAAGGTATAGGCGCATTCCCTGAAGATCATCCATTGTCACTAAAAATGCTGGGTATGCATGGCTCTGTATATGCAAATTATGCTGTAAACGGCACACCTGGATATAATTTTTTAGACGGCACAGATTTATTGATTGCCCTTGGTTCAAGATTTGATGACAGGGTTACTGGAAATGTAGACAAGTTTGCCAGGAATGCAAAAAAGATTCATGTTGATGTTGACAGAGCAGAAATTAACAAAATAATAAGAGTAGACCTTGGCATTAATAGCGACCTAAAATATTTCTTACATAAATTAGAAGGGATAGTGAAAGGGAAAGAAATAGATCAAGATTGGAAACAAAAAGTTGAATCATGGAAATCTAGTTATCCTTTTGATTATGATCGAGAAAACAGCTTGATACAACCACAATATGTCATAGAAGAGATTAATAGACAGACAAATGGCAATGCAATAATAACAACAGGTGTTGGGCAACATCAGATGTGGGCTGCACAGCATTATACATATAAATTTCCAAGGCAGTTATTGACGTCAGGAGGTTTAGGCACAATGGGTTTTGGTCTGCCGGCTGCAATAGGTGCAAGATTAGCAAATCCTGAGTTGAATACTCCTGTAATATGCATCGATGGTGACCAAAGCGCCTTAATGACAGATCAGGAATATGTAGTTCTGAAACGCTATGGTATTAAGGTTTGTCATGTAATCCTGGATAATAACGGACATGGAATGGTTAAACAATGGCAAAGTAAGAACCATAACAATAGATTAATCGGCAGCCATTTTCCAGAGGATAAACCAGATTTTGTTTTAACAGCCAAGAGTAGAGGCTTGAAGTATGGTGACCATATTTATAAAAAAGAAGATGTACCTAATGCAATAAGTAGAATGTTAAACTCTGAAGCATCTTATATCTTACAATGTCATGTTGTAGATGATGTCTGCCTTCCAATGATGTCAGGTTCTATAGAAGACATTGATTTTTATCAGAAAAGAAAACTAAAATAGGGTTCCTAAACCACCAATAAAATTATAGCTCTGAACGCTTTTTTTCCTGCTTTCATTTCTGTCAATGCCATTATTGTAGTTCACAAGAACAAAGAAGTAAATTTTTCCCCCATTCTCTTCCCTGACTGGAAAGATGTTCATCCCTCCGCCAATATGATAGCCATTTATGCTGACATTATCCCTGTTTTTCGAAATTTCAGATTGATTGCTAAAAAATCCTGTTCTGATAAATACAGATTCATCAGATGATGTTAATACATGATTGCCAATACCTCCAAAGATAAATGGTATTACATTTTCATTATAGGCAAGATTTAATCTTCCCTCAATTCCGAAATATAAATCTCTTAATCTAACAATCTGACTCTCAAAGCTCCCGCCGAAAAAGCCGTTTCTGCTTGAACTCAAGGAAAAATCACCTGTCTTGCTGAAATTGCTAACAAAAAAACCAATACCAGCATAACTATTCTCTGCTCCTAATGAAAATCTGGTTGTAATATCTTCAGGTTCATTTCCGAAATCTTTAAATTCTTCACTTAATAAATTTGTAACACCGAAGCCAATATCAGCCCTGATCCTTACTTTGTCTTGATTTTTCTCTACATATGTTTGTTTATGTGTTTGTCCATATGCTTGGACAGGATTAAAAATTGAGTAAAGTCCGATGCCCAATGTTGCTATGTAGGGCATACATTTTCCTATACCTTTTTTACGAATATTTCCACGTTTCATGTTACAATTTAATAATAGTAAAAGATTTATAAATCTTACGAATTAATCAAAAGATTAAAAAACAAAGATTTTCTATCTAATAAATTAAAATGATTAACTTTAAAGAGATAGAGCAGAAATGGCAGAAGAAATGGGAACAAGCTGAAATATTCCATGTTAAAGAAGATAAGAACAAGAAAAAATATTTTTGCCTTGAAATGTACCCCTATCCAAGTTCTTCAGGTCTGCACATGGGTCATGCTTTGAATTACAGCATTGGTGATATTTATTCCAGGTTTAAAAGAATGAATAGCTACAATGTTCTTTATCCAATGGGTTTTGATTCTTTCGGTTTACCAGCAGAAAATGCAGCTATTAAGAATAAATCGCATCCAAAGATATTTACTGAAAACGCTATTAATAATTACATAAAACAGATGAAAGAACTTGGGTTAAGTTATGATTGGAGCAGAACTCTGATGAGCCATGATCCAAATTACTACAAATGGAACCAATATTTTTTTCTAAAATTCCTAGAAAAAGGACTGGCATATAGGAAAAAGGCCAGAGTTAATTGGTGTCCTGATTGCAAAACAGTTTTAGCAAACGAGCAAGTTCATGAAGGAAAGTGTTGGCGTCATAAAGAGACTAATGCTCAAATTAAACAATTAGAACAATGGTTCTTCAAGACAACAGAATACGCAGAAGAATTACTAAACGATATTGAAAAATTAGACTGGCCAGAGAGAATAAAAATAATGCAGAGGAACTGGATTGGAAAAAGTTATGGTACAGAGGTTATGTTTAAAATTAATAATGAAAATTGGAAAGTATTCACTACAAGGCCTGATACTTTGTTCGGTGTAACATTTATGGTGATTTCAGCACAACATGAAAAATTAATGACAATTGTCACAAAAGAACAAAAAAAACAAGTTGAAGATTTTCTAAAAAAGGTAAAATCAACAAAACAGGAGGATATGGATAAATTAGAAAAAGAAGGCGTATTCACAGGAGCTTATGCAGAGCATCCATTAACAAAAGAAAAGATTCCCGTATATACTGGAAATTTTATCATAGCAGAATACGGTTCTGGAATGGTAATGGCAGTTCCGGCACATGACAAAAGAGATTTTGACTTTGCTAAGAAATACAAACTACCCATTAAGGAAGTTGTGCAACCATTAATTATTAAGAAGGATGGCGAAGATGCAGTGAGAAATAATCTACCGTTTAAACAGCGTGATGCAGTTGTATGTGTGGTAAAACACTGGTCAGAAAATAAATACCTATGCTTAAAATGGAAACAGGTTTCTTGGAACGGTTTTATTGTTGGAGGCATAGAAAAGGGTGAGGATACAATCTCTGCAAGTAAAAGAGAAATTATTGAGGAAACAGGTTATAAACATGTAAAATTTGTTAAAAAACTCGGTAACATCATTAATTCACAGTTTTATCATAAGCTTAAAAAAGAAAATAGATGGGCGCATTTTCAGGGGTTATATTTTGAATTAGAGGATAGTAAAAAAGATGAAATCTCTGATGAAGAAAAGAAAATTCACGATATAACATGGGTGGAAAAAGAAAATGTCGGATCTTTTCTCAATGCAGATGATGATATGAAAATAATCTGGGAAAGAGTTTTTCATGAAAATGCTTATGAAAATTCAGGTATTTTGATAAACTCAAAAGAATTCAATGGATTAAAAAGCGAAGAAGCAAAAGAAAAAATAGCTAAATTTTTAGAAAGCAAGAAATTAGGAAAAAAATCAGTTCAATACAAATTAAGAGATTGGCTAATATCAAGACAAAGATACTGGGGTACACCAATTCCAATAATCTATTGTGATAAATGCAATATAGTTCCTGTTCCTGAAAAAGACATTCCAGTTCTTTTGCCAGAGGACATTAAATTTGGTGAAGGCAATCCTCTGGAAACTTCACAAAAATTTGTCAATGTAAAATGTCCTAAATGTAATTCAGATGCAAGAAGGGAAACAGATACAATGGACACTTTTGTTGACAGCAGCTGGTATTATCTGAGATATACAGACAATAAGAATAATAAAAAGCCATTTGACAAAGAAAAAGCACAATATTGGATGCCGGTCAATCAATACATCGGGGGGGCAGAGCATGCTGTGATGCACTTAATCTATGCAAGATTCTTCACAAAAGTATTAAGAGACTTAGGTTATATTCATATAGATGAACCTTTTCCTAAATTGTTTAACCAGGGCATGTTGCATAAAGATGGTTTTGTTATGAGTAAAAGTCGTGGAAATGTAATCTTACCAGAAGCAGTTTCTAAGCAATATGGGATTGATACAGCTAGATTATTCTTAGTTTCTATTGCATCTCCGGACAAAGATACTGAATGGTCTGATAAAGGTGTTGAAGGAAGTTTGAGGTTTATTAATAAGATATTTGATTATTTTGACAATGTAAAATTCGGGAAAACCAGTAAAATATTTGAGAGCAAGCTGCATAAAACAATAAAAGAAGTAGCTGACAGCATTGAAGCGTTCAAGTATAACATTGCAATTATAAAAATAAGAGAATTATTTGAATCTAGGGAAGAAGAGATAAATAAAAAAGATCTGGAAATCTTTGTTAAGTTATTGGCTCCATTTTGTCCCCATATAACAGAAGAGTTATGGCAAAGGTTAGGAAATAAAACTCTTATCTCATTGGAGAAATGGCCCATTTCAGATAGTAAGAAAATAAATGAAAGATTAGAGGAAGAGCAGAAAAATGCTGATAGATTAATAGATGACATTAAAAATATAATAAAAATATTAATGGATAAAGGTAAAGAAATCCAGAAGATTTATGTCTATGTCTTGCCCAAAGAGTTGGAATTTTACAATAAAGGATATATTGAAAAGAAAGTAGAAAAAAAAGTTGAGATTTATTCAGTGGCAGACAAGAAAAAATATGACCCTGAAAACAAATCAACAAAGGCCAAACCAGGCAAACCAGCAGTATACGTCGAATAGAACATTCTAAGAACTTTTTAATGTTATAACAACGGTCTAGAAGAATAACAATAATCTAAAAAAACTTAGAACAGGGATAAAACAAGTCATATTTGTTATCTATGGTCCAAAAAATAATGAGGTAACATTACAGCTATACTTAGAATAATTAAATTTATAAACATAAAATAGAATTATGGTCCAAATGATCAACGAAAATGATGCCCTATCTAAATTCTTTGATATCGTCTATACTGAATTTACAAATAGGGAAAAAACAAAGAGAGAGATTAATTTTATTAAATCCCATATAGACATAGGCAAGGTTATACTAGATATAGGATGTGGAACTGGCCGACATTTGATACCATTAACTAAGATGAGATTTAATGTTGTTGGCATTGATAATTCTAAAGGTATGCTGGGTATTTTAAAAGAAAAATTAGAGAATGGTGGTCTGACAGCTGAATTAATATTTTTTAATATATTAGAAATCAAAAGATTTGATCGCAGATTTGGTGGGATTATATGTTTTTTTAACGCTCTTTGTGAAATTGCAAAAGATGACGATCAGGCAAACTCTTTTTTTAATTTAGCAGCCAGATCTTTAGAAGATGGAGGAAAATTGATTATTCAGCAACATAATGCAGAAGAACCTACAAATTTTAATCCGGAAAATTTTAATGCAAAATCTAAAAAAAAGAAAGGTAATAAAGAATATTCATTAAGTTATACATTGTTAAAATACAATAAAGATACGAACATCACTGTCTCAAAAGAGTTTATACAAATGGAAGAGAATAAAAAAATAATCAAAAAGATTGAAAACAAAGTAATCCAAAAATGGTGGAGAATGGCTGAACTTGAGAAACATGCTAAAGAATCAGGCTTTCGTCATGTATCTTTTTATGGAGATGACTTTCTTCCTTTTAATGTTAACTCGGAAGAAATAATCATGGTTGCAGAAAAATAGATTCATTCTTTTCCATACCAACTATAATCTTAATTAAGCTACACATAAAATCTCTAATAAGGAAGTGTTAATCTAAATAATGCTGATTAATTTTTAGAGTTATTTTAGGTTGATATGATCTTATTTCTCGGGAAGAACTTCATTTTAATATCTTTTGAAAAGAGGCTTTATTTATAAAACATTAATTAACTTAACAGAACCTCTAATAAAAACATTTATAAATATTCATTTTTTTTATAATTAAATTATGACTCTACTTAGCTTGGTTATTATAATAAGCATTCTGGCATTGCTTTTTGCTGGATATCTTGCAAGAAGTGTGTTAAGAAAGAACGCTGGCACAGAAGAGATGCGCGCAATTTCAAATGCAATTAAAGTAGGTGCGCAAGCTTTTATGAAAAGACAGTATACAACAATAGCTGTACTTACACTTATTCTATCTGTTCTTATTTTTATAGCATATGCTGTTCTCGCAAAGAATGTTGATTTAGGATGGCGTACTGCACTTGCTTTCCTTTTTGGAGCAATGAGTTCTGCATTAGCTGGAATAGTTAGTATGTGGATTTCAATTAGGGCTAATGTAAGAACTGCAAGTGCTGCAAGAAAAAGCTTAAGTGAAGCTTTTTTGATTGCTTTTAGAGGCGGTGCAGTTGCAGGTATTGTTATTGTTGCTTTGTCATTACTTGGAGTAAGTTTAATATTTTATTTTTTTAGTGTTGGTATTGATCCAAAAGAAGTGCCTTTCCTAATAATAGGATATGGATTTGGCGCATCTTTTGTAGCATTATTTGCACAGCTGGGTGGCGGTATTTATACAAAAGCAGCCGATGTTGGCTCTGATCTAGTTGGTAAAATTGAAAAAGGTATCCCGGAAGACGACCCTAGAAATCCTGCTGTTATAGCTGATCTAGTGGGCGACAATGTTGGGGATTGTGCTGGGAGAGGGGCTGATCTATTTGAAAGTGGCGCTGCTGAAAATATAGGTGCTATGATATTAGGAGTTGCTTTATACCCTTTTTTTGGTATAAATGGTATTCTGTTTCCATTAGTTGTCGGCGCACTTGGATTAATTGCAACAACCATAGGTATAATGAGTGTTAAACTTAAAAATGAAAATGAAGATCCTATGAAAGCACTAAACAGGGGATATTACCTAACAAGCTTTTTAGTGGCGATTATCTTTTATGTAACAACAAAATGGTTGCTTGGGAGTATATGGTTTTTCTATGCAGGATTAGTTGGAATTGCAACAAGCATACTAATAGTTTGGATTACAGTTTATTATACCAAATCAATTTTTAGACCTGTTCAGAGTATAGCAAAAGCCTCTTTAACAGGACATGCAACAAATATAATTTCTGGATTTGCAGTTGCTTTAGAAGCAACTGTGTTACCTGTTATTGTATTATCTCTTGCTTTGTTAATATCTTTCAAATTTGGCAATTTAAGTGGTATAGCTTTTGGTGGGTTATATGGAACAGCAATTGCCACAATGGGGATGTTATCAACAGCAGCCTATATCTTAGCAATGGATAACTTTGGTCCCATAACAGATAATGCAGGTGGTATTGTAGAAATGAGCAAGTCATCTGATGAAGTTAGAGAAAGGACAGATAAATTAGATGCAGTTGGTAATACCACAAAGGCACTTACAAAAGGTTATGCTATAGGAAGTGCAGCATTAGCCGCATTTTTACTCTTCAGTGCTTATCTGGGTGATGTAGCAAAGTATACCGGCTTAAAAATTGTTGTGGTTGATTTAGCAAAAATAGAAGTGTTCGTTGGAGCCTTAATAGGAGCAATGTTGATATTCTTATTTAGCGCTTTTGCAATAAGAGCAGTAGGAGACACTGCTTACACTATAGTCAACGAAGTTAGAAGGCAATGGAAAAAAAAGAAAGGCATAATGGCCGGTAAGGAAAAACCAGATTATGCAAGAGTTGTTGATATTTGTGTGAAAGCTTCATTAAAAGAGATGATTCTACCGGGAATTTTAGTGGTTGTAATTACTGTTGTTGTAGGGGCTGTTTTAGGATATGAAGCTGCTGCAGCATATTTAATGGTTGCAACTATAACTGGAATTCTTATGGCTTTGCTGTTTAATACAGGTGGTGGAGCCTGGGACAATGCAAAAAAACTAATTGAAGAAGGATTGCATGGTGGCAAAGGAAGTGAAGCACATAAAGCAGCTATTACTGGTGACACAATAGGTGATCCATTTAAAGACACAGCAGGACCTTCATTACATGTTTTGATTAAATTGCTAAGTACTCTAACTCTGGTCTTATTACCTTTGTTTGTTTAATAGCTTCAACTTATCTTGAAGTTTTAGGCATATTTATAAGCTTCTAAGGTTTACTCTAAGTTCATGGAAGGAAAAAAATATTTAATATATGTATCTCTCATAACAGTATTAGTTCTCATAAGCTCATGTGCACAGGTACAGGATAAAGATACCAAAGATACTATCATAGATGCGTCTTTTGGAGCAATTAGTACTTACTTAGGCGCAGAATTTGAACTTAAAGTAAATCAAGAGGCAGTTATAAACTCTGAAAATATCAGAATAAAATTTCTAGAAATCCTTGAAGATTCAAGATGTCCTAGAGATGTTCAGTGTATATGGGCCGGTCAGATAAAAATTTTGGTAAATATAATGAAAAACAATCAAGATATGGGAAATTTCGAATTAGCCATAAATCCTGTAAAAGGTGATACAAAAACGCAAAGCTTTGACAAATATTTTATAGAACTGAAAGAAGTTAAAAAAAGTGGCTATGAATCTAAAGCAACATTAATAATAAAAAAACAAGAACCAATAGTTATCTACTCAATGGGCAGCGGCTGGACCGATTATTCATCAAAGATAACAATCAATAAAGATGGGCAGGTATATTATGAAGAGAAGATAGGATATACAGACACGAGTACGATTAAAACAAAGAAATTAAGCGAAGGCGAACTTAAAGGACTGCTTGATTTGATAAAAAACGTAGATATATTCAGTTATAATGAGATATATATATGTAAGCAGGATTGTCCAACTGACATGCCGAGTCAAAGAATTAAGTTTATAATTAATGAAAAAGAAAAGGAAATCTCTATAATTGAACCTGCTGTAATACCTGAAGATCTAGAAAAAATCCTCGATAAGATAAAGGATATCCAGAAAAAATTTTATGATACAACAACTACAACAATATTACCTAAGGAATCCATAGACATTATAACTGACAAGGATTCATATCCGCAAAGTGGAAACGCTGTTGAAATAAAATTAAAAAACAATGGTTTGTCTCCTATAATATTAAGAGCAAATAACGGATGCGCACAATTTTTCAAGGTGATAGATCTAAAGACAGGAAAAAACATGCAATTATATGATAAAAACCTGATATGCACTATGGCGATAAGGGAATTAACAATAAATCAAGGAGAGACTAAAACAATAGGCTACTGGGATAAAATTGATTATGACAATGCGTATTGCAATATAGAAGTATGCACCAAACCAAAGGTAAATCTCGGCAAATACAAAATAGTTGTGTTGGACATATCTAAGATTGTAGAAATAATTGCTTAAACTATTAATAAATCAAATGGCAAAAGAAGAAAAATTTTTACTCTTGTCTTTAGAAGAAGAAAAAGCTAAAGATCTGGCTAATGCAATTAACAATGAAACAGCCAGAAAAATATTAAATTTCTTAAGCGAGAAAGAAGCTTCTGAACATAAAATAGCCCAAAGCTTAAAATTGCCTGCATCCACAGTATACTATAACATACAACAGTTATTAAAATCAGATTTAATAGAAATAAAAGATTTTTACTGGAGCGAGAAGGGAAATAAGATAAATGTTTACAGGGTCGCAAACAAATTGATTGTTATAGCTCCAAAAATGTCTAATATAAACGAGTTCAAAATCAATGTAAGGAGAATTCTTCCAGTTTCTTTATTTTCTTTTCAACCTGATTATGCCTTATGGTTTTTACTTGGTAGTTTGTTTGTAATAGTTTTTTATGTATTAATATCTCTAATCAAAAAAAGAACTTAACTTAGGCTGTCTTAATTCTTCCCATAATAAGCTGTTCTTCAACATCAAATCAACGTTATATCTGAATTTCCTCATTATTATATCCTTAACATATGTAATCATTAATTCTTTATTTTCAAAATTTATTATATTATTATTCATGGCTTTTCTTGCACTTTCTCTCGTAACAAAAACTCCTAAGGGAACAGCATATTCCTCAGTCACAAACCTAAAAATCAAAGCAGAAGCCTTTCTTTTGATTTTATTAAAATGTTCTAAAATTGCTAATCTTACAGTATAATAACCACCAACACAATTTTCAGCATATTTAGTTCTTCCATTATAGCTCTCATAGTCATTGTTAAAATTCAAAATTCCAGAATGATTTTTAGGCGCATAAGCCTCAAACAATTCATAATTAAAATTATCAGGAAATAATAAAACATAATAATGGTTCCCAAAATATTCACCATAATACAATTCACATTTTTCTATTCTTTCATTATACTTTATTCCATTAATCAGTTTTTTCCCAAGTTGATCATCTATAGCAGTTATTGAATTTCTTGTAGGCACTAGCTTCCTGTTCTTACCTAAACCAACAGAACCGACACTGAGCAGTTGCTGTAGAAAATGTTCATTGAATCCTTTCTCGTATAAGTAATTGATAGCTTCAACAGCCTTTAGATCTTTATCTTCTATAACTTTGTCAACTCTTGGATCTATTTTTACATTAGATGTAATTTCAACTTTCTTTATGCCTGCACTTGGACCCATTGGCAATGAAATATCATCAAATTTTGTTCTTAAACTTGGCTTTTTCTTTAACTCAATCTCTACATCAACCTGCTTGCTGGCAATACCTATCTCTTTTACAATCTCAATTAACCTGTTATTTTTCCTGACTTCAAACACATTTGTTTTAAACCTTGAATTAATAAGGCTAGTTCTGAAGTTAACAATCTGACCTATGCTAAGATTATTATTAACCCAGTAATTAATGTCATTATAGACAGAGGCATTATCATCATGCTCAGGAGGGCTTAATATCCCCACATTAACCTTAGGATACTCTAATCGTGAGCCTATAAATATGCTTGGAGGAGAAGAACCATAAAAGCTTTCTTTGTCCAATTTTTTCACAGTGCTATAATAAGATTCAGCCTTAGCACAGATTGGGCAGAAATTGCCGGAATAATAAATCCTATGATGCTTATTCTCACAGTTCTGGATAGGAACAAAGACCATAAGTATAATGGTAAAAAAACATATATAAATATTTGTCATCAACAAGACTACCTTTAGATATCAATAAACTATATAAAATACAATCTGACCACTAATAAAATGCAAAAAGAAATTAAACAGCTTAAGGAATATATAAACAGGACAAGAAGAGTGGATAATAAGGAAGTTAAAAAAAATTCAATATTAAAATTCAAGAAAAATGACAGCGAATTATTAAACAAAAACATACAGAGTTCTATAATCTCTGTAAGAGATTCATTCTGGATACTAAGCGATAATCTGCAAAAAACACCTGAAAATATAAGGATCCTGAATAAGGTGTATGATCAAATAAAAAGATTAGACCAGAACAATATTACAAATACAATAGACGCAATAATAGAGATAGAAGACGAGCTTAAGAAAGTTAAGGTCATACATGACTTTAAAATAAATTTAAATCATAAAAGATTGCCTATAGAAGTAAAAGATGAAATTATTGCAGATTTCTCAGAGACTCAGAAATGCTACCAAAACGGAAGTTACAGGAGTTCTATAATTTTATGCGGGAGGATATTGGAAATTGCTTTGCATAGAAAATATTTTGAATTAACAAATCTCGATATATTGGAAAAAAATCCCGGGATCGGCCTGGGAACCCTAATAGCCAAGTTGCAGGAAAAAAACATAAAATTTGATCCAGGAATAACACAGCAAATCCATTTGATAAACCAGACAAGAATTCACTCAGTGCATATTAAAAAAGAAACGTTTTATCCTACAAAAACACAGGCTCAGGCAATAATGCTCCTAACACAAGACATATTAGAAAAATTATTCTAATTACTGTAAAATTAAATCAAAACATTAATATACATGGCTCAAAAATAAAAGTAATATGTTTAATCTAACTTCAAATCTGGAGGAATTCAAGAATAAAGCAAAAGACTTTGGGTTTGAGCAGAATATAGACGAATTATTGAAACTGGACTTGACGTTCTTTGAGCAATATGATAAATTTGTGCTTATAAATATTAAAGATTATAATGAAGAGCCTAACAACCTCCTGTTATTATCAAAAGAGAATACACTAGTATTTTCATCAACCCGGATGAATGAGAAACAATTAGAGTTATACAAAAATGTTCTAAAAAAAGAGTATGGTGAATCAACTTCCATAACCTTATTAATATTAAAGCAGGTATTAAGAAACTATGCCTTGGAATTTGAAAAGATAAGAATAGAGATACACAGTGTTGAAAATAAGCTGAACTTTAATTCTGTTGAAAAAGTGGGAAGAAAATTAAGAAAGCTAACAGATAGATTTGAGGATATCCTGGATCTTATGATAAAATTAGGCGAAAGAAATATAAAAGAGTTCAATACAGGCCTGATAAAATATGATTATGATGTCTTGACAGCTGAAACAAGATACAGAATGGAAAGATCGAGAAGCTATATCTATCATGTTTCAAGCCTGAGAAATAAAGTAGATATACAGTCAACAGCAGAGCTAAACAAAACCATAACAAGATTAACAGTTATCATGACATTCCTGACTATATTCGGCATTGTGGTTGCAGTTCCAGGCACCATCGGAGCTGTTTTTGGCATTCCTGCATTGTCAGATGCTTATTTTGCTCCCCATCCAAGAACTTTAGTTATTGTACTGATAATCTCAACTATTATAATTACGATTTTCGGCTGGATTTACTGGAAAAGACTGAAATTAAAAAGTGAATAGCCTTATCCTGATTTTTGTTTAAAACAGCTTTAAAGAAGATTTTAACATATTTGTTAGGGCCATAATCAAATATCTGGATAAGAAAAAGCAATAAATTATTTTTTCGCTTCCAGCTCCTTTAAAAATCTCCTGATGGTATTCGGCAGGAATTCTCTCTGTGTCCTTAAGATTTCAGAGCATTTAATTAAAATCTCCTCATCATTTAGTTTGTTCTCAATCTTAGATGTTAAAACAAAATTCTCTTTTTCCTTTGAATCTTTTTTTACAGCCTTTTTCCATTTATCAAATAATTCTTCTGCTCTACAGATTAAATATCTTTTATCAACTTTTAACAATTCACATAATTCTTCAGTTAAGTTCTTCTCTTTATCCAAAAATTGTAGTGCCTTAGCACCAGCAACATATTCTAATCTAACAATGGAATCGCTGATTTTGCTGGATTTGGTTATCTTGATTAGCTTAACAGTCTCACTATTCTGAGAATGTGTTCCAGAGCAGGCTTCAACATCAAAATCCTTGATCTCGACAATCCTTAAATATTTTCCAGGAACTGCCCCGCCTTGGTATATATTCATTCCATATTTCTTTTCAGCCTCATTTCTTGGCATGATATTGCTCAGGATAGAAATTTTTTTATCAATTATAGAATTAGATAAATCTTCGATTCTTTTAATATCTTCATCACTTAAGCCTTGGTAATGTGTTATATCTAAATGTCCTTTATCAGTATCTTTAAATGCACTGGCCTGATTTACATGGCTTCCAAGTATTTTTTTGCTTGCACCATTTAAGATATGGGCTGCATCATGATGCATAGTAATTTGTAATCTTCTTTCTAGATTAATCTTAACAGCAACTTCGTCTTTAACCTTAAAATTAGGTTTATCTTTTAGCTTATGAACAACAATGTTTCCTTGTTTGAACACATCAATAAACTCAATATCATTTATTCTTCCTAAATCATGTAACTGGCCTCCAGAGGTTGGGTAAGCCACAGTCTTGTCTAAAACAACAAAGTTATCAATTATCTTCAAAACTTTGCTTTTGCATTCAATTTTTTTATAATCCTTCAAATAAAGAACTTCAGTTTCAGGCAAATCTCCAAAATCTAAAAAAAACTCTTTTTTTGTCTGATGTTTTTGTTCTTTCTTCTCATGTAATTCAGAAACTCTCGCATAGAAATCATCAGGCACCTTTATCCTCTTACCTAATTTTTCAGCTTCTTCCCTGATTATTTCTGGGCTTATCCCATGGGTATCATAAACTTCCAATAATAAATTTTCATTAATATTCTTCATAATTAAGTTGTTAACCATCTGTCTGGATTTTTCTTTTGTATTCTGATATTTAATCTTCTCAATATCTATTATTTTATTAACTTCATCTAAATTCTCTCTTAACTCTGGAAATAATGGTCTTAGATATTTAGCATGCATCTCTATTATTTCATGTAAATCAACATGCCACTTATATTTATCAATAAAACTCTCCATTCTCCTAAATAAAACTCTTAAATTATAACTCCCACCAGTATTACTTGGTAATGCACCATCATTTAAAGCAAACATTAAAGTTCTAGAATGATCTAAAATTGCATACATGGCTGTTATTGGTTCTATCTTCTTTTCTAAATGCTCAACAGAAACATTTAATTTGGAAGCAATATTCTTTTTAATAATAGAAATATTCGTTCCTTTATCTATATCAAGATAACCTGCCAATTTGGAGTATTTTAAGAAAAGTTCTTTATCATAATCTAAATTACAGATCTGTTGGAATCTATTAACAACATCACCAAATGCAACATCATAAATAGTGGGAGTCCCTTGAGTGTACCATGGTATTCTTTCTGCGCCCCATCCAACATCCACAACTTTTAAAGGTAATTCTTTGATTTTTGAATCAATTAATCCAAATTCCATAAAAACATTATTTGCAATCTCTAATCCTTTTGCAAATGATTCTATACAAGGACCAAAAGCAGAAAAATCCGGCATAGCCCATATATCTTCTTTGTATATAATTTCTTCATCAGGTATACCAATTACCTTTGTTAGAAATTCAAAATTTAATTCTATACATCTATCTTTCCAATACCCCTTTTTCGATCCATCATTAAACGCGTGTTGTCCCGACATTTGGAAAGAGGTCATATGTCTTCCTGTCACACCCACATTTGGTATATCATTGAATCTAAGTGATATCTGGGGCACTATCAGGGGATTAGCAGGATATTCAAACATTAGTTTATTATTATCAAATCTTTGAAAGTTCTGAATCGATGCAATAGTGAAAAATAAATTGGGATGCCATCTAGAAACTACAGGGTATCTCTTTATGGAGCTATGACTATTTTTTTTAAAAAATTTTTCAAATTCTTTCCAGGATCCTATTAAATCCCATCTCTTTTTTGTATTTTTTTGACCTATAAATTGATAACCAATACAATCAGGATCAGAACATATCTTTCTTTCATTGTCTAACGACCAAAAGAAACTTTTACATTTTTCGCATTGTTTTCTTTTAAACCCAAGTTCATCAAATAAAGAAACTTTCCAATATCTATTGGGGTTTTGTTGAAATCTCTTTATTAAATTCTTTTTTGTAATCATATTTAATCACTTCCGTAAAACGCTATAAAATTTAATGTAAATCTTATCTTCGGGTAAATCCCACATGTTTACTAAGATTTTTTCTTCCATTGTTTATACTATGTTTTTGATAATTTATAAACCCTACGTGGGCGGTTTGCATGTGTAACATTTGAGTATAATGTATAGATTAGAGAATATATCTCTCAAGATTTGCAAATCCCTTTACACTAACCCCGTCCTTGATTTTTTTATTATCCATCACATATATCTAAAATATAAAGTTCATAATACCTTTTTATTATTTGCTATAATAAAAAAAAAAAGAATTTCTAGCCAACATTTATGTTGTCTAATCTCCTTCTTAACTCTTCAAGCTCGTTCTGAAGGGGATCTTTAATAATTTTACGTTCTTCTCTGTGCTCTTCTTTATTGGCATGATGTTCAATTTCTTTATGAATATCTTTATGTTCTTCTTTATGGTGTGTTATATGGGGTTTCTGCTCCTTGATATATTCCTTTAGTTCTACATGTGGCATATCTCTCTTGAAGTGTGTCAGCTCTTTGTGGGCATCGCCACAGCATTTCCTCAGTTCATTCAAAAGAGCCATTTTTTTTGCCTTTATTTCCTTTATGTTCTCGTATCTTTGCAGAACTTTTATACCATCTATACTTGTTTCTAATATATGTCTCCTTAAATCAACAGAATTATTCAATGTAGTGTATACAGGATTTTCTTGTTTTGTGTTATGCTTCTTCACTTTCAAATAACTTTTTGTCTATTTCAAGAAGTCTGTCCTTAAGTTTTCTTACTTCTGAATGCCATGTTTCTAGCTCTCTCTCTTCATTACTTCTTATTTCATTTAACTTAATAAGGATGTCATCAGTTTTTCTTAGCTCTTCTTTCATTCTTTCAAGCATCTTAATTGCATCTTTATAATTCTCAATCTTCACAAACAATGGCTTTTCATTTCCATTCATATACATTTTAGCATTTTTTTGGGGCACATAACTTTTCTTCTCTCCCAGTAGATGTTCAGATGGCAAATTAGCTGTAGAAAAAGATGGAGTATAACTTGGAAAATTGTCAAAGACACCACCATTATAACCAGATGAATCTGAGCCAGATCCTGGAAAATCAGGCAGTCTAGGTAATGTAGGCTCAATACTCTTATTTATCTTATCACTCTTTTTTGAAAATAATCCCATATGATACACCTCCGACCATACATAATTCTATATAATAAAGAAACTGATCCTTATTAAATCTTTTCTTATTATTTTAAAATGGTAAAAGAATTTCAAGGAAAGGTTTTTAAAGTATATTCTCTAATATATATAGGTAATGAAGATTTTTAATGATATCTCTAAGCAGCTGATAAAAGAAATTATTAGTGACAAAGGTGTTGCTCTTTATAATCTTATCTGGAACAAAAAAAATGTTTCTGAATTCAAAATTGCTGAGGAGCTTAAATTAACAATAAACCAGATAAGGAACATATTATATCAGTTTTCTACTTATAACCTGGTGTGTTCTACAAGAAGAAAAGACAGGGAAAAAGGATGGTATATCTATTACTGGACAATAAACCTGAATGAGTTAAGGCTCTTGCTGGTTCAGAGAAAAAAAGCAAATCTGGAGCGCTTGCGTGAAGAATTGGACACAGAGAAAGACAATAAGTTCTATATATGCAGCAGAGATGGGACAAAGCTTGAATTAGAAGAGGCAATGGAGCAGAATTTTAAATGCCAAGAATGCGAGTCAGTTTTGGTTCATTCGAACAATCAGAAAAGGATAGAAAGCATAAACGCTGAAATTGAAGAGACAAGAACAGATTTGGACAATCTGATGAATGACACTTTTGTCCAGGATGCTATTGCACAGCAGGTTGAAGAAAAAATCCCTGAAGAAGAGGTCACAAGGCACAAGAGAAGAAAATTGAAAAAGGTCTCTAAAAAACATAAGAAGAAAAAGAAGCATAAAAAGAAAAAACCAAAAGAGAGGAGCGAGAAATTAAAACACAAAAAACAATCAAAAAACAAAAAGTCTTATTCAGTTTCTCATAAAAAAACAAAAAGCAAATATAAACGGCATAAATTTTAAAGAAAAATAATTAATAACTATGACAGCAGTTGTAATAGTTAGCAACCAGCAGTTAACTGCTCTTTAAGTCGCTTAGACCAACAAAAATCAAAATAAGACCGATAAATACAATCATCAGTAGGATACCACCTTTTACAACATCTAATGCTGCTCTTCCCCATGATCCTGCCATTATTCCAATCCAGAGTGTGAACACTAAAAGAATTATCCCACCAATGATCTTGAATAAATTTCCAGTGATGTTTCCCATTTTTAGTAATTTAACTATTTTAACTATTACACAAATGTTTAAAAACGTTTTCATGAACACGGTATCTTTGATGGATAGGAAATGAAGGTTCAGAGAAACTCTAAAAGTAT
>JAGVYY010000029.1 GCA_018303005.1 Candidatus Woesearchaeota archaeon
AGCTCCGCTAGGCTTTGTCAGTGTTGTTGTACATGTCTTTATGCTGCTCTGGCTGTCTCCGCAAGTACATTTATAGGTTACTGAGTTAGTAGTTCTTATCGAAAGGCTGCTTGGCTCTGTGATTGATGCTGTAGGCACACTTGGATCATTTGTCACCTGGAAATTCGAATTTGAATTGTTTATTATCTCTGTATGATTGTACAGGTCATAAACAACAAATGCCCAGCTGAATGTTCCACTTGAGCTTGATATACTCCAATCAGACAAATTAAACTTAAATTCAGGTCTGATTGCTGTTGTATTTGCAAAACTGCTTCTTTGTGCAAATAGTACTGTATTATTACCGGTTATTTTAACTGCATACTCTCTATCACCCAATACAATACCATTAATAGTTCCGCCATATGCATCTTGATTTGGACTTGATATATTATAACCAACAGATACATTACTATAAATCTGGTTCCTGACAGCTGTGATGTTTATAATACCACCAGTATTATTATATATAAGCAATACTCTGTCTACATTATAATCTTCAACAACAATTGAGATATTTACCTCTGAGCTATTGCTTAAAGCACTTGAGGTTGTATATCCGCTTGTTATTGTATGTACTCCATCTGTTATGTTCATTGAAATCATTCTTGGAGGTATTCCATCAGATCCTGTCCGGACACCATATCCTGCATCAGTAGATGAACCATTGCTTACTGTTATCGTCCAGTTATGTATAAGCTCATCGCCTTTTGTAACATTAAGCAATAATCGTATAAGTGCAACCATGTTTGTAACATTATAATTTGCAGTTACATTATATCTCGGAAAAAAGCTTGCAGTTATACTAGAACTTGTATGCACAATTGTCGCATTCCATAATATAGGCCCAATAGTGCTACTACTCCCATTAACGAATGTTATGTTTACTCCATTTGGAATAATCGATATATTAGAATTTGCTGGCAAATTAGATGGTAATGTTATGTTTATATTATTTACCTCAGGCGCTTCACTAATGTTTATTGTAAAATTAATCTCTTCTACACTTCTTCCTCTTGTCCAGTTTTTTAATTCTGTATAAGTAAAAGCTTGACCAGTACCCAATGGACCAATAAAACTTAAGTTATATACTGCTTGAATGCCTGTAGTAGCATTTGTCATAACAGGCTGTGACGGATAGTCAGCTCTTCCTACAAAACCGATAGCATTAACATTTATTGTTAAATAAAAACCAACAATTAATAAAATTAATAAAAAAACAGGATACATCAATCTCTTCTTATCCATTATTATCTTCCTCCTTTTCCGTAATTTACGAAATTATACATCAAAATTATCAAATTGAATCAACCTTTTTTAAAAAACATAATTTCAAGCCATATATAAATGTTTCGCCAATAGGCAAAAAAATCCTAAAGAAAAGAAAGAAAAAATAATCATCTAAAAGTAATCAATAAAAAAGGATAAAGAAAAGAATAAAAAAGAAAAGTTTAAATTACTTTTTCTTTCTGAGCAAAAGGACAACTATCACTATTATTATCACTGCAATCAATGTCCACCATATCCATGCCTTGCTTGTTGGTTCTGTTCCTATCACCACAGGTGGCTGTGTTATTGTAGTTGTTGTGCTGATTTCTTCTGTTCCGCCTGATGTTGCCAGATTCTTGAATGTTATGTCTGCCTTTCCATTTGGTCATCATTTGTGTCAACATCCTTTGTCTCGCCTATTGTCAGTGTAACTTGTTTTGGTGTAGAGCTTACTTCAATAGTAACTGAATCCGTTCCTACTGTCAATACCTTGGCAGTATGTGTCTCAGTTCCAACCTTGAATGAAACTGATCCCTGCTCGCTTATCTGTGTTATCTGTGTTTCTGTAAAAGTCCCTATGTCTTTAGTTGTGCCTGCTGTTACCTCTTCTGATATGACTTGTGTAGCTTCTCCTCCACTTGATCCTCCACTAGTGCCTCCAGTAGATGAACTTGAGGCAGTTGAAACCAATAATTTATTTGTGGCTGTAACAGTAGTGGTTAAATCAACATAGTTCACGGCTTTACATGTCACTGTGTACTCTCCAGCTTCATTTGTGTCATCTCCTGTAAATATCAGGTCAGTTGCGCTGCCTGTCTTGCTTGTAGCAGCTCCGCTAGGCTTTGTCAGTGTTGTTGTACATGTCTTTATGCTGCTCTGGCTGTCTCCGCAAGTACATTTATAGGTTACTGAGTTAGTAGTTCTTATATTATATAAGTCATAAACAACAAATGCCCAGCTGAATGTTCCGCTTGAGCTTGATATACTCCAATCAGGCAAACCAAATTTGAACTCATATCTATGCGCTGTTGCATTTGTTAAGGAGCTTCTTCCAAGCAAAGTCGTGACATTTGCTTTTCTTGATCTTGTAATAGCACCATTCTCTGTGATATTACCATTTGTGAAGTTAGCACCACTTAGGTCACCTTGTGATGTTCCTGCTCTGCTAACATTATCATACAATCCTAATCTCACACCTGTTAAGTTTACAACTCCTCCAGTATTATTATAAATCAATATTACTCTATCAACATTGTAATCCTCGACCACTATAGATATGTTTACTGCTGAGCTATTGCTTAAAGCACTTGAGGTTGTATATCCGCTTGTTATCGTATGTGTTCCATCTGTTATGTTCATTGAAATCATTCTTGGAGGCAATCCATCAATTCCTGTTAAAAGACCTAAACCTGAATCTATTGTTACGTTAAAAGCAGATTCAGAACCATGTGTTGAATTGTATAAACTTATTGTCCAGTTCTGAACACTCTCGGTTCCATTGATTGCAGTCGCATTAAAATATAAAGTGATTGTATCTAATAAACTTGTATTTGGGCTCATGATTATATAACTTGTATTAAAATAACTTACATGCAAACCACCTGATGTATTATGTACAGCAGCCCATGTATTATTTATCGTATTCGCATTAAACCCAAAGAAGGTATTGTTATTGCCACCGAAAACTGGTGAAGGAAACGTAAATCCTGAAGGCAGTGTCACATTTATTCTTGTTATATTATTAGTAGTAAAAGGGTATATTGTATCGTTTATATTTATCTGTATAGCTACTAATTCTCTATTGCCACCTCTTGTCCAGTTAGCAAGATCTACATACAAAGCATTACATCGACTGCTACTATCAAATGTCTGATCATTTTGGCATGTTCCTAAATTTGTGTTGTTTCTTTCACCAGTAATATTAATATATGTATACAACGGATTTCTAGTTGCATATCCAAAACCATCAACATTTATTGTTAAATAGAAACCGACAATTAATAAAATTAATAAAAAAACAGGATACATCAATCTTTTTTTATTCACCAATATATTCACCTCATTTCACAAATTATAATTTGAAACATTTAACTATACTACTTATATTTATAATCTTCAAAAAATTATATATTTAGGTTATATATAAATGTTTCTACAAAAAAATTCTGTGTAGCTTAATCATGATTTGTTCCTGTTCAAATAAAACATTGAATATAAAAATGGAAAATAATAAAGGGGGTAAAATTATACCAGTATAAAAAAATAAAGGCAATTATTATAAATTTTTACGATTAAAGCATATTAATGAAATCTAAATTTGTAAAAGCTGTAATAATATATTGGTTGCCTTTGATATTATACATGTCATTTATATTCTATTTATCCTCATTGCCAAATCCAGTAAAGACATTAGCGCCAAAAGGACTCTATGTATTTTATCTGGACTTGCCAAGGATAATATACCATATTATCGAATATGGAGTTTTAAGTCTGTTATTTTTTCGCGCATTAAAAGACATATCAAAGCACTCTCAGCTATCTTCTATATTATTCTCAGCATTATATGGAATCTCAGATGAATTCCATCAAAGCATTGTTCCTGGAAGAATACCTAGCACTAATGATGTTTTAATTGACATCTTTGGCGCAGTAGCAATGCAGTCTATCATTAATATATATTATTATTACCTTAAGGCAGGAAAGATAAAAAAACAAAAGGTTTAATAAAATTTTCAAAAGATAATACAACATGAAAATATTGATAGTAACATCAAAATTCCCGCGCTACAAGAATGATCCTCAGCCGGGTTTTGTTTATTACCTGGCAAAGGAACTGATAAAAAAAGGCCATAATATATATGTCTCTGCACCGCATGACTACAAAGCTAAAGAATTTGAAATATCTGAAGGAGCAGAAATCCACAGAATCAAGTATTTTATACCTGCAAAAATGCAAAGATTGTTTTATGGCTCTGGACTACCTGCAAATATAGGTACAAGCATCCTTCCTTTTATCCAGCTACCGATATTTTCCCTGTTGCAATATATAAAAGTAAAAAACCTCATAAAAAAAATCAGACCGGATATAATACATGTTCATTGGGGCTTCCCTCAGGGCCTTCCAGTAATGAATTCCAAAAAGTCATATATAGTAACAATATATGGTGGAGAAGTCTTTATGACAAAAAAATTCCATTTAATATGGATATTAGACAAAATAATGGAAAATTCATATAAGACATTTACTTTAACAAGTGGCCTGACAAAGGTAATGCGTGAATACGGCTTCAGGTCAAAGTTACAGTCAATACCTCTTGGCTTTGATAAAGAAGTTTTCAATCCTAACATAAAAGATTATAAGAAAATAAGGGCAAAATACTGCAAAAACAATGAATTGATGATATTATCAGTAGCAAGGCTAGTGGAAAAAAAAGGCCTTGAGTATCTGATAAGGGCATTTCATAAGGTTAACATGAAAAGAAAGGATGTTAAGCTAGTGATAGTAGGCTCAGGCATCTTAAGGAATAAGTTAGAACAGCTGGTAAAAGACCTGAAATTAAATGATAATGTCTTTCTTGTCGGAGAAATAACTCATGATGTTCTCCCGAAATATTATAAAGCATCTGACATTTTTGTCTTGCCGTCAATAATAGACTCTCAAGGCGATAGAGAAACTCAAGGTGTTGTTTATGTTGAAGCAATGGCAACAAAAATTCCAGTGATAGGCACAAATACAGGTGGAATTCCAGATGTTATATCGAACAAGAACCTTGGTATATTGGTAGAACAGAAAAACCCAGATCAGCTGACTGAAGCAATCTTAAAACTATTAAATGATAAAGATTTAAGGGAATATTATGCTGATAACGCATATAACCATGTAATGAAAAATTTTACATGGGAAAGCATAGCCAATAAATATATAAAAGTTTATAATGAAATACTGAATTACAAAAAGGAAAGAAAATGAAATTCTTATTTATAATACCGAATGCACTGGGAAAATATCCTCTACCGTCCACCCCTCATATAGGAATTGCTTATGTAGCCTCATTACTGAGAAAAAACAACCATGACATAAACATAGTGGATATGCGCATAAATCCAGATTATGGAAGTTTATACAAGAACATAAATTCATTCAAACCAGAGATAATAGGCTTAACATCAATGAGCAAGGAGTCAAAGACAGCATATAAACTAATAAAAGACCTAAAAAAAAGATATCCGGATATCCCTATTGTAATTGGTGGGGCTCATTCTGCAACAATGCCAGAAGATATACTGAAAGAGACACAGGCAGATTACATATTGTTTGGAGAAGCAGAGCATACAGCCCTTGAGCTGGTTAATAAAGTCCCTCTGGAAAAAATAAAAGGATTGATCTGGCACGATAAAAAAACAGGCAGTATAATAAAAAATCATCCAAGAGAGTACATAAAAAATCTTGATTCTCTGCCTTTTCCAGCATATGACTTGTTTGATATGGACAAATATCTTGACAAAAAGATAAGGATTGTTACCTCCCGTGGTTGTCCGTATAAATGTACATTTTGTTCAATTCATCTTGTGATGGGTTTTGAATTCAGAACAAGAAGCCCGGAAAATGTAGTAGATGAAATAAAACACTGGTACAATAAAGGATACAAAGAATTCCAGTTTACAGATGATAATCTGACCCAGGACATGAAAAGGGCTGAAACTCTATTCGATAAAATTATTGCAAGTAATATGAAGATAAGATTTGACATAAGAAATGGATTAAGAGCAGATAAAGTAAATAACAGTTTATTAAAGAAGATGAAAAAAGCTGGTTGTTATTTCATTGCTTATGCCATAGAATCCTCAGACCAGGAAGTCCTTAACAAAATGAAAAAGGGCTTGACTCCTGCAATAACAAAAAATTCAGTGATCCTGACAAAGAGAAATGGTATTCAGGTAGGGGCATTTTTCATTATTGGCGGTTTAGGAGATACATTTGAAAAATTCAGGAAATCTCTGGCATTTGCCAAATCACTTCCATTAGATGAAGTTCGATTTTATAATATTGTCGCTTATCCGGGAACAGAGTTATACGAACAAGTTTCCTCTCAGGGTTATCTGCTAAAAAAACCAGAAGAATACATGAACGAAGTTGGTTACTGGGAAAATGATCCAATCTTTGAAACCCCTGAATTCACAAAAGAAGAGAGAATGAAAGCCTACAAACTAGGAGAAAAATACGTCATGGAGCTATTAATAAAAAAGGAGTTTGGCCCTGTTCTTGGAAAAATAGGGTATTTAATCTGGAAAAATGAGCCATTAAGGAAAATTACAATCAGACCTGGATTAAAGGTATGGAAATTAACCAGAAAAATCAGGCAAGCACTTAGAGCTGTACAAGCGCAATATTCAGAATTCTAAAGATTCAATAAATTTCAGGTATTTCTCTTGCTAATCAAGACATTAAAGACCTTTTTAATCCAGATTAAACCCCAGATTGTTGAAAAGAACAATAAAGCATAATACATCAGGTTAAGAAAAGCCATTACTGTGATAATAAAATACATTGTTCCCTCATAACCAAAATAAAACCTCTTTCCAATTGCAAAATCCTCTGGTCTTTTATTGTCAGGACTGTAAAATACCTTATCATTCAGCATTCTTATGTACATATTCAGGAACTGGTTGACAATTGCAAATAAGCCAAGCAACAACACCATGTCCTTCCCAATAATCCTGAAAACACCAAGAGTGATTCCAATGATAATTGCAATCTGTCCAAAAACATCAGTGCTATTATCAAACCATTGCCCAAATTTTGAAGCCTGTTTTTTGAATCTTGCGATCTCTCCGTCAATCAAATCAAAAAGATAGCCTACCTGCATAAATATAGCCCCTATTATAAAATATTTATAATGTCCAAGAGAGAACAAGTAAGCTGAAGATAAAGCAAAAAGAAACGACAAAAAAGTAATATGATTAGCTTTAATGTCTGTAACAACAATGTACCTTGTTATTCGTGTTGTTAGCCTTCTGTAATTGTACATCCAGATGCATTCAGCAGGTTTTAATACGGCTTTTCTTACATCCTCTAATCTAGGTAATTTTCCCATGAAAAAGTAAAAATAGGATTTAATTTAAATCTTGCGATAATGAGTATCATAACAAAAATGAACCTCCTCGGACTGAAGTCCGAGGTATCAAATAAAAGATGTTAAAATTGCCACGAACCTTGGGACTGGGAAATGTAGTGTTGTATAGTTTCACTGGTAACATTCCCAACACTCCTGAAAAACTTTCCTGGACTCCAGAAACGTCCTTTTCTAAAATATCTTCTAAGGCAAGTATGCTGTTTAAGGATTCTGTAAGCAGAAATTCCTTTAAACAATTGAAGCGCTTTGCTAACACTCATTGCGTAAGGAATTTCAACAAACAAGTGTATATAATCCGGTTGTATATTAAGTTCATAAATCTCAAAACCATATTGAGAAACAATATCTCTCAATACTTCCTCGCAAAGAATCCTAAGCTTCTCAAACTTAAAAGGATCCATAGCGTATTTGCATTTCCACACAAAGTGAAATGTATTTTATCCAACTCCATGCCTAAACTTGCCGATTTCCATTTTTTTAGCTCCTACGCAAAGTTTTTTAAGAAGGCTCAAACCACCCTAAACATGTTTGGTGCGTGCGCCAACTTCGTTGCGCACGTTTTATTTTCTCTTCAAGATTTAAGAACTTACAGGAGGTTTAGTTTACCTTGTACTAAATCACAAGGTATCCTTAGAATGTAATGAACTACAAAAAAATCTTCAGCATAACAATAAATCTAGCATTTGTGATATTCCTTATAATATTCTTCAAAGATAATGCCTCAGATTTCAAAAAAATAATTGGCATTCCTGTCTATTATATAGCATTGATGGTTGTCTTAGTTATATTAAATATATATATAAATGGGATAAAGATAAATCTTCTGACAAAATTCTATAACCTGGACCTTAAAACAAAACAGCATTTCGGCCTATCTGCAATAACAACAATGGGAAATTACATTGTACCATTAAGAGGAGGCGCTTACTGGCGTGCAAGATATCTTAAGAAATACCATGATTTCAGCTATATGAAATTCATGTCAACATTCAGTTCAACAATGATCATAACTTTTTTTTCCTCATCTCTTATGGGCTTAATCTTTACATTATTGACCTACAGAACAATAAATCCTTTTTCATCAAAATTAGGGCTTATATTCTTCATAGCCCTGGTACTTGAAATATTAATAATGCTGTTCTCACCAAGATTAAAACTGACAAAGAGCAAAATAATAAACTTTGGAATAAATGTAATAAATGAATGGAGAATAATAAGAAAGAATTATACACTTGTTACAAAGCTGATTCTTGCTGATATTGTAGTAATATTACTGATAGCCTTAAGATTAGTATTGACATATTATATAATACAGTCTCCTATAAAATTGTTTCCAGGTGTTGTTATAGCAACAATAACAATGCTTTCTATACTGATTAATATCACTCCAGGAGGTCTAGGAATAAAAGAAACCGTCATTGTGTTATCAACTTCATTGGCAGGAGCAACGCAAAAAGCCGGGACTCTGGTTGCAATCTTAGACAGGGTTATTTCAGTGATAATTGTCTTTTCTATTGGTATAGCATTCGCTTATATCTTATTGAAAGAAGGGAGAAAAAATG
Organism: Candidatus Woesearchaeota archaeon; assembly: GCA_018303005.1. Taxonomy (GTDB): domain Archaea; phylum Nanobdellota; class Nanobdellia; order SCGC-AAA011-G17; family GW2011-AR20; genus JAGVYY01. The sequence goes on from JAGVYY010000029.1 coordinate 9,005, forward strand.
TCTCAAAAAATACTGATATCAACCACTAGTCTTAGAAACTGGAATTTAAACATAAATGAGCAGATATCTGTATTAACAAATTTTAACATTGACGGAATAGAATTGAACTTCCATAGCAAAGAAGAGCTCAGAAATTTAACTTTATCACAGGAAAGCCTGAGAACATTGAAAAGATTCAGCTTTAATACCCTGCATCTGCCGTTCAGGAATATAACTTATGCAAAAAAAAATGTCATATTAAAAAGAATAAAAGATATCTATAGGAAAATAAATGCAAAATTCATAGTAGTTCATCCAAACATAACTCATGATTATTCAATATTCGAAGGCATGAACATAACAATAGAAAACTATGGTCTTACAAGGAAACAGTTCTTGCTGTTTCATTTTCAGGAGATTATTAATATGGTTTCTAAAGGAATATTAAATATAAACAAAGAATTTTCATTAGTGCCTGATCAAAATATCAAACTGCACAAAGATTTAATGGAGAACAAAAGTCTTAAGTTAGTTCTGGATACAAGCCACACCATGTCATTCAATAACATGGAAATAAAAAAATATATAGACATTTACAGAGAGAGAATTGCTGGCATACATTTAAGCACCTTCAATAACTATAAAAATCATAATCTACTACACAAAACAGACAAGTCTATATTGAAACACCTTGATATAATAAAAGAGTTAAGAGTTCCATTAATCTTAGAAGAAAAATTTAATCATATGCAAAAAGATAACATTAAAAAAGAATTGTCATTTATAAGAACATGGTTAAATAAAACTTAACATGGGAAACTCTCAAAAAATTCTACTCGTACTGGAAAAAGATTACTCAATGAACTATCTGCCAGAATATCCACCTCTTGCACTTGTGTATATTGCCAGTTCTCTGTATCACTCCAGACATGAGATAAAAGCATTGGACATGCGTTTGTACAACACAGATAAATATGTCAAAACTATTGAAACATTTAATCCTGATATTATCGGATTCTCAGTTACAGCATTAAATCTGGACAACACAAAAAAACTGATGAAGATTACAAAAGAAAAAAATCCATCTGCTATAATAATCGCAGGAGGCCCTCATGCATCTCTGGCTCCTTTAATGGTAGCAAAAGGCAAGTTGATAGATTACTTGGTTTCAGGGGAAGCAGATTTTTTGTTTAATGAAATAGCTGACGCTCTAAGCAATGAAGAAGATATAAAAAAATTTGATGGTGTTGGTTATATAAAAGATGAAAAATTAAAGATGAACAAACCGGCACAGGTCAATGACATTGACAACCTGCCAATGCCTGAACTGCATCTTTTTGATTTGGAAGCGTATAAAAAATATAATAAACAAAACAGATATCCTTTACAGACCTCACGGGGTTGTCCTCATCAATGCACATTCTGCACCTCTTCCAGGATAGGCGGCAGCTACAGAATGAGATCATCTGTAAAAGTTGTAGATGAAATAGAGCACATGGTAAAAGCCTATAACATTAAAAGATTTAATGTAATTGATGACAATTTTGCCCTTAACAGAAAAAGAGCAGCAGATATCTGCGATGAGATAGTATCAAGAAACCTTGATATAAAATGGGAAATAGGTCAGGGCCTGACAACGCTGTCAGCAGATCAAGAATTGTTTTATAAAATGAAAAAAGCCGGCTGCTATCTGATCTCATTCGGAGTTGAGTCAAATGATCCAGAAATATTAAAAGCAATAAAAAAGCCTACGCATGACATAGGAATTATGAAAAGAGCATTCACATATGCAAAAAACGCAGGCATATTAACAAAAGGATTTATGATTTCAGGTCTGCCTGGAGCAACATTTGAGAAAGAGATGAAGTACATTGATTTTTTCAAAGAAGCTGACATAGATATCCCAAGAATAAGTCTTTTGACAGTATTCCCAAACACTGAAATGTATGAATGGGCTCAGAAAAATGCGAAACCACTACATGATTTAGATACAGTTTCAACAAAATTCTCCCAGAATAAATATGTATCTTCAGACATATACTTAACACCATCATTTGAAACAGATGATTTTACAAAAGAAGAACGCATAAAAGCGTATAACATCCTGGATAATGAAGCATATAAATGGTCTATCAAAAAATTAATAGAAAGAAAATTTGGTAAAACAGCTAGTAGAATATCTTACCCCTTGACAAATATAGCCTTGATCTTGAGAGAAAGCAGGCTTGCAATGGATATAGGAAGAAAGATTCTCATCAGGTAAAGCTATCCTCATTAATGTTCTCATAAATCTCTGGCCGCATAAATTCCCTCGGGGGTTTTTCTCCTTTTCTCAGAAGATCCCTCATTTTAGTTCCGCTTACTTCTATTTTATCTGCATCGTCATGAGGGCATGTCTTTTCTGTAGTGATCCATTCACATTTTTTGCAGTAAGAAGGCCCATGAAAAAACAAAGGAGTAAAATCAAGCTCATTCAACAATTCTTTATAAAGATCATGTGCCGCATATTTCTCATAAAAATTCCCAACACCAGTATGATCCCTTCCGACAATGAAATGCGTTGCTCCATAATTCTGCCTAACCAATCCTGTAAAAATAGCCTCTCTCGGTCCTGCATATCTAGAATAAGTTGACAAAGCAGCCAATAAAACTCTGTTCTTGGGATAGAAATCATCAACAAGAACTTTATAACATTTTAATATAGTCTCAGCATTATAATCCCCTGGTTTTTTTCTTCCTATTACAGGCTGTATAAACAATCCATCAACTAACTCAAGAGCAGCTTTCTGTAAGAACTCATGTGCTCTATGTGGTGCATTTCTAGTATGAAAAGCTACAACAGTTTTCCATCCTCTATCATTGAAAATTTTTCTTGTTTCTTCAGGTGTCAGCTCATATTCTCTAAATTTTGATTCAGGTTTTTTTATCAGGTCTATCTTACCCCCAAGATAAACAGGATTACTGTTGAAAGTATGTAAAACTCCAGGATGTGCCTTATCCAATGTGCCGAATATCTTTCTAACCTCATAATCCTTGTCTTGCTTGTATTTCTCCTCCAGATGCAAAACTGCTACAGGATTATCATTTAAATCAGTTAAGATAATATCTTCACCTTCTTTGATTTTTTTTGAATCTCCTTCATTTACAGGCAAGACAATTGGCAAAGTCCATAAAACATCCTTACTGGTCCTATAATTGTCTAGCACAGAAAAATAATCTTCTCTAGCCATGAATCCTTCCAAAGGAGAAAAAGCACCTATTGCGATTTTCTCAACATCCATGACCAGGTCTTGATTCAGTTTAATCTTCTGGAATTCATTAACTTGCTTAAGGAATCTTAAAGCCTTGTCTTTATCAAGAATCCTGTTTATTAGTTTACCACCAAGAGGTTTTATTCCATTCATTTTTTAAATATAAATCGGAAACATTTAAAAATGCTTTTAGCCCCTTAAAAAACAAGTTTTATAAACATTATAGTAACATAAATCTTAGAAAAAAATACTTTTATAATTATTTCTATTCAGGTCTATTAAATGGTCATGATAATAGCAACAATAGGACCTGCATCAGATTCTCTTGATTTAATAAAGTCATTGATAGACAACGGAATGGACATTGCCAGAATTAATGGAGCACATGGCACAGATAAAACAAACTTAGATAAAATAAAAAAGATAAGATCGATAAAAAAAGATTTACCGGTACTTTTAGATATTCCAGGACCAAAAATAAGATTAGGAGATTTAGAAAAACCAATAAAAATTGAAAAAAATCAGGAAGTTACTTTAAGCGTATCAAAAAAAACAAAATATATTTACATCCCTCATCCATTTCTTATTAAAGAATTAAAACCCGGTTATACCTTACTAATCGACGATGCAAATTTAAAGCTGGAAGTTATAAAAATCCATGATAAAAAAATCATCTGCAGGGCATTGAACTCTCATATAATAAAAAGCAGAAAAGGCGTGAACATACCTGAATTAAACCTTGACTATACGAAGCTTACAGAAAAAGACACGTACCTTATTGAATTTGCAGTAAAGAACCGTCTGGATTATATCGGAGTTTCATTTATTGGAAATGTAAACATCATAGGAAATATAAGGAATCTTATCAGGAACTCTAATGTAAAGATAATTTCAAAGATAGAAACACAAAAAGGTTTGGACAATTTTAATGATATTCTGCAGGTATCAGACAGTATAATGATCGACAGAGGAGATTTAGGTTCAGAAGTTGGTGTTGAAAATGTTCCAAAACTGCAGAAGAAAATTATACAGAAATGCAACAAATACGGCAAGCCTGCAATAGTGGCAACACAAATGCTTGAATCAATGGTTAATAATCCTACACCAACAAAAGCAGAAATAAATGACATAGCAAATTCCATATTAGATGGTGCAAACGCTGTCATGCTCTCGGGAGAAACAGCTTCTGGCAGATATCCTGTAGAATCAATAAAAACCATGAAGCATATCTCAGATAAATTCACTAAAGAAAAAAACAGGAATTCCTGGAGTTCTGCAGGAGGCAAAAAAATACCTTCACTGTATGAATTGGATTTTATTTGTTCAGAAGAAAAGCAGTGCCTCGTAGAAAAGCCGTATAAATTTTTTTCATTGAGAATTACAAGGTTGTTTCTAAGACTAAAACATATCACGCAGTTCAGGATAGCATTAATCTCATTTCTGCTGGGTCTGACATCAGCTTTATTTTTTGCTTCAGGACATCATATTTTTATCCTGATAGGTGTAGTATTATTGCAGTTATCATTCATACTTGGCATTGTTAACAAGGAATTTATAAAATACAGGAACATAAAAGATGATTTCGGCAACTGGTTTACAGCAATCTACCAGAACATAACTTGTTCATTGACTTATGCATTCGCATCTCTGGGTCTTTTTATTTACACAAAAAATCCCTTAACATTAATTTTAGGTCTTTTTGCAGTAGCCAACATCCTGATAATAAGCAACATAACATCAACAAGAGTCATTGGTTTGTCAAGATCCAATGATCTGGAAGGATATAATGAATTTAAAATCGGAAAAAATCTATTTATTGGTGGAACAAGCACTGCAATCCTTGTTATCACAATAGGTGCTTTACTTGACAAGATATTTTTTGCACTGTTGTTTTATGCTCTGTTCGGCTTTTTATTATGGTCCAAGCAACTACTAAGTCATTACAGGTTAAAAAGAGCAGTATAATTATAAAAACAATATTTTTAATAATTCTTTCTCATAATTTGTAACTGATTAAAATGTCTTTTATGTTAAAAGAATTCAAAGGAAAAAAATTATGCCTTAATATTGACTGTTGTATTGCTGCTTTAATCTCTGAATTAGGATTTAACCGGAAGATAGCAAATGCATTTTTTATTATTACGAGATCATTAGAATTAACAACCCATATTCAGGAAGAATTAATAGAAGAAAAACAGTATAGAAGATTAGATGATTCTGAAGTTAAGTATGGAGGGAGGCAAATTTAAATCTTTCTATCGTATTTAAATTCAAAATGGTAAATATTAGTGTAATAGGGGCATCCGGGCTTGTAGGATCTAATGTTTTGAGAGCAGCATCTGAACTAAATCTTCCTGTTGAAGGTTCAAGTCTCTCACAAAAATCTGGACTAAAACAATTAGATATAACAGATTATTCTCAATTAAAAAATTATATACAAAATACTAAACCTGAAACAATTGTAAATTGTGCTGGTATTGTAGGAAAAGAAGCTTGTAATAAAGAACCTGGAATGGCTGTAGCCGTTAATAAAACTGCAGTGGAGTATTTAAGCAGGCTCTGCATAGAAAATGGAATAAAATTATTTCATTTATCAACAGTTGCAGTTCATGATGGTAAAAAACAAACACCATATGTAGAAGAAGATTTACCAACTTTAATAGATGGAAACTGGTATAATATAACAAAAGTAGGGGCTGAAAATTTTGCATTGGAAGTTCCATCTGCAGTAATTTTAAGAGTAGGAGATACATATGGTTATGGCATAAATCCGGAGCATATAGGTGGTTCTATATTCAAATGGGCTTATGAAACATTAAAGAAAGGAAATAATGTTCCAGCATTTAAAGGATTAAGAACAAACCAAACACTTTTGTCAGATGTTGGAAATGTTGTAATGCATTTAATATCGGAAGGTTATGAGGGCATATTAAATATTGGTGGTAATACAATTGAAGTTGCTGAATTTTTTGAAAAGATGTGCATGTCATTTAACTTGCCGGGTAATATAGAATTAAAAGATGTTCCAAGTAATTATCAGGCAAACCGAGAATTAGGCTTAACAAAAATGAATTTATTAGGAATAAAAATGCATGATGTTCAAGAAGGTTTAGAAAGTCTAATACAATATTATAGAATTTAAAAAT